>JBKPTB010000001.1:0-9935 GCA_046735315.1 Actinomycetota bacterium
TCGCCGAAGCTCGTGTCGCCCTCGGACCCGACCGGCCGGTCGAGGCTCGTCACGGCCCGCGCCGCCGCGCGGACCTCCTTCACGTGCTTGAGCGAGAGCTTGGCCATTTCTGCGACTTCCTCGTCCGTCGGGTCGCGTTCCAGCCTCGCCATGAGCTGGCGCTCCGCGCGCGAGATCTTCTGCTCGCGCTCGACGATGTGTACCGGAATGCGGATCGTGCGCGACTTGTTGGCGACGCCGCGCTGCACGGCCTGGCGGATCCACCAGGTGGCATAGGTCGAGAACTTGTAGCCGCGGCGCCAGTCGAACTTCTCCACCGCGCGGATCAGCCCGATGATCCCTTCCTGGATCAGGTCCAGCAGCGAGATGCCGTGGCCCTGGTACTTCTTCGCGATCGAGACGACGAGGCGGAGGTTCGAGTTGATCATCAGGTCCTTCGCCTGCTTGTCGCCGCGCTCGATCCGCTTGGCGAGCTCGACCTCCTCCGAGGCGGTGAGGAGCCTGTAGCGCCCGGCCTCGTTGAGGAAGAGCTGAAGGGCATCGGTCGTCGCCACCGCGAGGTCGCCGTTGACGTAGGTGTTCTCGATCGCGTCGGGGCGCGCGCAGTCGTCGGTGAGCACGATGCCCCGCTCCTCCAGCTGTTCGAAGAACCCTGTGGTCTGATCGTCGTCGAGCTCGGCCTCCTGGAGGAACTCGCTGATGGCGGAAAGGTTGAGGCAACCCAGCTCCTCGCCCTGCTCCAGCAGTGCCTGTAGGCGGTCGTCGACGACCATTTCGGGCCTCCTCCCCAATTGTCCGGCGGGCCTAACGCGAGTTTTGCACTTCTCTTGCAGAGACGTCACACGGGCGTCGGAGTTGGCCCCGTACCGTCGGATCGATCCCGACCAGGAGGAGTCCCATGCGTCGACCATGCATCCGGTCGCTCGCGGGGGGAGCGGCCGGGATCGCCGCAGGAATCATCGGGGGCATCGGCCTGACCGCGCTGTCCACCGCGGGTCCGCCCGCGCTGGGCTCGCGCATCGGCGTCGAGGGCGGCCACGTCCCGCCGGCCCTCACGTTGCCGGGTGAGCCGATCCGGCTGAGGTACGCGATCGTCTGCAGGCCGCGGAACGACGGCGAGCCGTGCGACGGCTCCGGCGCGGTCTACGTCCGCCCCGGGCAGAGCGGACCGTTCGAGCGGCTAGCACTCACGCGCGGAGCCGACTCCCGCGAAGGCCGGTATTACGTCGATCTTCCACGGTCGATTGCCGGGTCAGATCGCGGCTTCACCTACTACGCGGTCCTCCGGGACGATTCCACCGGCGAGTCGGTCACGCTTCCCTCGGGAGGCGCAGCTGCACCGCAACGGAGCCTCCCGCTCCAGCAGTTTGCACAGGTCGACCTGGGTGGCCATACCTTCGGGCAGACTCGTCGACCCGATGCCCGGGCGGTCGACGCTCGCTGGGGAAGCGGCCCCGGCGAGGCCGGTCTTGCCGGGTCACGCGAGCTCGGCTTCGTCGGCCCTTCGGCCTTCGACGTCGACGACTCGGGTCACGTCACGCTCCTCGACCAGGTGAACGCGCGGGCGCAACGTTGGCGCGATGGCCGCGCCGATCCAACGCCCCTCGCGCTGAGCGGTGGGCTCGCCGATCTCGCCGTCGAACCCGACGGGACCCTCGACGTCTTGGAGCCGCCCGATCGCCTGAGCTCTGCGCCCGTCCTTCGAAGCTTCCGGGCCGACGGGTCGGAGAAGTGGGCCCAGGCGCTGGCCGATCGGACCTGGGCGAAGCTCGACGTCGGCCCGGCGGGGCCGGTCGTGCAGCAGCAGCCGTCCGAGCAATGGCGACCGGTCGCCGACCACGGGCGGGCGCTTGGGCGCTCGGCGCAGGCCGCGAATGGCCGGACCGGGAAGCCTCTCGCGAACGGCCGCGATCTGGTCGTCGAGCGTCGCGGCGCTGCAGAGATCCGAGTCGCGGAGGTCGCGGGGGAATCAGTCCTCCGCAGTTGGCGGATCGTCGGCTCGACCCCGCTCGGCGAGGTGCAGCTGGCCGAGCCGTTCGGCAGTCGCGTGGTCGTCGTCACGAAGACGTTCACCGCGAGCCGCAGCGAAGATGTCGTACTCGTTCTCGACCGCACGGGACTCGTGCGAACTTTCTCGGTCGAGCCGCACGAGTGGGCCGAGTCTGCGCCTCTGGCGAGATTCCGCCTGGCCGGGTCGTCCCTCTATCAGCTCGGCTCGGCGCCTGCCGGTGCGTTTGTCGACCGCTTCGACCTGGAGGTGCAACGATGAAGGCGTTTCTCGTCGCATTCGGCGTCGGCGCCGTCCTCGCCGCCGCGACCGGCGCCCAGGCGTATCACCGCTTCTGGGCAGGCTGCAACTACGACACGCCGACTTTCATGATGACGATGACGCGCGACGCGGGACAGGACTACTCCAACGCGGCCCGCTACGAGGGCTATCAGTGGGGCGGCGGCTGCTGGAACTACGACGACGTCGACTCGTATCCGTACGACGCGCCCGGCGATCCCTCGACCCACGGCGAGGGCGGCGACTGCTCTGGCCTGACGTTCAAGACCTGGCGTGAGTCCACCGACCAGTGGCGCGACGGCCGGTACTACTGGCGTGCGCTGCGCAACGTGCACGGGCCCTATACCGCCGCAGCCTTCAAGAGCGGCCAGGGTGCTCCCAATCACACGGTCAACAAGTCGACTGCCGGTGTGATGGACGCGTTCGCGAGCGACAACCACATCGGCATGGTGTTCTTCCGCTCTCTCTACGGCGGCGACCAGATCGTCGAAGCGAAGTGCGAGGCCTGCGGGACAAACATCTTCTACCGCACGTATCGGAGCGATCCGAGTTACGGCGGTGTCGGGAGGTGGGGTTGGACGGGCTGAGACGTGCGGCGGTCGTCCTGGGATTGCTGTCCGCCTGCCTCACCGGTTGCGACGGCGCCAAGGGACCGCCGCAAGAGCTGCTCTACGGCGAAGCCGCCGCCGAGTTCGAGCCTGTCCCGAACAGCGTGGTCTCGGTCGGGCGCGTGCTGACCGGAACGGCGCTGGGCCGGCGTTTCGCGCTCTGTCGGCCGGCGGGGATCCCTGCCGATGTCCGGGTCGTCGAACGAATCGGCGTCGCGGCGGAGAGCCTGACCTTCGCCGACCGGCGCAAGCAGACGGTCTATGCCTGCGACGGCGGCGTCGATCCCGCCGGTGAGCATCATCTCCCGTGGTGCGGCGGCTCGGCCGGCCGGCTCGTGACTGGCCAACTACTCGATCCCCGCCTCGACATCTCGTGTCGCGATCGAAACGGCAAGCCGTTGGCGTACGCGTGGATCGTGCCGACCGTGGGTGCGCACTGGATCGGCGTCGACCAGGGTCGCTACACCGAGGTCTACGAGGTGCTCGGCACCTTGCCGGTTCGGATCGCGACGAGCAAGGGAGTCGACCTCGCCCGTTCGAGTGCGGTGTTCCTCGTGACGCAGTACGACTCCCACGGAAAGGCGCTGATCAAGGGCAAAATCGACGCTCGGGTTGCCGGGTGAGTTCCGGGGTACACTCGAACGGCCGTGTGGGAGCTGATCTGGTTGATGGTGATCATGAAGATCCCCATCCTCTATCTCTGCTGGGTGGTCTACTGGGCGATCAAGTCCGACCGGCAGCCCGACGAACCTGCCCTGCTCGTGGCCGCCTCTGACGACTCCGATCCGACACCGTGGCGCCCCCGCTCGCATCCGCGCAGGCCCGGCCCGCACGGCCGGCCGGCCCGACGATATGCGCGCACGCGCAGGGCGCCGGTCAGGGCGTGAGCGAAGAGGCCGCTCGATGAGCGTCACGCCTTACCGAGGTAGCCGTCCCGTCGAGACGCTCGCAGGGTTTCTCGCGGCGGTCTCGATCTTCGTCTCGCTCACCGGTGTCGCCTACCGGCCGCTGCGTCTCATTCCGTTCGGAATCCTGCTCTCGCTCATTGCGATCGGAATCGGTGGCCGAAGCGAGAGACTTGCCACCTTGGCGGTCGCCGTCGGGGCGGCGTGCTTCGCGATCGGCATGACTGTGGCCGTGGTCACGAGCAATCCGCTCTGGTAACGACCCCGTTGCTACAAAGACAGTAGTGACCGACGTCGACGGGCTGAATTCGGGTTTCGCCCGAGATCTCTTCGAGGAGTACCTCGAGAACCCGGACGCGGTCCCGAGCGAGTGGCGCCGATTGTTCGAGAGCGGCCAGAGCGACGTCGTGGCCACTCATCCCGGTCTGACGCGCCTCCTCGAAACGCTCGGAAACGGGCACCCCGCCCAGGTGGCGGAACCGCAGCCCGCGCCTGAGGCCGCTGCCGCCCGGGCTGCTGCCGCCCCGGCCGAGCCGGTCTCCGACGAGCTCCTCGGAGCCGTCGCGGCCGCCATGGCGCTCGTCAAGGCCCACCGCATGCACGGTCACCTCGCGGCGCATCTAGACCCCCTCGGGTCCGAGCCGCCGGGCGACCCTGCGCTCGAGCCCGAGCGTCTCGTCCCCAGGCTCACGCCCGAGCTGCAGGCGCGCGTCCCCGCGGCGGTCCTGCGGCTCTACGTCCCGGGCGAAACGCTCGCCGATGCGCTGCCGCGTCTGATCGAGACATACACGGGAACCATCGCGTACGAGATCGAGCACATCGCCGATCATGAGAAGCGCGTCTGGCTACGCCAGGCAATCGAGTCAGGCAAGTACCGGACGTCGCTGTCAGCCGACGAGAAGAAGGACCTGCTTGCGCAGCTCTCGCGCGTCGAGGCCTTCGAGCAGTACCTGCGCCGCGCGTTCCTGGGACAGAAGCAGTTCTCGATCGAGGGCCTCGACGTGATGGTGCCCATGCTCGACGAGGCGATCGAGCTCGCGGCCGAGAACGGTGCGCACGAGGTCGTCATCGGAATGGCGCACCGCGGCCGGCTGAACGTGCTGGCGCACACGCTCGGGCTCGGCTACGACTCGATCCTGCGCGAATTCGAGGGCGAGCGCACGATCGACGCGGTCGTTGCGACCGACGAAGGCGGCACGGGCGACGTCAAGTACCACCTCGGCGCCGAAGGAACGCGCTCGACACCGGCCGGAGAGATCACCGTCACGCTCGCCGCCAACCCAAGCCATCTGGAGGCGGTCGATCCGGTCGTCGAAGGCCGGGCACGTGCGGAGCAGACGGATCGCTCGACGCGCTACGGCCTGCACGATCCCAACGTCGCCTTGCCCGTCCTCATCCACGGCGACGCGTCCTTCCCCGGCCAGGGTGGAGTCGCGGAGACGCTGAACCTCTCCGCGCTCGAGGGCTACTCCACCGGCGGGACGCTGCACCTGATCGCGAACAACCAGGTCGGATTCACGACCGATCCGAGCGAGGGCCGCTCGACCCGGTACTCGAGCGATCTGGCCAAGGGCTTCGACGTGCCGATCATCCACGTCAACGCCGACGATCCAGAGGCGGCAATCTCAGCGATCCGACTTGCGCTCGCCTTTCGCCGGCGCTTCGAGAGCGATGTCGTCGTCGACCTCGTCGGCTATCGCCGCCACGGACACAACGAACAGGACGAGGCTGCCTACACGCAGCCGCTCATGGTCGCGCAGATCGCAGAGCACTCCACCGTGCGGGAGCAGTTCTCCCGACAGCTCGTCGACGAGGGCGTCGTCACGCAGGGCGAAGCCGACGCGCTCGCCGGTCAGGTCACCACCGAGCTGAAACAGGCACACGAGGCGCTCAAGGCGAGCTTTGGGGTCCCGCACGCACACGAGGACCGCATTCCGTTCTCGAGTGGTGACGGCGTCGACACTGCGGTCTCGGCCGACCGCCTACGCGAGCTGAACGAGGAGCTCCTGCGCGTTCCCGAGCACTTCACCGTGCACCCGAAGCTCAAAGGCCAGCTCGACCGCCGCCTGCAGGCGATCGAGGAGGGTGGAATCGACTGGGGTCAGGCCGAGGCGCTCGCGTTCGGCTCGCTCCTCGTCGAGGGCATCCCGATCCGGCTGACGGGACAGGACACCCAGCGTGGCACGTTCTCTCATCGTCATGCCGTTCTCCACGACGTGCGGACCGGAGAGACGTTCACACCGCTCCAGAATCTCGATGCGGCAGGCGCGTCCTTCGAGATCTACAACTCGCCGCTGTCGGAGTACGCGTGTCTCGGCTTCGAATACGGGTATTCGGTCGCCGCGTCGGAGGCACTCGTTCTCTGGGAAGCGCAGTTCGGCGACTTCGTCAACGGCGCCCAGATCGTCATCGACCAGTTCATCGTCGCCGGTCTGGCCAAATGGCGCGAGACGTCGAGGCTCACGCTGCTGCTCCCACACGGCTACGAGGGCAACGGCCCCGAGCACTCGAGCGCGCGCTTGGAGCGATTCCTTCAGCTCGCAGCACAGGAGAACATCCGCGTCGCAAATCCCTCGACGTCGGGCCAGTACTTCCACCTCCTTCGCCGCCAGGCTCTCGACGCTGCTGGCCGGCCGCTCATCGTGATGACGCCGAAGGGACTCCTGCGGTTGAAGCAGGCGTCGTCGACGCTCGCCGATCTCGCCCAGGGCTTCTTCCAGCCCCTGATCGACGACGCTGCCGTCGAGCGCGACGCGGTGACCCGCCTGGTCGTGTGCTCGGGAAAGGTCTATTACGACATTGCGGGGCACGAAGAGCGTGCTCACGCCGACACGGTCGCGGTCGCCCGGCTCGAGCAGCTCTATCCGTTCCCGGCGCAGGCGTATGCGGAGCTCGTCTCCGGCTACCCGAATCTGCGGGAGGTCGTGTGGGCGCAGGAGGAGCCGCAGAACATGGGCGCGTGGCGGACGATTCGCCACCGGCTCGAGGCACCCCTGAAGGACGCAGGCATCCCGCTTGCCTACGTAGGGCGACCCTGGCGGGCCAGCCCGAGTGAGGGCTATCCCACGGCGCACCTGCGCGAGCAGGACCGCATCGTCCGCGCCGCTCTGGGGTCGTCAGCCTAGGGTCGTCGTCGTGCGCGCGCCCGAGCGCTGGCGCGCAGCACGCGTGACGCGACCTTCGGCCCGTGCTTTCGGGCCACGTTCAGGATCTGCTTCCGCTGCCTCGGTGGAAGGCGGCGCCAGATGTCCCAGGCGGTCAGGGCTATGCCGACGGGGCCAAGGCGTCTCGTGAGGCGTGGCATGGCGGCTATCCTCGCACAGGGCCTAGCCTCCGTGCCCCTTGCTCTGGCCGTTGCCGTTGTCGTGGCCGGCGTTCCCGTTGCTGTCGCCTGCGGCATTCTCATCGCCGCTGCCGTGGCCTTGCCCTTGCCCGTGACCGTGGCCTTTGTCGTCGTCCTGCTCGGCCCGCGCCGTCTGCTCGGGCTGGGAGGTTGAGGAGGGCGAGGCGTTCTGAGGAGCCGCGGTGGTCGTCGGCTCAGCGGTCTCGGCAGCGGGGGCCGCGCGGTCTCCCTTCTCATGTCCTTTTGCTTTGCCTTTCGGCTTGGTCGGGCGAGGGTGCTGCGCGACCCGTTCCACAGGACGAGCCGTCGCCGGTGGCCCGGCCGGAGGTGGAGAGGCCGATGTGAGCTCCCGAGTGCCGACCTGAGGGGCGGTCGTCACGCCGGGCCCGGTCGGCGGCGTTGTCACCGGCTTCGGCTTGCCTGCCGGGGCAGGCTTGACGGCTCCCGGACGTCGCCGTACCTGCGGGTTCGGTGCCTGGACGAACTCTCGAGCTGAACGAGCGCGGGCGTTTCCTTGGCTCGCGGTCGAGGGGTTGCTGCCCGGCCGACCAGCGCGGGTCGTGCGCGGCTCGGAGAAGGCCGGCGCGCGAACGGTCCGATGAAGTGATGACGGAGGGGTGAGCAAGGACCGGCCGAGGTCGTGTGCCGTTTCGAACAGAGCCGGCATTCCGACTGCGAAGGCAATGGCTCCCGTCATCAGCGCGGCGGCTAGGACGCGCGCGCAAGTTTCCCTCATGTTTCTCCCCTGGCTGGTCGATACCTCTTTCAAGGGATGTATCGGCAAGGGGAGAGGGAGACTTGAAGGGAAGTCGTGGGTAGTTTCAAAGTCAAGCTCGTCGCCTACTTCCTGTTGTTGTCCCTCCTGCCTCTGGCGGCCGCCTTCTGGGGGTTTTCGACAGTCGCGGCCAAGAGCGAGACGCGCCGCGTGGACGCGCGCCTCCAGGCCGGACTGAGGGCGACCCTGGCCGCATATCAGGAGGCACTTGGGTCCGCCGACGCGACGGCCGGCAAGCTGGCACGGACTCCGGCATTTCAGCGTGCACTCTTTCGGCGCGACCGGCAGGCGCTCGTGCGGATCCTCCGCGGGCGGCCCAACCTGACGGTCGAGGCGCCAGGCGGCTTCCGAGTCGGGAAGCGGAGCCCCCTTGCTGTGACACGCCGGGTCGACGTCCTTGGGGCGAGTGGAGTGCGCGGCACCGTCGTCGCCGCTGTCCCCTTCAACGCTTCGCTCGCGCATCGCCTGGAGGGCCGGTCAGGTCTGGAACAGGACGATCACGTGATTCTGCTGGTGGGCGGCCGGATCGTCGCGGGCCCACCGCATGCGCGTGGCCCTTTCAACTTGCCCGTCGGGAGGACGCACACTGTCTCCTTCGCCGGAACGAAGTACCGCGCCGTCGTTGCCGGCACTCTCGACACCAGGTCCGCGACGACGATCGGCGTCATCACTCCGCAGGCGCGCATCGACGCGGCGAACCGGGACGCTACGAACAGGCTCCTGATCGGACTCCTCGCAGCTCTCGTTTTCGTGGCTTGCGTTGCATATGTCGAGGGGCGTGCAATCGTGCGCACAATTCGTCGGCTTGTCGACGCGGCGCGCGCGATCGCGCGCGGAGATCTGCAGGAACGAGTTCCAGTGCAGGGTCGCGACGAGTTCGCGCTGCTCGGCCGGACGTTCAATCAGATGGCGTTCCAGCTGCAGACCCGCCTCGACGAGCTCGAGGCTGAGCGGGGACGTCTGCGCGATGTCATCTCGCGCTTCGGCGAGGCCTTGGGCGCGACCCACGACAGCGAGCAGCTGATGCGGCTGATCGTGGAGGCGGCGATGGAGGCGACCAGTGCAACTGGAGGAGTTCTCGTCGGGATGAGCGGCGAGCTCGTGAAATCCGGTTACCCGGACAAGGGGATTGCCAGGATCGAAGTGCCGTTGCAGGCCGGGCAGCTCAACTTCGGTTCTCTGATCCTCTTCGGCGACGACTTCAGCGACGAGGACCGGATGACGGCCGTCTCGCTCGCCTCTCACGCCGTCGTCGCCCTCGACAATGCACGCCTGCACAGGATCGTCGAGCGTCAGGCCATGATGGACGGACTGACCGGCCTCGCCAACCGGCGGCAGTGTGAGGAATCCCTGGCCGACGAGCTTGCCCGCGTCGACCGATTCGGCGGGTCGTTGGCAATCGTGGTGGCAGACCTCGACTGGTTCAAGGACGTCAACGACCGCTACGGGCACCCCGCAGGGGACTCGCTGCTCCGTGATTTCGCCTCCCTGCTCCAGGAGACGCTACGGGACGTCGACCTGGCCGGTCGCTGGGGCGGAGAGGAGTTCATGCTCATCCTTCCCGGTACGGACCTGACCGGTGGCGCTCAGGTCGCCGAACGGGTTCGCGCCGCACTGGCGAGCCGGATGGTCCTCGTGGATGGGACGCCCATTCCGGTCACTGCCAGCTTCGGCGTCGCTTCCGTGCCGCCCGCCAAGACTGCCTCAGAGCTCTTCGCGGCGGCCGACGCGGCGCTGTACGAGGCGAAGCGAGCCGGCAAGAACCGCGTGCAGGCGGCCGTGGAGCCGGTCGCGAGCGCGTAACGACTGTCGCTTTCACGGTTTCCGGTGGAAAACGCCGCCCCAGGGGCTAGAATCCGGCGGCAGTTACTGCCCCCGCCCCCAACGCCAGGAGCCCTTATGCCGGTTGAAACGCCGTCGATGTTCGCCAAGGTCATCCAGGATCACCTCGAGTTGAAGGAGCGAAACGCGAGGCTGGAAGACTCGATGCCGCTCGGTCACTACAAGACCGCGGATC
>JBKPTB010000002.1:0-3907 GCA_046735315.1 Actinomycetota bacterium
CGACGTCGCGCTCCGACACTCATCCCCGCGAAACGTCGAAACGTAGTCCGACCGGCAGGGCAACGAGATCCGGCTCAACCCCTTCGCCGCGAAACGTCGAAACGTAGTCGACGCGGACACGATTGTCGCGACTCCGCCAAAGTGCGACGTCGCCGTGCCGAAGCTCGGCAAGCGCAGATGCGGCAAGCGCGACCTCGGTGAGCGGGGGCAACCGCTCCTCTATGAATCGCATCGGTTATAGGCCGAACGGCCCATTGTGCTTGTCGCCAGCGTCTGCGCAGACTCCGGTATGGCCGACGTGGAAGGTCACCAGCACCGCTACCGATCTCCAGTTGCCGCGATCGTGGGACTCGCAGAGTCCGCCCTACAGCGCCAGGATCTCGACGAGGATCTGTTGAAGCAGCTTCAGGCGATCAGGCTGCTTGCCCAGGAGGCTCTCGCTGCCATTGAGGACGAGGAGATCTAGGCCGTATCGGTTTCACAACGGCGACCGTTATGCCGCCAGAGTGACAAAACCATCTGAGCCCCGGAGGCCGCAGCCGGACGCTCAGAGTGGGCCGCCGCTACCACGGCCCTCTCCGCAGTTTCGGCGGCGGGCATGGATCGCGTTTCAGCGCGTCCTCGACCCGCTGGCCCCGCGTGAACGGTTGACGCGAACGCCGCCGCGCAGGCATCGGTAAGCCGCGTCAACAGACCGGTTCGAGCTTGGGAAGGTGCCCAGGGAGGCGCTTCAACTCTTGACGCCGCAGCTTCGGCGACTACCCGGGAGGAAGGAACGTGGGCGCGACCGAGGGAGCCCCTGGGCACCTTTCGCCACAAGTGTACGGCGGTGGCGGGTGTCGGGTACGTAAACCCGTCATGACTGGCATCAGGCCCTGCTGCCCGGAGCGACGGGCCGTAGGGTCACGCTTCTCGTTCGCGATCTTGGTGGAGGGCGCCTGGTGTTGGTCTCGCTGGTGTATCTGCTGTTTCGGCGTGCGCTCGCGGTGGCGGCGCTGCGGCTGCGTTCGCGTGAGTTCAAGGAGCTTGAGATCGTCGTACTCGGCACGAGCTGGCCGTTTTGCGCCGGCAGGTCGCACGGCCGCGGCTGGAGCAGTCGGATCGGGTGTTCCTGGCCGCGGCTAGCTGGCTGCTGGGCAGGACGAGCCGGCCGTCGTTCTTCGTTCGCCTGGACACGCTGCTGGGTTGGCATCGCCAGCTTGTGCGGAAACGGTGGACGTACGCCGGGCGGCGGCCTGGCCGGCCGGCGGTCTCGGAGGAGCTTCGTGAGCTGGTGCTGCGGCTTGCGCGTGAGAACCCGCGGTGGGGTTATCAGCGGATCGTCGGCGAGCTCGGCGGTGTCGGTGTGCGCGTCTCGGCGACGAGCGTCGCCAAGATCCTGCGGCGGGCGGGCGTGCCACCTGCCGGCGCGCGCGTCCAGCTCAGTTGGCGCGATTTCAGCCGTGCGCACGCCGCGTCGATCATTGCTTGCGACTTTTTCACGGTCGAGACGCTCTGGCTCGGCCGGATCTATGTGCTCTTCTTTCTCGAGCTTGGCACCCGCCGCGTCCACCTCGCCGGCTGCGCTGCGAACCCGGATGGCGGTTGGGCCGTCCAGCAGGCGCGGCAGTTTGCCTGGTCGCTCTGCGAGCGATCGACGCCGGCGCGGTTCCTGATCCACGACCGCGACAGCAAATTCAGCCGCGTCTTCGACACTGTCTTCAAGGGCGAAGGCGTCGAGATCATCCGCACTCCGTTCCGGGCGCCGCAGGCGAACGCCTTTGCCGAGCGCTGGGTCGGCACGGTCCGCCGGGACTGCCTCGACTGGCTCCTGATCGTGAGCCGCAGGCAGCTCGAGCGCGTCTTGCGCATCTACGTCGACCACTACAACACCCACAGGCCACACCGAGCACTCAACCTGACGCCACCGATGCCAGGACGCCGACTACATCTCGTGGGCTCCCACCCAGCACCTCAGATCCAGCGACGCGACCGACTCGGCGCACTGATCCACGAATACGCCCGAGCAGCATGACCGATGAATTTGCGCACCCGACAGGGTCGGTCAGTGCTCCCTGTTCACCTGCTCCAGGGGCGCGACCCGTCCGGCGCCGCGGAGTGCGGCGCGTCTGTGCCCGACCCGGTACTGCGCTCCATCGCACTAAGAAGCGAACCGCGAGCTGCTACGGCAGGCTGTCTTGACTCTCCCCGCACATCGGAGGACACTCCCGAGGCGGGGTTATAGCCTCAAAGAAGGGGAGAGATGAAGCGACTGAACAGATTGCTCGTGGCGCTGCTTGCCACGGGAGCGCTTACTGCGGCCTCGTTCGCTGCAACTGCGTCGGCTGAATACGGACCGGGAGCGGTGTATCAAGTCGAGATCTCGGCCAACGCTCAACCTGGGCCGTCCTTCTGGTTCTGGGCAGAGCTCGATCCAGGTAACACGAGCGGCGATTACCAGATGACCGACTGCATCCATGTCGGACGAGGCGGACCAAATGCTGCTGCGCATGCCTCGGGCGAGGTCACAAGCTGGTCCGTGGGCGGCGGCATGCTCACGATGACAGGCATCAGCATCGTCGGCGGAGCAAACACGGCGACCGTCCAGGTAGCACTGCCATCCTCGGGCATGTACGGGCACTCGAATTACGTGAAGGTGACCGTAACCGGGGCCGTTCCGGGCGCGCCCCTTCCGGTCAACGCGGTATTCATCTTCACCGGAAGCAGTGCGCAGGTGCAGCTAGCTCCATAACATCCGAACGGAAACATTGATTCGCGCGCAAGGGCGGCCAACGGGTCGCCCTTCGCGCTCTTAGGCGAGGAGGAACCGCCGTCCGAGCGGTTTTCTTTGCGAAAACCTGGCGCGGGGTTCTTCGACGCCGACGGCGATCTACTACCCCCACGCACTAGGGTTCTCAACCCCGGCTCTCGTACAGCGCCCTACCAGGGGACACAGAGGGGGTTCATCGTCGCTCCGGGAAACAGGAGAGAGAACCGGAGCGAGCTGAACCTACGTGCGGCGCTGGGAAATCGCGCCGTCGAGGTCACCCCATCATGATTGCTTGACATGGACGGGTTCGACAGCGCGTGGTTGAAGTGGGCGCAGGCTGTGGTCAATGCCGATGTCCTTCAAGACAACATCAACGAGCTCCACAACGCGGGACAGGTCCAGATTCAGATGGGGATGACGCAGGAGTACGACGCGAGGCGTCATTGCGTGATCATCACTGCCGGACCAGAAGTTCCCCGAGTCTTTCCGGTCCACTGGGGATTGCTACTCGGAGACATCGTTCACAACTACAGATGCAGTCTCGACCACCTCGCTTGGTCGTTGTACAAGCGAGGATGTACTCCGAACCTGACGGCACGACAAGAGCAATCAGTGCAGTTTCCTATCGCACGAGATCGCCAGCAGTTCAATCGCTTGGTGGCGTCGAGGCTTCCGAGAGTACGGCGCGCAGATATCGCGAGCGTCCGTCGTTACCAGCCCTACCTCGGACGGCGGCGTCTGATCGACCAACATGTCTTCGCCGTGCTTCAGGACCTGTCAAATGCAGACAAGCACAGGGTTATCCAACTCGGTTGCTGGTGTTCCTGAACGTGAGCACTACGTGATCGAACCACTCCGCGACGGGTTCTACAAGAGGGTGTTGAACTCGTCCGGTTCTATGTTCGGAAGACCGGTCCGAGTCCGGAGATCTACGTCGAGCCACGCTTCACGCTCGATCCGGTGGTTAGCGAACGATTTACGTTCGAATTCTGGGGAGTCGGCACTATGCATCTCATTCGCCAATTGCTGCAGGAGTTCGCGGAACCTCCTGAAGGCGTCCACACGTTGCTGAGCGCGACGAGTCACGGAGAGTCTCCCGCGTGGCTTCCCCGCCCCGCGCGATAGACGTCAGCCGCTCGACCGAATACTCGATCAGCC
>JBKPTB010000003.1:0-15250 GCA_046735315.1 Actinomycetota bacterium
TCCAGGAACGCAGCGACCCCTTCGCGAAAGTCCGCGCTCTGGGTCGCAAGCGTCTGGAACTCCGCCTCCCGCTCGAGCTGCTGCTCCAGAGACGACGTCATCGCCTGGTCGATCAGCTGCTTCGTCATCGCAATTCCGAGCGTCGGGAGTGCCGCCAGCTCGGCCGCGAGCTCGGCGGCGCGGGCCGGCAGCTGCGCGTGCTCGACGACCTCCGACACGAGGCCCCACGCGTGGGCATCGGCGGCGCTCAGCTTCCTTCCCGACGTCAGCCACTCGAACGCCCGAGTGGGGCCGAGGATCCGGGTCACGAAGTACGAGCCGCCGGAGTCCGGCACGAGCCCCACGTTGATGAACGCCGGCACGAAACTCGCGGAGTCGGCAGCGACTCGCAGGTCGCAGGCACATGCGAACGACAGTCCGGCTCCCGCGGCCGCACCGTTGACGGCCGCCACCACCGGCTTGGCGAGTGCTCGGATCCCGAGAATGTTCGGGTGGTAGCCACCGCGAAGGCGCGCGCCGATGTCGCCTGCCGCCTCGCGGAACTCCGTGAGGTCCTGCCCCACGCAGAATCCGCGCCCCGCACCCGTCAGCACGACTGCACGTACGTCGGCACTCCGCGCCTGCTCGAGCGCGGCCGCGAGGCCCCGTTGCATCTCTTCGTTGAAGGCGTTGAGAACATCCGGCCGGTTCAGCGTGATCGTCAGGACGGCGCCCTCCCGGCTGGTTTCCACCTCGGCCATGGCGGCCGAACTCTCTCAGATCGCGTCGCCGACCCGCCGCCGACTCAGACCTCAAGACCGGTGCTAGCTTGGCCGGATGGAGCTGAGCTTTATCTCCTCTCCTCCGGCCGACGTCTCCGAGGACGAGGCGCTGGACGCCTATTCGCGCGCCGTGACCTCCGTCGCGGAGCGTCTGGCACCTTCGGTGGCGAATCTCCGAGTGTCCCGCCGAGTGCGCGGGGGGCGCATCCTCGACGGCGGAGGCAGCGCGGTCGTCATCACGCCCGACGGCTTCACGCTCACGTCCGCACACGTTGTCGCGCGAACGGAAGGGCGGGGACGAGCGTCGTTCGTCGACGGCCGCGAGCTGGACTTCGAGGTCGTGGGCAGCGACGCGCTCTCCGACCTGGCGGTCCTGCGCGTCGACGCGCGCGACCTGGTGCCCGCCGAGCTCGGCGACGCGGAACGCCTGCGTGTCGGCCAGCTCGTCGTCGCGATCGGCAACCCACACGGTTTCACCGGTTCCGTCACCGCCGGCGTGGTGTCGGCGCTCGGCCGCTCATTGCCAACTCGATCCGGCGGGAACGTACGGGTCGTGGACAACGTGATCCAGACGGATGCTGCGCTGAACCCCGGCAACTCCGGCGGTGCACTGGCGGACGGGAAGGGTCGGGTCGTCGGGATCAACACGGCTGTGGCCGGGGTCGGGCTCGGGTTGGCGGTGCCGATCAACACCGCCACGCGCCAGATCGTTGCCGCACTGATGACGGAGGGCCGGTTCCGCCGCGCGTACCTCGGCATCGCGGGCGGACCGAGGCCATTGCCGCCCAAGCTCGCTCGCACGCTCGGCCGCACCAGCGGCGTGGAAGTCGTGCAGGTCGTCGAAGGAGGACCCGCAGATCGTGCCGGCCTGCGTGCCGAGGATCTGATCGTCGAGCTCGACGGCTCGGCAATCGAGGGCATGGACGATCTCCAACGCGTCGTCGTCAACGAGCTGATCGGACGCACCGTGCGTGCCGGGGTCGTGCGCGAAGGCCGGGAGATCGAGATCGAGCTCGTGCCGGCAGAGCTCGAAGGCTAAGGCATTAAATCTCTCGCTCGCGAACGTGCCCTTGGCGGCTCGAGAAGGCGCGAGACCGCGCCAGCTACTTGCCGCGGAATTCAGGCTTGCGCTTCTCGATGAAGGCCGCGAGCCCCTCGTCCGCGTCCTCGGAGCCGCGGGCGAGGTAGAACGAACGGCGCTCGAAGTCGATTCCGGCCGAGAGCGGCGTCTCGAACGCCTCGTCGACCGCTTCCTTCGCCAGCCGGACCGAGACCGGGCTCTTCGACGCGATCTCGCGGGCGATTTGCTTCGCCGAGTCGAGCCAGGAATCTTGCGGCACCACACGCGCGACGAGACCGAACTGGCGGGCCTCGTCCGCCGACAGCATCCGGCCGCTCAGGATCATGTCCATCGCGACCGCCTTGCCAACGGCTCGAGTCAAGCGCTGCGTGCCGCCCGCCCCGGGCATGACACCGAGGTTGATCTCGGGCTGCCCGAACTTCGCGAACTCCGAAGCCACGATCAGGTCGCACGACATCGCCAGCTCACACCCGCCGCCGAGACAGAACCCGGACACGGCCGCGACGAGCGGCGTGCGCACGTTTCGGATGGCATCCCACCGGTCGATGCGCCGTTCCTGATACAGCGAGATCGACGTTCCCGCCGTCAGCTCGGCAACGTCGGCACCGGCGGCGAACGCGCGCTCGTTGCCGCCGAGCACGATGCAGCGTACGGAGTCCTCCGCATCCAGCTCTTGCAGAGCCGCGACGAGCTCCTCCATCAGGGGACTGGAGAGCGCGTTGAGCTGCTGCGGGCGATTCAGCAGGACGACCGCGATCGCTTCGTCGCGCTCTACGAGGACGAGCGACTCAGAAATGCCTTCACCGCCTCCTGCGCTTCGTCACCGAGCATCGACAGGGCGAGCCAGTCCCGCGCATGGTTCACGGTCTCGTGCCAGGACAGGTCACGCCAGAAGTTCAGCTGCTGCTTTGCGTAACGCGTCGTCTGCGGCAACTTTGCAGCCAGCTTCTCGACGCAAGCGTCGACGGCGGCGTCGAGCTCCGCAGCAGGCACGACTCGGTTGACCAGCCCCCACGCTTCTGCCTGCCGGGCCGAGATCTCCTCGCCGAGCATGATGATCTCTCGCGCCCGCCGGTCCCCGACGAACACGGGCAGCCACTGTGTCGCACCTCCAGCAGGCACCGAGCCGTGCTCGAGACCGACATGCTTGATGAACGCGTCCTCGACCATCACCGCGAGGTCGCAGGCCATCTGCAGCTCATTGCCGCCGCCGACTGCGATCCCGTTGATCCGTGCAACCGTCGGCTTGCCGATCTCCCGCAGGCGGTCGTGAGCGTCCTTGAATGCGCCGAACCACTTCCAGTACTCCTTCGGGTTGCCGAGGTAGTCGGCCGCCCACGACTTCAGGTCCGCGCCGACGCAGAACGCCCGACCCGCGCCGGTGAGCACGACGACGCGGATCTCGTCGTCCCAGGACGCGTCCTCGCAGGCCCGCGCAAGCTCGCGCAGCATGCGGAAGTCGAACGCGTTCAACACTTCGGGTCGGTTGAGCGTGATCGTCGCACGCGGTGGCGCTTTCTCGTAGACGACCGACTCGAAGCCGAGCTCCTCGGGGGCGCTCGGAAGCGGGTGCGTCGGCTCAGTCAACTTCGGCGAACATGACGGTGAAGCGGCCGCCCATCTCCATGGCGTCCTTCCCCGTCATCCGGAACTCGTCGCTGCGCGCAGCCGAGTCGAAGGACTCCCGATCGGGCCACTGCCACTCCGCGTAGTAGCGGTACGGCGGGTCGCCCATCGGCGCACCGAAGACGCGGCCGTGGTGAAAGCTCGCACCCGGCACGCTGCGGCACAGTTCGGCGTGTTGCTCGTAGCGAGCGGGGTCAGGCTCCTCGTCGTACAGCACGATCGCGCGAACCATCCGTTCTCCCTCGTCGTAGTTGCGTGAGCGTATAGCTTCATGCCGGAAAGGAGGACGAGATGGGAAAGCAGGTTGTACACGTGGAGTTTCCTGCGCAGGACGCCGACCGAGCCCAGCGGTTCTGGGAAGGCGTCGGAGGCTGGTCGATCCAGGACGCCGGCATGCCCGGCATCGATTACCGGATGTTCCAGGAGGGCGATCAGGGCGGTGCCGTCTACCCGAACGACGGCTCCATGCAGGGCCCGATCATCTACTACGGAAGCGAGGACATCGACGCCGACGTCGCAAAGGCGCGCGAGCTCGGAGGCGAGGCGGACGACAAGCAGCCGATCCCAGGCGTCGGCTGGTTCGCCCGCTGCAAGGACACCGAGGGCAATGCCTTCAGCCTCTTTCAGAGCGACGAGTCCGTGCCGATGCCGGAGGGCGCAGGACCGACTTAGTGGCTCTGAGCCACTAAGTCAGAGACCCACGATGTCGTCCGGCTTCACGGGAACACGCGTGAGCTCGCGTCCCGTAGCCGCACGGAGAGCCGCCACGATCGCCGCGGTCGAGACCACGGTTGGCGGCTCGCCGACGCCTTTGACCCCGTAGGGGGCATCGGGCTCCGCCTCCTCGATCAGCTCCGAGACGACGGGCGGCATGTCGAGCGTCGTGGGAATGAGATAGTCGGTGAAGCTCGCGTTCGTGATCAGGCCGTCACGCGTCTGGATCTCCTCCATCAACGCGAGCCCGAGGCCCTGCGCCGTTCCGCCTTCGATCTGTCCGGTGACGGCCTGAGGGTTGACGGCCTTGCCGACGTCCTGCGCCGTCCCGATCCAGACGACCCTGGTCAAACCCAGCTCGACGTCCACCTCCGCCACGACGCGCATCGCGGCGCACGCGTACGCGACGTGTACCCGCTCTCCGGTGACCTGTCCCGTCTCGGGATCGAGCGGCGTCGTACGTGGATGGCGATAGATCCGTTCGACGTCGACCTCCCCACCGCCCTTCCGCTCCTGCTCTTCGCGCGCCGCCCGGCAGGCGTCGCGCACAGCACCGGACACCATCCACGTCATGCGCGAGGCCGACGCCGAGCCCGCGGAGTCGACTGTCGCAGTCGTATGCGGCGCCAGAGACACGTCTTCGATTCCGAGCTCGGTGCGTGCGACCTGCAGGATCACGTTCGCGACACCCTGGCCGACCTCCGCCGCAGCGCAGTGCACCTCGGCGCTGCCGTCCGCGTGAAGCCGCACTCGCGCGGCGGTGTAGTCGTCGAACCCCTCGGAGTAGCCGATGTTCTTGAAGCCGACCGCGAACCCGACCCCGCGCTTGACACCCTCGCCTCTCGTCGTGTTCCCGGAGCCTCCCGGCAGACGCAGGGGGTCACGCGGCAACTCCTCCGCCTCCGGGACGGGCAAGGCCGCGGCGCGGCGGATGACCTCCGCCACCGGCAGCGAGCCGGTGATCCGCTGTCCGGTCGGCAGCGTGTCACCCGGCTTCAGCGCGTTGAGGAGGCGCAGCTCGACCGGGTCGATGTCCAGTGCGTCGGCGAGCTTGTCCATCTGTGCCTCGTGCGCGAAGCACACCTGAACGGCGCCGAATCCGCGCATCGCGCCGCACGGCGGATTGTTGGTGTAGACGCACGTGCTCTCGATCAAGGCGTTGTCGACGGCGTAGGGACCGCACGCGAAGGAGGCCGCGTTCGAGGTCACCGCCGTCGAGCTCGATGCGTACGCGCCGCCGTCCAGCAGGATCCGCACGCGGACGTTGACGAGCTTGCCGTCCCGGGTCGCGCGATGCTCGGCCCAGATCCGCGCGGGATGCCGATGGATGTGGCCGACGAACGACTCCTCGCGGCTGTACACGATTTTCACGGGCCGGTTCGTGTGCAGGGCGAGCAGCGCGCCGTGGATCTGCATGGAGAGGTCCTCCCGCCCACCGAAGGCGCCTCCGACTCCGGCGAGATGGATCCGGACCTGCTCGGGCTTCAGGTCGAGGCACGGCGCGACCTGATCGCGGTCGACATGCAGCCACTGAGTCGCGACGTACACGTCGACGCCGCCCTCGCCGTCCGGGACAGCCAGCCCCGACTCCGGCCCGAGAAACGCCTGGTCCTGGATGCCCAGGTCGTACACGCCGGACACGGACACCTCGCCCACCGCTTCGGGGTCGCCATGCCGGATGACGAGCGAGCGCACGACGTTCGACCGTGGATCGTCGCGGTAGCCGTGACCCATCGTCGGGCGGTCGGGATGAAGCGGTTCGTGTTCGGTCGCCAGCTCGGGGTCGACGATCGGCTCGAGCGGCGCGTACTCCACGCGGATCCGCTCCGCGGCACGCCGCGCCTGCTCCGGATGCTCGGCCGCGACGAGAGCGACCGGTTCCCCGAAGTAGCGGACGAGGTCGTACGCCAGCACGGGCTGGTCCTGGAACTCGAGCCCGTAGCGCTTCGCACCCGGCACATCGTCGTGGGTGAGCACCGCGTGCACTCCGGGCATGCCGACGGCGCCCGATACGTCGATCGCGACGATGCGCGCGTGCGCGTGCGGGCTTCGCAGCGTGTGACCCCAGAGCATTCCCGCCGCCTGCAGGTCACTCGAGTACGCGAACTCGCCGGTGACCTTCGGAATGCCGTCGACCCGCGGGACGATCTCGCCGACGCGCCCGAGCTCGAGCTTCGGCACAGCTGTCGCCTCGGTCACGACGCCGCCAGCCTGACCGCGTCGAAGATCTTGGCGTAACCCGTGCAGCGGCAGAGGTTCCCGGAGAGGGCCTCTCGGATCTCGTCCTCCGTCGGATCCGCGTTGTGCTCGAGGAGATCCGCGGTCGCCACGATCAGTCCCGGCGTGCAAAAGCCGCACTGGACTGCGCCCGACGCGACGAACGCCTCCTGCACGCGGTGCAGGCGTCCCTCCTCCGCGAGTCCCTCCACGGTGATCACGTCGTGTCTTTGGGCCTGCACTGCGAGGACGAGGCACGAACACACGAGGCGTCCGTCGAGCAGTACCGAGCACGAGCCGCATTCGCCCTGCTCGCACGCGTTCTTCGAGCCGGGGAACCCGAGCCGCTCCCGCAGCGCGAACAGCAGACTCTCCCCCTCCCAGACGTCGACCTCGCACGGCTCGCCGTTGACCTTCAGCTGGATCCTCACGCCAGGCACCGGTCGAGAGCGCGCTCCGTGAGGATGCGCAGCGCGTGACGGCGGTAGGCCGCCGTCCCGCGCACGTCGTCGATCGGACTGGCCGCCTCGGCGATGCGCTGAGGGAACGAGGCGATCGCGTCGAGCTCGCCGCGAACGAGAAGCGGCAGGGGTCCGGCGGAGCCGAAGGCCGCACGCACCTCACCGTCGACGCGGAGGGCCAGCGAGACAACGGCGATCACCATCGCGTTTCGAGGCCCGACCTTCATGAAGGTCTGCCTGCTTTCGCCTGCTTCGACCGAGACGCCCAGGATCAGCTCGTCGTTCGCCAGCACGTTGCGCTTCGGGCCGACGAGGAACTCGGACAGCGAGACCAGGCGCTCGCCGCGCACGCTCGCGAGCTTGACCTCTGCCGCACACACGAGGAGCGGTGGCAGCGCGTCGCCGGCAGGCGAGGAAGTGCCGAGGTTGCCGCCGATCGTCCCTCGGTTGCGAATCTGCGGTCCGCCGACCGTACGGGCGGCTTCGGCAAGGGCGGGCAACGCCGCCGCAAGCTCTGGAGCCATTGCTTCTGCGTACGTCAGCCCGGCTCCGAGCCAGACCGAGTCGCCCTGCCGCGACCAACCCCGCAACTCCGCCACTTCGTTCAGGTTCAGCAACACGGCCGGCCTGGCCCGGTCGAAGTTGAGCTCGACCATGACGTCAGTTCCTCCCTGGATGGGCAGGGCGTCGGGGCGCTCCGCCTTCAGGCGCAACGCCTCCTCGAGGTTGCGGGGCGTGAGCACGTCCACGGGCGCCAAGCGTACTTCGCCGCCGTGGGAGAATCGCCTCGCCGATGTCAGTCGACCTTCCCCGACGCCTTGCCGTCGCACGCGGCGACGAACCTGCCGACGTCGTCGTTCGGGGAGGACGCGTGCTCTCGGTCTTCACGCGCGAGTGGCTCGAGGTGGACGTCGCCGTCGTGGACGGCTGGATCGCGGGTCTCGGCGAGTACGACGGCCACGACATCGTGGACGCAAGCGGTCGCCACGTCGTCCCAGGGTTCATCGACGCGCACATGCATCTGGAGTCGACCAAGTTGCTGCCGGACGAGTTCGCACGCCTCGTCCTCCCGCTCGGGACGACCGCGGTGGTGCTCGATCCGCACGAACTGGCGAACGTGCTCGGCACCGACGGTGTGCACTGGCTGCTCGACGCGTGCGAGAACCTACCGCTGGACTTCTACTTCATGGCGTCGTCCAGCATTCCGGCGTCCGAATTCGAGTCACCGCGACGCCCGCTGAAGAGCGGCGACCTCGAGAGCCTGCTGCGCCGCCGGAGAGTGCTGGGCCTGGCCGAGATGATGAACTTCCCGGGCGTCATCCACGGTGACGAGCTGGAGCTCGACAAGCTCCGGCTCGCGAACGGCGTACAGGTCGACGGGCACGCACCCGGCGTGCGTGGCAAGGAGTTGAACGCCTACGCGGCCGCCGGCATCCGCTCCGACCACGAGGCGCTCACCGCGGAGGAAGGACGCGAGCGTCTGCGCAACGGCATGTGGCTGCTGATCCGCGAAGCGTCGATGGCGCGCAACCTGCAGGCGCTGCTCCCCCTCGTGCGGGAGTTCGGCACGAATCGGATCGCGTTCTGCACCGACGACCGTGACCCGGAGGACATCGCCGAGAACGGCCACATCAACGGGATGGTCCGGGAGGCCGTTGCGTCCGGCATCGCGCCCGAGGACGCCGTCGTGCTCGCCACGCTCAATCCCGCAACCTGGCATCGGCTGTGGCATCTCGGCGCGATCGCGCCCGGGTATCAGGCCGACCTCCTCCTGTTACCCAACCTCGAGCGGTTCGAGCCCGAGCTGACGCTCAAGGCGGGCCGCCCCGTGGAAGAGATTCCGCAACCCGAGGTACCCGAGTGGGTCAAGCACTCGGTGCGAAACCGGCCGGTGGCAACAGGCGATCTCGAGATCCCGTGGAACGGCGGCGAGGCACGCGTGATCGGGCTGGTCCCCGATCAGATCGTGACGGAGAATCTCGCGCAATCGCTTTCGAGCGAGGACGGAGCAGCCGTGGCCGACGCCGAGCGAGACCTGGCGAAGATCGCCGTGATCGAGCGACATCTCGGCACCGGCCGCGTCGGTCTCGGCTTCGTGCACGGCTCGGGATTGAAGCGGGGAGCGCTCGCCTCCACAGTCGCGCACGACGCACACAACATCGTCGTCGTCGGGATGAACGACGGCGACATGGTCCGCGCCGTCGAGCGGCTCGGCGAGCTCGGCGGGGGCATCGTCGTCGTGGACGGCGGCCAGGTCGCCTCCGAGCTCCCTCTGCCGGTCGCCGGCCTGCTCGCGGACGCGCCGCTGCCGACCGTCATCGCGCGGAGCCTGGCCTGCAACGACGCCGCGCGCGCTCTCGGCTGGTCCGGCGCTACGCCCTTCCTGACCCTCGCCTTCCTAGCTCTGTCGGTGATTCCCAGCCTCAAGATCACCGACCGCGGGCTCGTGGACGTCGACAGGTTCGAGCTCGTGCCCTTGCGCCTGTGACGACGCTGCTCGCCAACGCCCACGTCGTGACTATGGACGACGACGGCACCGAATACGACAAGGGCTGGCTACTGGTCGCCGATGGGCTCGTGAGCGAGGTGGGCGCAGGTCCTCGGCCCGTTGCGGACCGCGTGGAGGACCTCGGCGGGGCCGTCGTGACACCGGGGCTCGTCAACACGCACCACCATCTCTGGCAGAACTTGACCCGCGCCCGCGCGCAGGAGGAGAACCTCTTCGGGTGGCTCAAGGCGCTGTATCCGGTCTGGGCCGGACTCGACGAGGAGGCCGAGTACGCGGCGGCACGGGCCGGCCTCGCGGAGCTCGCGTTGTCCGGCTGCTCGACGGTGTTCGACCACCACTACCTCTTCCCGCCGGGCGTCACCGGCCTGCTCGAGGCGGAGATTCGCGCAGCCCGGGAGCTCGGCGTGCGCATCGTCGCCTCACGCGGCTCGATGGACCTCGGTGAATCCCGGGGCGGTCTCCCGCCTGATTCCGTCGTCGAGGATCGAGACGCAGCACTGGCCGCGACCGAGCACGCAGCGAAGCTGGCCGACGGCGCGATGGTCGGGATCGCAGTTGCGCCGTGTTCGCCGTTCTCCGTGACACGTGAGCTGATGTCCGAGTCCGCCGAGCTCGCGCGGCGGCTCGGATTGCCGCTGCACACGCACCTGGCCGAGACGGCCGAGGAAGAGGAGTACTGTCAGGAGCTCTACGGCTGCACGCCAGTCGAGTACCTCGAACAGCTCGGCTGGCTCGCGAACGACGTCTGGTGCGCGCACTGCGTCCATCTCCGCGCCGCCGAGGTCTTGAAGTTCGCCGCGAACGGTGTCGGCGTCGCCCACTGCCCGACCTCGAACATGCGCCTCGGCGCGGGTATCGCGCCGGTTCGCCGCCTGCTGGACGAAGGGGTACGCGTTGGACTCGGAGTCGACGGGTCCGCTTCGAACGAGCGGGGCGACCTCTTCCTCGAGGTCAAGCAGGCACTGCTCGTCGCACGCGCGCGGGGAGGGCCAGAGGCGCTGACCGCCCGCGATGCGCTTCGGCTCGGCACGCGGGGAGGCGCCGCGGTGCTTGGTCGAGACGACATCGGCGAGCTCTCATCCGGAAAACGTGCCGACCTCGCCGTTTGGCGAACAGACGGGCTCGAGCTCGGGGGCGCCTCGGATCCGGTCGGGGGCCTCGTGCTCTCCGGCCCTCACCGGGTCGATCGACTCTACGTCGCGGGCGAAGAGGTCGTGCGCGACGGCCACCTCGCCCGCTCAGACGAGGAGACGATCGCGAGGGAACATCGACGCCACGCGGAAAGATTCGCGGAATGACGGTCTCCATCTCGACACACGTCCTCGATCTGGAGCGAGGCCGGCCCGCGAGCGGCGTGCGCGTGGAGCTCTGGCGCGAGGACCTCGTGACCGCCGCCGAGACGGACTCCGACGGCCGCATCGCCGAGCTCGGGAGCGACCTCGACCCCGGCGTGTACCGGTTGCTGTTCAGACCGCAATCTCCTTTCTTCCGTGGCATCGGCGTCGAAGTGGAGCTCGAGGAAGGCCACTACCACGTCCCGCTGCTCGTCTCGTCCTACGGATGCACGACCTACCGCGGAAGCTGACCCTCACCGAGCTCGCGGAGCTCTTCGAGGGTCACACGCGGCTCGTCGAGAGGCTCGCCGAACAGGACGATCCGCTCGGCGCGGCCCCCGAGATCATCCACGAGCTGAGTGAGGCCGAGAAGCTCGAGGCGCTGAATGCGCATCCGGCGATCGGCGCCGCCAACCTGTCGGGGCGATCGGCCGCGGAGCAGGGAGCGAGCGGCGATCCGGTCACGCTCACCGAGCTCGCCTATCTCAACCAGGTGTACGAAGAAAAGTTCGGCTTCCGCTTCGTCGTCTTCGTCAACCGCCGCTCGAAGGAGGAGATTCTCGAGGTCCTCCGACAGAGGCTCGAGCGCAGCCGTGACGAGGAGCTCGACACGGCCCTCGAGGAGCTGGTGGCGATCGCGGAGGACCGGTGGTGTCACTCCTAGCGTTCGACTCCTACGCGACCGACTGGCTGAACCTCCTCGCCCGCTGGCTCCACGTCGTGGCCGCGATCGTCTGGATCGGCTCCTCGTTCTACTTCATCGCGCTCGACAACCATCTGCGGCCGCCGCACGAGGAGCGAGACGTGAACGACGGTGTCGGCGGCGAGACGTGGGAGATCCACGGCGGCGGCTTCTACAACATCAAGAAGTACCTCGTCGCTCCCCGAGTGCTGCCCGAGACGCTGCACTGGTTCAAGTGGGAGGCGTACACGACCTGGCTCAGCGGCTTCGCGCTGATGATCGTCCTCTACTACCTCAACGCCGACACGTATCTGATCGACCCGAGCGTGGCCGATCTCACCACGGGTGAGGCGGTCGCGATCAGCATCGGCCTGCTCGCCGCGGCCTGGCTCGTCTACGACCTGCTCTGTCGACTACTCGCGTCGAGGCCACTCGTTCTCGCCGTCGTCCTGCTCGCACTGATCACGGTCGCCGCCTGGGGCATCGGCCATCTGTTCAGCGCCCGCGCCATGTACCTGCAGGTCGGGGCGATGCTCGGGACGATGATGGTGGGGAACGTCTTCTTCGTGATCATCCCCGCGCACTGGGAGCTCGTGCGTGCGAAACAGGCGGGACGCGAGCCCGATCCGGCTGCGAACGAGCGCGCGAAGCTCCGGTCGGTGCACAACAACTACCTGACGCTGCCGGTCGTGTTCACGATGCTGTCGAACCACTTCCCGTTCACGTACGGGCACAGCTACGCCTGGTTGATCCTCGTCGCGCTGCTCGTCATCGGCGCGTGGGTTCGCCACTTCTTCAACCTCCGCCAGCTCGGCAGGACGGTCTGGTGGATCCCGGTCTCGGCCGCGGTCGCGATCGCGGTGCTGGCCATCCTGATTCGACCCCAGAGCGAGTCCGCGGCCGGGACCACGGCGGTTCCCTTCGCACGGGTCGCCCGCATCGTCGACCAACGCTGCACCGCCTGCCACTCCCAGACGCCCACGCTCGTCGGTCAGGCACCCCAAGGCGTGAAGCTCGACACCCCTGCCGAGATCAAGTCACGAGCGAGCGCCATCGAACAGCTGGCGGTACAGACGAAGACGATGCCGCTCGGGAACGTGACCCACATGACGCAGGCCGAGCGCGACCTCCTCGGACGCTGGATCGCGCAAGGAGCCAAGATCCCCTGATGTTGGAAATCGTCTCAGGTGACTTCCGGTTCAGCGCGCGCCTGGAGGAGGGAGCGGCTCCGACCACCGTCGCGGTGTTCCGGCGCCTGCTGCCGCTCGACAGCAAGATCATCCAGGCCCGCTGGAGCGGCCAGTCTGCGTGGATCCCCTTCGGCGACCTCGACGTCGGCATCGGGCCGGAGAACGCGACGAGCTATCCCGCGGCCGGCGAGCTCCTGCTCTACCCCGGCGGCGTCAGCGAGACCGAGCTGCTCTTTCCCTACGGCCATACGTGCTTCGCGAGCAAGGCCGGGCAGCTCGCCGGCAATCACTTCGCCACGATCGTCGAGGGCGGCGAGCGCCTACAGGAGCTCGGTGAGCTCGTCCTGTGGCACGGCGCGCAGCCGATCCGCTTCGAGGAGAGCTAGCGCTCCTCGCGCACGTACGGTAACCCGAGTGCCGCCGGGGCACCGAAGCGAAGACGAGCTGCGCGCGACGAGACGAGCACGAGCGCGACAACTGTCATCACGTACGGCAGAGACTGGAAGAGCTCGGGTGCGACGGTGACGCCGTGGCCCTGCAGCGCAAAGGGCAGCGCCGTGAACGCACCGAAGAAATATGCACCGACGAGGCAGAGGGTCGGTCGCCAGAAGGCAAAGATCACGAGCGCGATCGCGATCCAGCCGGCACCCTGCGTCAAACCCGCAACCCACTGCGGCGTGATCGAGAGGCTGAACGTCGCTCCGCCGATGCCGGCGAACGCGCCGCCGACGAGTGTGTGCGCGTAGCGATACGCACTGACGTTCACGCCCATCGCGTCGGCCGCCGCCGGAGATTCGCCGACCGCCCGCAGGTTCAGGCCGAGGCGCGTCCTCGTCAGGTAGAGAGCGACGAGCAGCACACAGCCCCATGAGGCGTAGACGAGCGCCGACTGGCCGAAGAGGATCGGTCCGACGACGGGAAGGTCCTGAAACGACTTGGGGAAGATCTCCTGGAACTGGTGGCGTGCCGGCGAGCGAGCGAGGTCTAGGTCGTTGCCCAGGTAGGAAGAAAGCCCCCCGACCCCGGCGAAGATCGTCAGCGCGAGACCGGAGACGATCTGGTTCGCACGCAACGTGACGACGAGAAACGCGTGAATCGCGGCCATCGCGGCCCCGGCGATTGCGGCGACGCCGAGCGCCCCGAGCAACGCCACCGCAGTGGCGGCGTGGATGCGTTGCACGGCCCAGAACCCCATCACCGCACCGACGAGCATCATTCCCTCGACGCCCAGGTTGAGGATTCCCGAGCGCTCCGCGAGCAGCTCGCCGAGCGCCGCATAGAGCAGGGGCGTGCCGTAGGCCACACCCGACGCGAGCACGACGACGAGCAGGCTGTTGTTCACGACGCCGGCTCCACGGCTGCCGCAGCACGACGGTCGAGCCGTACCCGGTACCGGACGAAGACCTCGCCGCCGAGCGCGCAGAAGAGGATCAGTCCCTGCAGCACGCCGACGAGACCATTCGGAAAGTCCGCGCCCTGGAGCGTAAAGCCGGCGTTCTGCAGGCCACCGAGGAGGAACGCGATCGGGATGACCGCCAACGGGTTGTAGCGGGCGAGAGCCGCGACGACGATGCCGGTGTAGCCGTAGTTCGCCTGCGTGAGCCCACGCGGATCGAGTTGGTGGCGGAAGTCTCCATCCTGGCTCGCGCCGCCCAGACCGGCGATCGCGCCCGAGAGACACATGACCGCGAGGATCTTCCGGCGCGTGCGCATGCCGGCGTAGCGGCCGGCACGGGCGGAGTCTCCGATCACCGTGACCTCGAAGCCGAAACGCGTGCGGGCATACAGGCCCCACAGCGCGACGGCAAGGCCGACCGCAACGACCGCGCCGAGCGGGATGACGAGACCTTGGATCGACCAGCTAGACCAGGTCGCTTCGGGCGGCAGAGTCTTTCCCTGAGGAAACACGCTGGCCTCGAAGCCGGTGGTGTCGCGCAGGTAGGAATGGCTGTCGAAGATGAGGTAGTCGATGATCAGCGCGACGACGTAATTCAGCATCAGCGACGTGATGATCTCGTTGGTGGAGAAGAACGCGCGCAGGACGCCGGGGATCGCGGCGAGGAAGGCGCCGCCTGCAGCTCCGGCGAGCATCATCGCGCCGATGACGACCGGGGAGGGAGCACCCGCGATCAGAAGGCCGGCGGTCGCACCGGTGATCGCACCGGCGTAGAGCTGACCCTCTCCGCCGATGTTGAACAGCTTCATGCGAAAGGCGACCGCCGCCGCCAGTCCGGTGAACGCGAGTGGCGTCGCGGCCACGACCGTCTCCGTCAGGGCGCCGTTGGCGAGAAACGCAGCGTCGAACAATCGCCTGAACGTGTGCAGCGGAGGGTGATACGTCGCAAGGAGGACGATCGTTGCGAACAGGAACGCCACCGCGATCGACACGACTGGCACGGCAACCGACAACCACCGGGGTTGGTCGAGCCGCCGCTCGATGCGCATCACGACCGCTCCTCCTCGCCGCCGGCCATCAGGAGCCCGAGCTCTTCGACGGTTGCGCTCGCGGCATCACGCTCTCCGACGACCGCGCCCTCGTACATGACGACCACACGCTCCGCGAGCGCGAGGATCTCGTCGAGGTCTTCGCTGATCAGGAGCAGTGCCATCCCGCGTTCAGCTGCGGTTCGGAGATAGGAGTGCACGGTCTCGATTCCGGCGACGTCGAGACCCCG
>JBKPTB010000004.1:0-15663 GCA_046735315.1 Actinomycetota bacterium
ACCTTCGCCGCCGTGGCCGGAGGCTCTTCCCCCCACAGCCGGTCGATGATCAGGTCGCGCGTCAGCGCCTCGTTCCCATGGAGCAAGAGCAGGGCGAGGACCGAGCGTTGCCTTGCGCCGCCGAGCGGGAGCCGTCGCTCGCCGTCGAGCGCCTCGAGCGGCCCCAGGATGCGGTAGTCCATCGTCGCCTCGGGCCGAAACTACACCGTTTTGCGGACGCTGTTACCGCGCGATGGGCGCCGATGGGCGCCTCGTGGCAGCCTCGTTACTGCCGCGCGGGATCCTCCGCTCAGTCGAGGGAGGAAAGGAGCAAGACAATGATCCGCAAGCACTTCAGGCTCAAGAGATTGGTTCTCGGACTCGCTTTTGCCGCCCTTGCAGCGCCAGTCAGCGCGCAGGCGATGATCGCCATCGACGGCCCGACCGGCGGTGAGCAGGCTTATGTGATCCCGCAGTCCAACGGGATCGTCGTCCAGTCACCCGCGCAGGCTGCGGCCTACCAGCTCAAGGTCGACGCAATGCGCGGCCAGGCGCTGAACAACGCTTACCAGCTCAAGGTCGACGCGATGCGCGGCCGCGCGCTGAACCAGAGCGCGGCAAGCTATTCGACGAGCACACCTGCTTCGAAGCTCGGGCCACTCGATGCGTGGGCGATCGGGGCCATCAGTGCACACCAGCCCGTGCCGACGGTTGTGACCAGCACTCGCACGAGCGACGGCTTCAACTGGAGCGACGCCGGCATCGGCTCCGCGGTCACGTTCGGTGTCGTGCTCTTCCTCCTCACGGCCGTGGGCTTCAGCCGGAGGCACCAGCGCTCCGGTCTGGCCCGCGCGTAGCTGCTGCATCCAACCCAGCGAGAAACGGGCCCGCAAGGGCCCGTTTCTTGTTCCCGGCAGTAGCCTTCTTCCAATGTTCACTGGGATCGTGAGCGAGCGGGCAAGGGTGGCCTCCTTCGACGGCGGCCGGCTCGTCGTGGAGACCGCGATCCCGGCAGAGCTCGGGGACTCGGTGGCCGTCGACGGCGTTTGCCTCACGGTGACCGGCGCGGAGGATGGGCAGCTCGCCTTCGACGTGATGGTCGAGACCTTGCGGCGCGCCAAGCCGTTCGGCCCGGAGGTGAACCTCGAGGGCGCGCTCCGCGCCGGTGACCCGCTCGGCGGCCACTACGTCCAGGGCCACGTCGACGGGACCGGAACGGTGCGCTCCGTCGAGTCCGAGGGCGAGGGGAAGCTCGTGTGGTTCGACGCGCCGGCAGGGGTTCTCCGCTACCTCGTCGAGAAGGGCTCGATCACGGTCGACGGCGTCTCTCTGACCGTTGCGGGCGTGGACGAGAGTGGCTTCGCCGTAGCGCTCGTGCAGCACACCCTCGAGGTCACGACACTGGGGCACCTCGAGGCCGGCGATGCCGTCAACCTCGAGGCCGACGTCCTGGCGAAGTACGTCGAACGGCTCCTCCCGGGACTACGATTCTCGTGATGAAGCTCGAGACCCAGAGCACGTTCGCGACGATCGAAGAGGCGATCGAGGACGTCCGGCAAGGCAAGTTCGTCGTCGTCGTGGACGCGGCCGACCGCGAGAACGAGGGGGACCTCACGATCGCCGCCCAGTTCGCCACGCCGGAGGCGGTCAACTTCATGACGAAGGAGGGACGCGGGCTGATTTGCCTCTGCCTGACCCAGGATCGCTGCGACGAGCTCGGCCTGCGGCAGATGACCGACCGCAACGAGACGCCGTACGGCACCGCCTTCACGGTGTCGGTCGAGGCTCGCGAAGGCGTCACGACCGGGATCTCCGCGCCCGACCGCTCGCGCACGATTCAGGCGGCGATCGATCCCGATGCCAAGCCCGAGGATCTCGTCCAGCCCGGCCACATCTTCCCGCTACGCGCGCGCGACGGGGGAGTGCTCGCCCGTGCGGGCCAGACGGAGGCCGCCGTCGACCTCGCGCGGCTCGCCGGGCTGATTCCGGCGGGCGTGGTCTGCGAGATCATGAACGAGGACGGGACGATGGCGCGCGTGCCCGACCTGATCCCGTATTGCGAGCGACACGGCGTGAAGCTGATCACGGTCGCCGACCTGATCGAGTACCGTCGCCGCCACGAACGGCTCGTCGAGCGGGTGACGACCGTTTCGATGCCGACCGCGTACGGCGACTTCACGGCAGTGGCGTTCCGCGAGCGGCTGACCGGGAAGCATCACGTCGCGCTCGTGAAGGGCGAGGTCGACGGCGCGGAGAACGTGCTCGTGCGGGTCCACTCCGAGTGCCTGACCGGTGACGTCTTCCACTCGCTTCGCTGCGACTGCGGCGAGCAGCTCGAGCAGGCGCTGAGCCGGATCGCCTCCGAGGACCGCGGCGTGCTCCTCTACATGGCTCAAGAGGGACGTGGCATCGGTCTGCTGAACAAGTTGCGCGCCTACGAGCTTCAGGAGAACGGGAGGGACACCGTCGAGGCGAATCTCGAGCTCGGCTTCCAGCCTGACATGCGCGACTACGGAATCGGAAACCAGATCCTCGCCGAGCTCGGGCTGACGACGATCCGCATCCTGACGAACAATCCGAAGAAGATCACCGGAATCGAGGGATTCGGTCTGGACGTGGTCGAGCAGGTGCCGATCGAGACGGCGCCGACGCCGCAGAACGTTCGCTATCTGGCCACCAAACGTGACAAGCTCGGGCACAAGCTTCATCACCAGGACCTGAAGTACGAGCCCTTGGAGGGCGAGGAATGAGCGAACGTTGGCCGAGTGAACCGACGAAGCTGGAAGAGCTGGAAGGCGAAGACGAGGAGGAAGAGGAGCTCGACGACGAGCTCCCCGCCGCGGAAGAGGACGAGGCCGAGCTCCCGCGCTTGCGGACGGCGGAGGACGAGCAGCACGCCTACGGCCAGCTCGACATCCCGGACGACGTCAACGTCCTGGAAGGCTCGCCCGACGGCACGCGACGAGGAGTCGCAATCGTCGCGTCGCGCTTCAACGGGGAGATCACGAACAAGCTCCTGGAGGCGGCGCTGGAGGAGCTCGATGCTGCCGGCGTCAGCCGTGCGGCAGTCACGGTCATGCCCGTTCCCGGTGCGTTCGAGTTGCCCCTGGCCGCGATGGCTCTCGCCAAGACGCGCCGCTACGCATGCGTGATCGCGCTCGGCTGTGTCGTCCGCGGCGAGACGCCTCACTTCGACTTCATCGCCTCGGAGGCGGCCAGCGGCCTGCAGCTGGCGGCGCTCGAGACAGGTGTCCCGGTCGCCTTCGGCGTCCTGACCGTGGACGTCGTGGAGCAGGCCGAGGCGCGGGTGTCGAAGGGTGCCGAGGCGGTGCGGACGGCGCTCGAGATGGCGGACGCGTTCGCGCAGCTTCGCGCTTCCGCGGCTCGCTAGCGCGGACTGACGCTTCGCGTCGCTAGACTGGCCGGCCGATGTCCAAGGTCTGTGCAATCTGCGGCAAGAAGCCGGGCTTCGGTAACAACCGGAGCCATTCGATGGTGGCCACGAAGCGCCGCTTCAACCCGAACCTGCAACGCGTCCGCGTCCTCTTGAAGGGCAAGGCCACCCGCGCGTACGTCTGCACCCGCTGCCTCAAGGGCGGCAAGGTGCAGAAAGCCGTCTGAGCAGCAACTTCCAGCCTCTGCCCGTGGTCTAATCCGGGCGTGGAGGTAGCTCCTTCGCTGTCGTCTTCGCTGGGGCGGATCTCGATCTCCCACGAAGCGGTGGCTCACATCGTGGGACGGGTCGCGGCCGAGGCGTATGGGGTCGTCGCCATGGCTCCCCGGAGCCCGCGCCAGAAGCTGCTGAGCCGCGACCGGTTGCGGCAGGGGATCACGGTCGGCGGCAGCGCCGAGGGGGGCGTGACGATCGAGCTCAGCGTGGTGGTCGAGTACGGCCTCAACCTGGCGGAGGTCGCGTCGACTCTGCGTAACCGCGTGCTTTACGAGGTGGAGCGACTCACGGGCCTGAAAGTCGCGGCGGTCGAGGTGCGCATTCAGGACGTCAAGAGGACTGCCTGATTTTGAGCGTCGCTCGCTTTCGGCTCGCTCCCGTGAGGGAAACCATGTTTCCCTCACGAGCTCCCTTCTTCAGGGATCGCCTCGGCGCTTGCGCCGCTGAGATCGCCGCGTGCGTCGAGGAGAACAGGAGGGGAAACCTCCCGGTTTCCCCCTTTGCCCCTTCCCCCGCTCACCGACCCGAGAGCGGTCGGTGAGCGATCTCATCCGCGTCCAGGAGCTCGCCCGCGGTGCGCTCGCTTCGCTCGAGCGCAATCGGCAGCGGATCGACGACCTGAACGTGTACCCCGTTCCGGACGGCGACACCGGCACGAACCTGACATCGACCGTGCGTGCCGTGGTCGACGAGCTCGACAAGTCGACCTCCGAAGAACGTTCGGCGCTCGTCAAGGAAGTGACGCGCGCCGCATTGATGGGTGCGCGGGGAAACTCGGGCGTGATTCTGTCGCAGATCATCCGCGGCGCCGCCGAAGTGCTCGGAAGCGAGGAGGCGATCGACTCGCGGGTGGTCGCGCGTGCCTTTCAGGGAGCCCGCGATGCGGCCTATCGCGCGGTGCGGGAACCGGTCGAGGGGACGATGCTGTCCGTCATCCGCGAGCTGGCCGAGGAGAGCGAGGCAGACGCGTCCACCGTCACGGAACTGCTCGGGCGACTGGTGCGACGCGGCGAGGAGGCGCTCGCGCGCACGCCGGAGCAACTCGCCGTGCTTCGCGAGGCGGGCGTGGTCGACGCCGGCGGAGCCGGCCTGCTGGAGATCGTTCGCGGGCTCGCAGCGACGGTTGCCGGCGAGCCATTGCCCGAAGCGCTTGACGAGCTCGAGGAGCTGAGCGCTGATGCGGTCCACCTGGAGCTGTCGAAGTACCGGTACTGCACGACGTTCGTGATCGAAGGGGACGGCCTCGACGCGGATGCGATCGAAGAGGAGCTGCTGCAGCTCGGCGACTCGTTGCTCGTCGTCGGCGACCCGGAGGCACTGAAGGTGCACGTCCACACCGACCACCCGGGCCGGGCGCTCGAAATCGGTACTCGCACCGGAGTGATCGAACGCGTCGAGATCGCCAACATGCACGAGCAAACCGTGCAGCGAGAGGCGCGCCTGCTCGAGGCGGTGCCCGATGCCCTGCCCGCTCTCAGTGGCGCGGTGGCAGTCGTCGCAGGCGACGGTAACCGCAAGCTCTTCGAGAGCCTTGGCGCGACGAACATCGTCGAGGGCGGTCAAACGATGAATCCCTCGACCGCGGATCTCGTCGCAGCGATCGAGGCGACCGGCGCCGACGAGGTCGTGCTCCTACCGAACAACTCGAACGTGATCCTGTCCGCCGAGCAGGCTGCCGGCCTGGCCGCGAAGCCCGTCGAGGTGATCGGGACCGAGTCCATCCCGGCAGGGCTCGCCGCAATGGTGGCCTTCGAGCCCCACCGGTCGGCGAGCGACAACGCTGCAGTGATGCGGGAGCTTCTCGACGGCGTGACGACGGGCGAGGTGACCCTCGCCTCACGTGATGCCGACCTGAACGGGCTCACCGTTCGCAAGGGCGAGTGGCTCGGGCTCGCCGACGGAAAGGCGCTCGTCCGCGGCACCGACTTCGAGGAGGTGGCCGCCGCCGTCGCCGAACGCCTCCTCGCCGAGCCGCGTGGCGTCCTCACCCTGCTGACCGGAGCCGATGAGCCCAAGCTCGACGTCCTCGTCGAACAGATCGCTGCGCGTCATCCCGACGTCGAGGTCGACATCCAGGCCGGCGGGCAGCCCCACTACCCGCTCCTGCTCTCCGCCGAATAGTCTGCGGCCCCCTCGAGCCCTGACCGGCGGCGGCTCCCGCCCGGCGGAGCCGGGCTCCGCCGCCGCCTCGCGCCGCTGACAGCGCTCCGGCCGACGGGCCGTGCGTCGTAGCACTGTCCCGTCGGCCTCCGCACTGCCCGTCAGAACACGAGGGGCAGCACTAAAGTGCTGCCGTGGCCGAGCCGATCCGCCTCGTCCTCGTCGAGGACAACCAGGTGTTCCGCGAGGCCCTCGAGCTTCTGCTCGGATTGCAGTCCGACATCGAGGTCGTCGCCTCGGTCGGGGAAGGCTCGTCGGCTGCCGACGCCGTCCGGGCGCACAAGCCCGACGTCGTCCTGATGGATTACCGGTTGCCGGGCCTGGACGGCGTGCAGGCGACACGCGCGGTCCGTGAGGCCTCGCCGAACGTCGCGGTCGTCTGTCTGACCGCATCCGCCAACCTGCGCGAGGTCGACGCGCTCTACGAGGCCGGCGCCGTCGCGTGTCTCTCCAAGGACCAGGAGCTCGACGAGATCGTCGCCGCCATCCGCGACGCCGCCTGAATGGATTTGACACCGCAGAACACCGCGATCGTCCTCGACTCGACGGCGGATTTTCCGGAGGCACCCGATCGGTTTCCCAACTGGCGCGTCGTCCCGCTCTACGTCCTGTTCGGAGACGCGAGCTATCGCGACTACGTCGAGCTCTCTCCGGAGGCGTTCTATGCGCGGCTGCGGACCGCCGAACAGCTTCCGACGACGTCGCAGCCGACGCCGGGTGATTTCCTCGCCACTTACGAAACGCTCACGGAGTACGAGCGGGTCTATTCGCTGCACATCTCCTCCGCGCTCTCGGGCACGTACCAGAGCGCGCGCACGGCGGCGGCCGAGATCGGCGACAAGATGCGGGTCGTCGATTCGGAGAGCGCATCGGCGGCGATCGCGATGTTGGGGCTCGCAATTCAGCGCCGCCTCGCGGACGGCACGACGGACGAGGAGATCGACGCGCTGATCGCACGCTTCAGGGAGCGCGCGGGGTTGATCTTCACTGTCGACACACTCGAGTTTCTGCGCCGGGGCGGTCGCATCGGGCGCGCAAGCGCCTGGGCCGGGGAGCTTCTGCACGTGAAGCCGATCCTCACGATCAAACGCGAGGTCGTCCCCATCAAACGGGTGCGCGGCAACCGCAAAGCGGTAGAGGAGTTCGTCTCGGCGTTCACGTCGGCGACGAGCGACGTCCCTTCGTTGAAGGTCGGCATCGCGCACGCGGATGCGCCGGAGCGTGCCGAGCAGTTACGGAAGATGGTGCGAGCCGAGCGAGCTCAGGCCGAGATCGAGCTGATCACGACGCTTGGCGCGGTTGTCGGGACGCACTCGGGGCCGGGCACCGTCGGCTTCTTCTGGTTCGATGACAGGGAGTGACGAGGACAGTCGCAGTACGCCTTCCGGTAGGGCTCGCCGGTGCGGACGCGGAGACATGGCCGCGGCCACGCCTCTTTCCCAGGCCTGAATCGCTCGAGCGCGAGGTCGACGTGCTGCCGGGGGTCGGGCCCGCGGTGAGGAAGAAGCTCGAGCGGCTGGGTCTTCGCACCGTCGGCGATCTGCTCGCGCACCGGCCTTTCCGCTACGAAGAGCCTCTGCCGGAGAGGCGAATCGCCGATCTCAACGCGAACGAGGACGTGGCGATCGCCGGCGAGGTCCTGTCGGTGTCGAAGCGTCGCCGCGGCCGCCTGCAGATGCTGACCGCGCGGATCAGCGACGGTAGCGCGACCGTCTCGGCGACCTGGTTCAACCAGCCCTGGCTCGAACGTCAACTGCAGCCCGGAACGCCGGTGCGGCTCCGAGGGAGGCAGGGCCGGTACGGCTTCGATGTCCGAAGCTTCGACATCGGCGACGGCGAGGACACTGCCGACTTCGCGCCCGTCTATCCGGCGAGCGAGGAGATCACCCCGAAGAAGCTTCGCGAGCTCGTCGGCGCTGCCCTTCCTACTGCGGTCGCCGATCCCCTCCCTGCGGAGCTCAAGGAGCGCGAGCGGCTGCCACAGCGCGCGGATGCTCTCTGGGCCCTGCACCGGCCGCGCTCCCTGCACGAAGCCGAAGCCGGACGCAGGCGGCTCGCGTTCGACGAGCTCCTCGTGTTGCAGATCGGGATCGCGCGCCGCAGGCGCGAGCGCGAGGGACAGATCGCGCCGGCTCTCGGTGCATCCGGCGAGCTGCTGACCCGCTACAGGACTGTCCTCCCCTTCCAGTTCACCGCCGACCAGGAGCGCGCGATCGCAGAGATCGACCACGATCTTGCGCGCACCGTTCCGATGCAGAGGTTGCTGCAGGGAGACGTCGGGTCCGGGAAGACGGTCGTCGCGCTGTACGCGCTGTTGCGCGCCGTCGAGGCGGGTCGCCAGGGTGCGTTGATGGCGCCGACCGAGACGCTGGCGGAGCAGCACTTTCTGACGCTCGAGGAGCCGTGCCGTGCGCTCGGTGTCACATGCGCGTTGCTGACGAGCTCGTCGCCGAAGCGCGAGCGCGATCTCGCTCCCGACGCGGATCTGGTCGTCGGTACGCACGCGCTGATTCAGGAGGGCGTTCAGCTGCGCGATCTCGCGGTCGCCGTCGTCGACGAGCAGCATCGCTTCGGCGTCGAGCAGCGCAAGGCGCTGACCGAGGGACGCTCGCCACATGTTCTGCACATGACGGCCACGCCGATCCCGCGCACGCTTGCGCTCACGGTCTACGGCGACCTCGCGGTGTCGGAGATCGCCAGGCCCCCGGCCGATCGCAAGCCGATCAAGACGGCCTGGGTGGCGGAGAATCGAATGGGCGAGGCGTATTCGCGCCTGCGCAAGCACCTCGACGCGGGACGACAGGCCTACGTCGTATGTCCGCTGATCGAGGAATCGGAGACGAGTCAGGCGCGTGCGGCTGAGGCCGAGGCTGAGCGCCTGCGGCGGGCAGAGCTGAAGGGCTACCGCGTTGGCTTGCTGCACGGTCGCCTTCGCCCGGCGGAACGGCGCGAGTTGATGGCGCAGTTCAAGACGCGCGAGCTCGACGTGCTCGTGGCGACGACGGTGATCGAGGTCGGCGTCGACGTTGCCAACGCGACGATCATGATCGTCCAGGAGGCCGATCGCTTCGGCCTCGCGCAATTGCATCAGTTGCGAGGACGTGTCGGTCGAGGCGCCGAGCAGTCCTACTGTCTCTTGATCTCGCGCGCGCGTGAGGACCTGACGGAGTCCGCGGTCGCGCGACTCGAGGCGCTCGTGCGCACGACGGACGGCTTCGAGCTCGCCGAGGTCGATCTCGACATCCGTGGCGGCGGTCAGTTGCTCGGCACGCGACAATCCGGACTGACGGATCTGGGCTTCGCGCGGCTACGTGAGGATCGCGATCTGCTCGAACGTGCACGCCGCGCCGCCGACGAGCTGATCGAGACTTCCGGTCCGCTTGGCGAGGAGGTCGACCAAGCCTTCTCGCAGTCGCTGGACCTCGCCGGCGCGTAGTCCGTATCTACGGAGATGGACAGGCGCCAATTCGTCGTCGGCGCAGTGACATTGCCGGTGAGCCTGCGAGCGACCGCCCGCGCGCTGGCCGGCGGCGACCCCGTCGCCCTCGTCACGGCAGACACCCAGGCGCGGATCGCAGTGGTCGAGCTGTCGACGGGGGAGATCATCCGCTCGATCCCGACGCCACCCGGGCCGCGCAGCGTCGAAAGTGTCTCCGGTCGCATCGGCGTCGTGTGCCACACCGCCCGCGGAGCGGTCTCGCTGATCGACGGGCCCACCTTGCGGTTGGAGCGAGTGCTCGAGGGCTTCGACGAGCCGCGCTACACGGCCGCGGCGCCGAACGGCCGCCACGTCTTCGTCAGCGACTCGGGGCGCCACGAGGTCGTGACGATCGACGTCCTGCGCGGGCGGCCTGTCGCGCGTGTGGCCGTCGGCGGTCCCGCGCGGCACATCTCGATCGATCCGGCCGGGCGGACGATCTGGGTGTCGCTGGGCTCTAAAGCGGAGCAGGTCGCCGTGCTGGACGTCTCCGACCCCGCGGCGCCGCGGCTGCTCAGACGGTTTCGGCCGCCATTTCTGGCTCATGACGTCGGCATCGTTCCGGCCGGGCGGCACGTCTGGGTCAGCTCGGGCGATCGCGGGGCGCTGGCCGTCTACGACCGTCGGAGCGGAGAAGTCCTGCGCCGGTTGCCAGCCGACGCGCCTCCACAGCACGTCACGTTCTCGGGCGGCAATGCGTACGTCGCGAGCGGGGAGGACGGGACGCTGCGGGTCCATTCACTCCGCGACGGGCACGTCCTGCACAGGACGAAGATCCCGCTCGGGTCCTACAACGTGCAGGAGGCCTTCGGGTGGATCGTGACCCCTTCTCTGGATCGCGGCACGTTCTGCGTCCTCGACCGCGGCGGACGGCTGCGGCACCGCGTCCAGGTCGCGCCGTCCTCCCACGACGCCTGCTTCGTGATGACTGCTTGAGCACTTGACATGTGACCATTGGGTCACCTATTCTCCAAGGGTGACTGACGACGACCGCGTGTTCAAGGCGCTCGCCGACCCGACGCGACGCTTCCTGCTCGACCGGCTCTTCGAGCGTGACGGCCGCACGCTGACGGAGCTCGAGTCCGAGCTGGACATGACCCGCTTCGGAGTGATGAAGCATCTCCGCCTGCTCGAGGATGCGGGACTCGTCGTGACGCGGAGGTCCGGGAGGGAGAAGCTCCACTTCTTGAACCCGGTGCCGATCCGTCTGATCCACGACCGGTGGATCGACAAGTACACGGAGCGCCAGGTGTCGGCGCTCGCGAATCTCAAGCACGAACTGGAGGAAACCGCATGACGACGATGACCGAGATCCAGACGACGCAGGTGTACCAGGTGTTCATCCTGGCCAGCCCGGAGCAGATCTGGGAAGCGATCACAAATCCGGACTTCACCCAGCAGTACTTCTACGCCGCCCGCGTCGAGCTGAAGGACGGCCGGCGCATGGCGTACGGCCCCGGCGGTGAGATCTGGGGCGACGAGGCAATCCTCGAGTCGGACCCGCCGCGCAAGCTCGTCCACCAGTGGCGGGGGCAGTACGATCCGGAGCTCGCGGCGGAGGAACCGAGCCGCGTCACCTGGGAGATCGAGCCGCACGAGGGCGGCGTGACGAAGCTGACCGTCGTCCACGACCAGCTCGAGGGCGCGCCGAAGACGGCGGAGAGCGTGGCAGGCGGTTGGATGTACATCATCAGCGGCCTGAAGACCCTGCTCGAGACGGGCAAGCCGCTGCAGAGCTGAGCCCGCCTACACTCGACCCGTGCGGATCATCGCGGGCGAGCGACGCGGCCACACCATCTTCGCGCCACGCGGTCGGGAGACTCGTCCGACTTCCGACCGCGTGCGCGAGAACGTCTTCAACATCGTCGCGCCGTGGGTGGAAGGCGCACGTGTGCTCGACCTCTTCGCCGGCTCGGGCGCCATGGGGCTCGAGGCCCTCTCGCGAGGCGCCGCGAGTGCGCTCTTCGTCGAATCGGATCCCGAGGCCGTCCGTGCGATCGAGCGCAACCTCGACAAGCTCCGACTCACCGGTGCGCGCGTCGTGAGGCTCGACTCGACGACCGCTCTGACGCAGGAGTCCGGCGCGGGCAGAAAGTACGATCTCGTCCTCGTCGATCCCCCGTATGACAAGACGGACTATGACTCACTCGCTCGTTACCTTCCCAGAGTGCTCGCAGACGACGGCCTGCTCGTATTCGAGACCGCTGCGAGGGTCGAGCCGAAGCTCGCGGGCCTGTCCGTGCGCACCACTCGGAAGTACGGGTCGACGCGCGTGACGGTGTTCGAGCACGAAGAGTGATCACCGCGATCGCACCCGGCTCGTACGACCCGGTCACGAACGGGCACATCGACGTGATCGGCCGCGCGGCGGGCATCTTCGACCGTGTCGTCGTCGGCGTCGTCGGCAATCCCACGCACAAGACGCCGATGTTCTCGCTCGACGAGCGCGTCGCTTTCCTGCGCGATGCGCTTGCGGACCTCGAGAACGTCGAGGTCGACGTCTTCTCGCAGCTCGTCGTCGACTTCGCGCGCAAATGGAACGCAAAGGCGATCGTCAAGGGGCTTCGCGTGATCTCGGACTTCGAGTGGGAGTTCCAGATGAACCAGCTCAACCGCACCCTGGCGCCGGACGTCGAGACCGTCTACGTGATGGCGAGCCCGGCGGTGAGCTTCGTCTCCTCGAGCGGGGTCAAGGAGATTGCAGCCTTCGGCGGCAGGGTCGACGAGCTCGTGCCGAAGGCCGTCGCACGTAGATTTGGAGAGCTCTTCCCCGACGCACGCCCGGGAACTCCACAGAATCCGCAAGAATAAGTCGGACAAAATGCTCCGCGTTTTCTCCGAGGGAGGGTTAGTGGTTTCGCTGCGCTCGTCAGAATTGAAAACACCAAGCGGTCCGCGTCGCCCGGGCCCCTGGGTAGACTCAGGAGGCTAGATGGACGTCCTCGTACTCATCGACAAGCTCGACGACCTCGTGCACAACGCCAAGGCCGTGCCGCTCACCGACCAGGTCCGGATCGACCGCGAGGAGATCTACGACATCCTCGACCAGATGAGGGCCACCATCCCCGAAGAGATCAAGCAGGCCCGGTGGATCGTCAAGGAGCGCCAGGAGATGCTCGCCGAGGCGAAGCGCGAGACCGATCGTCTGCTCGGCGAGGCGCGTGAACAGGCCGTCCGCGAGGCGTCCCAGACGGAGATCGTGAAGATTGCCGAGCGCCAGGCGCAGGACATCGTCGACGACGCCCGCCGCCAGGCGCGAGAGACGAGGCTCGAGATGGAGGACTGGGCCGACTCGATCCTCTCGACGCTCGAGGTGAACCTCGAGAAGTTCCTCACGGCGGTCAAGCGTGGGCGCGAGCGGCTGCACGAGCGCTCGCAGGAGTCGGTGGTCGCCGGCGTCGCGGCGGGCGTCTCGGACGACTCCCAGCCGTACGGCTAGCTAGGCCGCGACCTGCTTCGTTTCGAGCTCGGCGCAGACCACCGCCGCCGTCTCGACGAACGCCTTGGCCGCGGGTGGGCGGTAGCGGTCGCGGTGCCACGCGATCGAGATGAGCCGCGGCGGCACCCTCGGCAGCTCGATCAATCTGGTCCTGTCGTCCTCCGCAACCACAGTCAGCCGTGGGACAAGGGCGTGGCCGACGCCGGTCGCGACCATTGCCTGCACGGTCTGGTTGTGGTCGGAGAGGAAGACGAAGTCCAGCGGCCGGCGAAAGGCGGCCTCGACCTGCTTGATCTGGCGGCAGTGCTTGTGCCCGATCAGGTCGAGCTCCGCTACCTCTCGGAGCGTCGGCGGCGATTCGCGGGCAGCAAGCGGCGAGTCGGCGGGCACCACGAGCACGAAGGGGTCGCGCATCAGCTCGATCGCGTCGAACGGTCCCTCGGGAAGCGGGAGATCGGCGAAGGTCAGGTCGAGCTCGCCGCGCTCGACGAGGCTGATCAGCTCCTCGTCGCTCGCCGACTCGGTCAACGTGACGCGCACCTGTGGGTAGGCGTCGTGGAATCTCCGCATTACCTCCGGGAGGATGCGCTGACCAACGCTCTGGTACACGCCGACTCGGAGCGGGCCCGCCCGTCCCTCCGAGAGCGCGACCAGATCTGCCTGGGCAGCGGAGACCCGAGCCGCGATCGCGTCTGCATGAGTCAGAAGAAGGCGTCCGGCGTCAGTCAGCGACACGGGCTTGGGGCCGCCGGGGCGATCGACCAACCGATGGCCGACGATGCGCTCGAGCGTCGCGATCTGCTGGCTGACGGCCGACTGCGTGTAACCGAGCGCAGCGGCCGCCTTGCCGAAGGAGCCCTCGCGGGCGACGGCTTCCAGAGCCAGGAAATGCCGCAGTTCGACTCCCAGCCAGCCATCAGATCCCATAATCGAAGGCGATTGTAACCCGATTTGTCCTAATGGTGTCGAGATCCCGATCATGGCTGTATGACCGCAGCGTTCGCACGCCGCTCGCCGGCGGCTGTGGCCGCCGCGCTCGGAACTGTCTATCTCGTCTGGGGGTCGACGTATCTGGGGATCCGTGTCACCGACCGGACGATGCCACCGTTCCTGATGTCGTCCGTCCGGTTCCTGATCGCCGGGGTGGCACTGTACGCCTTCGCCGCCCGAGGCCGCGCTCGGCCCAACGCACGGCAATGGGCTGCGGCCGCAATCGTCGGCGCGGCGCTCCTGCTGATCGGTAACGGTGGCGTCGCGTGGGCCGAAACCCGGCTCGAGTCGGGACTCACCGCGTTGCTCGTGGCGATGGTCCCGCTCTGGGTCGCGTTGCTCGACCGCTTGTTCTTCGGTCGCCGGCTCTCGGCTCCCGCGCTCGCCGGGTTGATCGTCGGCTTCGGGGGCGTCGCCCTCCTGGTACGTCCCGGCGGCGGCGGCGACATCGTGGCGATGCTCGCACTCGTCGGCACGACCGCCGCGTGGGCGGGAGGTTCGCTCTACGCACGCGGCGCGGCGTTGCCGGAGAGCCCGCTGCTGTCCGCCTCGATGCAGATGGTCTCGGCCGGTGTCTTCCTCGGTATCGCGGGACTCGCGACGGGGGAGGCGTCAGCCATCCACGGGGACTCGTTCTCCACCAAGCCGGTACTCGCCTTCACGTATCTCGTCCTGGTCGGCTCCCTGGTCGCGTTCTCCGCGTACGGGTGGCTGCTGAAGAACGTCCGGATCTCGATCGTCTCGACGTACGCGTTCGTCAATCCGGTGGTGGCCGTTGCGCTCGGTACCGTCTTGCTCAACGAGCCGATCCGCTGGACGACGATCATCGCGGGGGCCGCAATCGTCGTCGCCGTCGTGCTGATCGTCACCGCGCGCGCACCCGCGCCTAAGGAGGTTGCGACCGACGTTCCGGAGCCTCTCAAAGCAGCCGCCTAGGGGTTCCCGGGGTACCCTGGCTCCCATGAGGAGCTTCAATCTCAGACAGGTCAAGCTCCGCTCGGGTGAGGAGTATCGCGACGAGGTCGAGCTCGAGCTGGAGCCGTTCGAGCTCGGCGGCGAGCGCTATCTCCCTGTGCCCGACAAGGTTCCCGCGGGGCTCGTGATCCAGAAGGCGAGCACCGGGACCGTGTTCGAGCTCGTCTTCACGGCACGTCTGCACGGGCCGTGCTACCGCTGTCTCGGCGACGCAGTGCTCGAGGTGCCGATCGCAGCACGCGAGTACCAGGCGACGAACCCGCCGGAAGGTTCGGACGAGCTCAGGACGCCCTACCTGAAGGACGACAAGCTCGACCTCACCGCCTGGGCGCGGGATGCGGTCGCCCTCTCGCTGCCGGACAAGATCCTCTGCCGACAGGACTGCGCCGGCCTCTGTCCGGTCTGCGGGAAGAACCTGAACGAGGAGCCGCACGCACACGAGGACGAGCAGACGGACTCCCGCTGGTCCGCGCTCGAGGCGCTGCGGGAACGCCTTTAACGCTTAGTCGTCGTCGTCGTCGTCGTCGTTCCACCCCGCGGGAAGCTCTAGGCCGGTCCACGAGGGATCGGGTTCCCAACCAGCCCACTGGTCGGACCGCCATTGTCGACCTGCCTCGGCATCGGCGACGACGCGCGTACCTTCGGCACGGATCTCCGCGACTTCGGCAGCGCTCCAACGACCTCGCTCGACCCACGGCTCGAGCAGCTCTTCGTCCTTCAGCTCCCACGTTCCGTCAGGATGGATCCAGACGTCGAGCTCGTGGTCGAGGGTGTCGAAGCCCCGTTTCGTGCGGCGGATCGGCTCGGCCAGGTTCGCGTACCACCCGCGGAACTCACGCTCCTCGCCGAACCAGAAGACCCAGAGCGAATGCGCGCTGCCGGTCCGATGGAGAGTGAGCACGCCGTGTCCGCGCCAGCGCGTGTCGTCGCCGCGGTTCCACGGATGCTCGCCGGGCCACGGCCAGCTTCCGG
>JBKPTB010000005.1:0-7307 GCA_046735315.1 Actinomycetota bacterium
CAGTCGACCTGCGTCGTCAGCTCGATGTCGACGACGATCGGATCGTTCGGCCCGGTGAGACTCGACGGGAACTTCGCGAAGACGAGCGGCTGCTCCGGTTGCGGGAGCTTCGACTCGCGAATGTGGTCGAGGTAGTTGAGCCCGATCGCGACGATCTTCCCCGGCTCGATCGGCGTTGCCAGTTCGCCCGCGAGCGCCTCCCCGATGACGAGGTCCCGCGGGTCGACGCCGGCCTGGACGAGCGAGAGGAGGTCGGAGTCGAAGTCGAGTCGCCGATAGTCGCCGTCCACGTCGACCGCGAGCTTCGGCCCCTCGTGCATCTGAAGGGTCGCTACGCGCATCGATCGATCCTGCCACGTGCAGTACAGTCGACGCCGTGACTGAAGTGCCGGTCGACGTCCTTCGCCGACGGGCCCGCGCCGGGCTGCGCGAAAGCGCCGAGCGAGCACCTGCGCGCGCACACTTCCGGGCGATGGGCGTCGACCCGGCCCGGCTCGGCGGTCCGATCATCGGCGTCGCGTCGACGTGGACGGGAACGATGCCCTGCAACCTCAACCAGCGCGAGCTCGCCGACCGCGTGGGCGAAGGCGTGTCCGCCGCGGGCGGTCTCGCGCTTGGCTTCAACACGATCGCCGTGTCCGACAACCAGTCGCAGGGAACTCCCGGTATGCGGGCGTCGCTGATCTCGCGCGAGGTGATCGCCGACTCGATCGAGCTGATGGTTCATGCGCATGATTTCGACGGGCTCGTGTGTCTCGTCGGTTGCGACAAGACAGTGCCTGCCGCGCTGATGGCGCTCGCGCGCGTGGACAAGCCCGCTGTGCTCGTCTACAACGGTCCGATGCGCGCCGGCCGCTGGCGCGAACGCGAGGTGACGATCCAGGACGTGTGGGAGGCGGTGGGGGCCGAGGAACGCGGGCTCATGTCACGCGAGGACCTCGACGAGCTCGAGCGCCTCGCGTGCCCGGGTGCGGGCACGTGTGCGGGGCACTTCACCGCGAACACGATGGCCGTCGCGATCGACTGCCTGGGAATCGCGTGCGTAGGCGATGCACTCGTTCCTGCGGACGAGCACGACCTGAAAGGCGAGGCAGCCGCCCACGCCGGCGCGCTCGCCGTCCACCTCGTCGAGCAGGGCGTGACCGCGCGCCGTTTCCTCGACCGGCGCGCGCTCCTGAACGCGATGGCCGGTATCGCCGCCACCGGCGGCTCGACGAACGGCGTCCTTCACCTGCTCGCGATTGCCCACGAAGCGAGCGTGCCCCTGAAGCTCGAGGAGTTGACAGGCGTCGCGAGTCGCACGCCCGTGATCGCGAACCTCGCGCCCTCAGGCCGCTGGATGGCGGAGGACCTCCACCGCGTGGGCGGCACGCGCGCCGTGATTCGCGAGCTGGTACGCGGCGGGCACATCGACGGCAAGGCACCGACCGTCGACGGGAGGACGCTCGCGGACGCGACAGTCGATGCGCCCGGGCCGGACGGCGAAGTCGTCTACACGCTGGAGGAGCCGTTCAAGCCGACAGGCGCATTGCACGCGCTGCGCGGCAACCTTGCGCCCGAGGGCAGCCTCGTCAAGCTGTCCGGGACGACGCGCCGCTCGCATCGCGGCCCAGCGCGCGTGTTCGAGAGCGAAGAGGCGTGCACCGACGGCGTGCGCGCGGGTCTCGTCGCAGAGGGCGACGTGCTCGTCGTGCGCTATGAGGGCCCCGCGGGTGGGCCGGGTATGCGCGAGATGCTGAGCGTCACGGCGTCCGTCATCGGAGCGGGGATCGGCGAGTCGGTCGTACTCGTCACCGACGGCCGCTTTTCCGGCGCGACTCGCGGGCTGATGGTCGGGCACGTCGCGCCCGAGGCCGCACGCGGCGGACCGCTTGCGGTGGTGCGAGACGGTGATGTGATCGCAATCGACGTGGACGAGGGCACGCTCGTCGTGGAGCTCGACGACCACGAGCTGGCGGAGCGCTTCGTGGGATGGCACCCGCCTCCGCCGCGCTATGACGTTGGTGTGTTTGCGCGCTACCGGGCGCTCGTGTCTTCCGCGTCTGACGGCGCCGTCCTCGTCCCGCCCGCGTGAAAGACGTGTGCGGGCGGCCCACTGACTCCCGGCTCCGTGACGTAGACGTTTCCGTCCGGCGCCGCCGTCGTCACGAAGAGCGAGCGTCCGTCGTCGCCGCCGAAGCAGCATGAGGTGACGTTCTCCGCCGGCACTTCGAGCACGGCGTCGAGGCGGCCTCGTTCGTCGTAGCGATGGACGCAGCCCCCGCCGTAGAGCGCCACCCAGACGCCTCTCTCGTCGTCGACGGTGAGCCCGTCGGGGATGCCGTCATTCTTGTCGATCGAGACGAACGGCCGCCGCTCGTCGAGATACCCGGACGCGAGGTCGAAGTCGAAGACGTCGACGCGGTACACGGGCGAGTCGATGTAATACATGCGGGTGTCGTCTCCGGTCCACCCAATTCCGTTCGAAAGCGTCACTCCGTCGAGCACGCGCTGGAGCTTCCCGTCGTAGCGGTAGAGCGCACCTGCTCCCGGCGTGGAGTCGAGGCCCATCGTTCCGATCCAGAAGCGACCGGCGGCGTCGCAGGCACCGTCGTTCGAGCGCATCTCCGGTCCGTGCGGCAGCCGAACGAGGGTACGCACCGACTCGTCGGCGAGATCGACCAGCGCCAGGCGATCGGCCAGCGCGAGGAGCACCGCGCCGCCCGTCGTGGGCGCCGCCGCGCCCACCATCGTCTCGAGGGCAATCACACGGTCCTCGCCGCTCTCGAGGACGTGCAGTTCGCAGCCTTCGATGTCCACCCACAGCAGGCGCCGTGTTGCAGCATCCCAACGTGGCCCTTCCGCGAGCTTCGCGTTCGCGCGTACGGCGACCTCCACGGCCTAAGGTTTGCATGATCGCACCCAGATGCGGGAAGACGAGATGACGCGCTTCGACGGCAAGCGTGCGCTCGTTACGGGAGCTGGGTCGGGCATCGGCGCGGCCGTCGCACGCCTGCTCGAGGCCGAGGGCGCCGAGGTCGTCGCCGCGGATCTCACCGGGACCGACGTTCACCTCGACGTCCGCGACGAGACGCAGGTCGCTGCTGTCGCGCATGACGTCGACGTGCTCGTCAACGTGGCGGGCATCGGCTCTACGACCAATGCGCCGGAAACGCCGCTCGACGTCTGGGAGGACGTCTTTGCCGTGAACGCGCGGGGGACGTTCCTCTGCTGCAAGCACGCGATCCCGACCATGATTGCGCGAGGCGGCGGGTCGATCGTCAACATCGCGTCCGTCGCGGCGATCGTAGGCCTCCGTAACCGGGCGGCGTACTGTGCCTCGAAGGGAGCGGTAGTCTCGTTTTCGCGTGCGCTCGCGGTCGATCACGTGAAAGACGGCATCCGCGTCAACGCCGTCTGCCCGGGAACGGTCGACTCGCCCTGGGTGCGGCGCCTCGTCGAGGAGGTCGGCGAGTCGCTCGACGAGCTGACGGCGCGGCAACCGCTGGGCCGGCTGGGGACACCCGAGGAGATCGCCGAGGCAGTCGCCTACCTCGCCTCCGATGCCGCGAGCTTCGTGACGGGGAGCGTGTTCGTAATCGACGGCGGACTCACGGCGACTTAGTGCCTCTTCCAGCAATACGGCATTACTGGAAGGGGCATTAGGTGCTGGCGCTTGTCACGCAGCCGGGTCACTCGCACACAACCCATGTCGACGTCGTTCCAGCCGTGGCGGCACGCGAGGGCGAAGTGCTCGTCCGCACGCTCGAGGTGGGCGTGTGCGGTACCGACCGCGAGATCTCGGAAGGCCTCTTCGGGGTCCCACCTGCGGAGGGGCCGCTGCTGGTGCTCGGGCACGAGGCGCTGGCCGTCGTCGAGCGAGACGGCTACGGCTTCACGCGCGGCCAACTCGTCACCGCGACCGTCCGCCGCTCGTGCGGCCATTGCATCGCGTGCGCGGAGGACTCGCCCGATTCGTGTCTGAGCGGCGACTACAGCGAGCGCGGGATCACACGTCTGCACGGCTACGCCCGTGAGCTCGTCGCGGAGGATCCGGAGCAACTGGTGGCAATTCCGAAATCGCTCGGCCGCCTCGGCGTGCTCGCGGAGCCGACGTCGATCTGCGAGCGCGCGCTCCGACATGCTCGGACGATTGGAGGCCGGCAGCCGTGGCGGCTCGAGCGCGCGCTCGTCATCGGCGCAGGCGCGATCGGCCTGCTGATGACGTACCTGTTGCGCCTCGCGGACGTAGATGTGTGGACGGCGTCCCTCGAGCCGGAGAACGAGGTCGTAGAACAGTCCGGCGCGCGCTACGTCTCGACGCCCGACGACGCGCTGTCGGAGCTCGGGACGTTCGACCTCGTAGTCGAAGCCGCCGGTAACGCACAGCTGATGGCACGGACGCTGGGCCTGCTCCGCCGGAGCGGAGTCGCGTGCCTGCTCGGGATCGACCCGCGTGACCAGACGGTCGAGCTCGACGGCCTGGTGCTCGGCGTGGACACGATCCTCGAGAACCGCGTTCTCTTTGGAAGCGTCAACGCGCAGCGCCAGGACTGGTTGGCCGCGGTCGAGGATCTCGAGCGAGCGCGGGAGCGCTGGCCGGAAGCGCTGCAGCAATTCGTCACGCTCCGTGTCCCGCTCGACCGCTTCCGGGAGGCCTTCGAACATCGCGGCGGCAAGGCGACGCTCGTTCTCTCAGAGTAAGAGCGGATCAGAACGAGAGGCCTGTGGCCTCGAGCGCCTGCCGCGCGAGCGCTTCGTCGACCTCGCCTGGCAGCCCGCTCACGCCGACAGCACCCACCCGTGTCCCGCCCTCGAAGGCGGCGAGCCCGCCGAGGAAGAACGTGAAGAACGGGTCGAAGCTCTCGCGCTCGACAGCGTCCTCGCGCACCTTTTCCGCCAGCTCTCTCGTCGAACGCGCGTCGCTCCGCGCGGCGGTGTACGCCTTCCGCTGTGCATTCAGGCGCGTGTCCGGTGCCGCGCCGTCCATCGTCGCGGCCGCGACCAGCTCGCCGTGCGTGTCCGCGATGAAAACCGAGACCGGGCTGGGCGCTTCCCGAATCACGAAATCCACGATTGCCTGTGCGTCCTCGAGCTTCACGAGGCGATTCTACGGGGCAGGTTGGAGGTCCACCTTTCGGCCCAGAGGCGAACGTGCTGTAGTTCAACTCCATGCGCGTCGACTTCCCCCGCCTCGCACGGCGAATCGTGGTACTGGTGGTTGTCTCAGGCGTCGCCGTTTTGGCTGTCGCAGCCCCCTCGGGCTGGCCCTCTGCGACAAACGTCGCGAGTCACGCCTCGAGCTCCGGCTTCGAGGGGATTCGCCTGAAGAACGTCGCCAGTCGGGTGGGACTCAACTTGCGTCAAGGTGCGTTTCGCTTCGGTGTCTCGCCCGACCCTGCGGCGATGACCGGAGGCGGGCTGTGTGCCCTCGACTACAACAACGACGGCTGGGTCGATCTCTTCGTCGTCAACTCGTACTCGCAAGCCGACGTCGCTCGCTGGCAGAAGCACGGCGGCCTGCCTCGGAGCGCGCTCTTCCGCAACAGGAAGGGCCATTTCACCAACGTGAGCCGCCGCTCGAGAGCCGACCTCGCTGTCCGTGGCGAGGGATGCGTGGCGGCTGACTTCAACGGGGACGGCCACACCGATCTCTATGTCACGACCGCGGGCTACGACAAGCTGCTCTGGAACAACGGCAACGGCACCTTCACGGAAGGGGCCCGCGCCGCGGGAATCCATAGCTACGGGTGGCACGCGGGAGCCGCGGTCGGAGACGTGAACGGCGACGGCCGGCCCGACCTGTACGTCGCGGGCTACGCCGACCCCAACATCCCCGTTCCCGGCTCCGCTGCGGGATTCCCGAACAACGTCTCCGGCGTCCGTGATCTCCTCTACCTCAACGTCGGGCGCGACCGCAAGGGACATTCGAAGTTTCGCGAGGTCGGCATCCAATCAGGCCTCGAGGCCGCGCGCTTCGATCACAGCCTCGGTGCAGTCTTCTCGGATTTCGACGGCGATGGGCGGCTCGATCTCTACGTCGCCAACGACGGTGACCCGAACCGGCTGTACGAGAACGTCGCCTGGCCGGGCGGAACGAAGGCCGATCCGGCGGGGCTCGGCTTCCGCTTCGAGGAGCGCGCAGCCATCGCGGGCGTCGCCGACCCGAATGCGGGGATGGGCGTCGCGGCTGCCGACTTCAACGGTGACGGACGCACCGATCTGTTCATCTCGAACTCGCGGGGGCAAGGCCATGCGGTCTACACCGGGCAGCAGCCCCTCCCGTCCGGATCGTCGTTCAACGACGTCCGGGCGGCGTTCGCGTCGGCATTCGGCAAGACGTTCACAGGCTGGGGCGCTGCGTGGGTCGACCTCGACCTGGACGGCAATCCCGACCTCGTGCTCACCAACGGCGGAATCCCGGTGACCAATCTTGCCCGGAACGCGCAGCCGATCCAGGTGCTCGAAAACAGGGGCGCATCCCCGGGGTCTGCACCCCGATTCACGGACGGGACCGCACTCGTCGGCGGCAACGAGCTTCCTCGCGTCGTCGGCCGAGGCCTGACGACGGCCGACTTCGACAACAACGGCCGCATGGACATAGCCATCAATACGATCGGCGGGAAACTGGAGCTCTTGCGTCCGACGGGAGCCGTCGGCCACTGGCTGGCGGTGCGGCTCGCCAGGTTCTCGCCCGGAGCGGTCGTGACCGCCGTCCTCCCGGACGGTCGCCGGCTTGTACGCGAGGTGCAGGCAGGCTCGAGCTATCTGTCATCGGAAGACCCGCGAGTGCACTTCGGGCTCGGCGCGGCGACGAGCGTGAGTCAGCTCATCGTTCGCTACCCGGGCGGTCACATGGTCACTCGCAACAACGTTTCGTCAGATCGCATCGTCTTCTTCCGACGCGAAACGCGGAGCGCCGCCGATTCACGATCGACCGCGGTCGCACGGTCACGTGGGATTCAGCGCGTCTCCGAGACCGCGCCGTACATGATCGACGGGTGTTCACGGGCCGACCTGAAGGCGCGCTCGGTCGCCCGCGTGTGGGACGAGGCCATGCTCGACGCCATCAGGCGGGACCTCCCCGCGCCGACCACCCACGCGCGGAACCTCTTCGACGTCTCGGCGGCGATGTGGGATGCCTGGGCGGCCTACGACCCGAAGGCAGACGGCTACTTCGTCACCGAGAAGGACAAGGCTCCTGACGTCGAGGCTGCGCGGGAGACGGCGATCAGCTACGCGGCATACCGCGTCCTGCTCTGGCGCTACGCGTACGGCGCGAATGTGCGGGTGACGTTCGACGAGCTCACCCGGACCATGCGCTCGCT
>JBKPTB010000006.1:0-9063 GCA_046735315.1 Actinomycetota bacterium
CCCTCCTCGAGGACGTAGCTCCTGATCCAGCGGATGTCGTCGGACATCTCCTCGTCACCGACTTGTCTCGAGCGCTCGGCCGCCGCGCCGAGATCCTCGGGCGAACGCCAGCCATCTCGGCGCAGGATCGCGTACATGTTCACTGGGCACCTCCTGTTTCTCTGACCCCCCCGTGGGGTCGTCCTGCTCTAGACCGCCGAGTGCCGCAGTTCCTTCCCCTGTTCAGCTGGCGTTGGGAAGGAACTTCCAATCACTCACGCTCGGATACTTCGTCTGGACCCGGGCCGACAGCCGCTCGAGTTGCCTCGTCAGTCGGGCGATCTTCGGCGCCACCTGCTTCGTGCGGCGCAGATACTCGGCGTTCGTGCTCGCTGTCACGGCGACGCGATCCGCATCGATCTGGCGGGAGAGCCACCGAGACAGAGTCCGCTGCGTCTTGGCGAGCAGCGGGTCCGCTCCCAGCGGGGCGCTGTCAAGCCTCGTACGGATATTGACGAAGTGCGTGACCGCCGGCTCGAAGACGCGAACGAGGCGGCGCCGGAGGGCCGGAGTCAGGCCCTCGCTCCTGATCTCCTGGGGAAGGTTTCCGCCGAGCCGATGCTGCCGTTCGAGTTCCGCATTGATCGAGGCCGTCGCGGCCACCAGGGCGCTTACCGCGCGGCTGTTCTTCGTGGCAGCTGGGCTGAGCGGCGGCGCGCTCGAGCCGCTGCCGCAACCGGCGGAGAGGAAGGCGAGGCCGACGACGAGCGCCAGGCTCGCAGTGGCGCAGCCGAGTCTGGCGGGAGTTCGCACGGGCAAAAACTAGCCACAGCCGTCCGGCGGGTGGCTGATTAACTCTCTGAGTGGCCCACCAGCACGAACATCGCCTCCTGACGGATCGCCGCGCACTGACGACGGCGTTGCTGCTCGTCCTGCTCCTCATGGCAGGGGAGATCGCGGCGGGCCTCGTCGGACACTCGCTGGCGCTGCTCGCGGACGCCGGCCACATGCTCACCGATGCGGCGGCGCTCGCCTTCGCCCTCGTTGCGTCGGCCATGGCGGCGCGGCCAGCCGTCGGCCGGTGGACGTTTGGCTACTCGCGACTCGAGATCCTCGCCGCGCAGGCGAACGGCCTGACTCTGGGCCTGATCGCCTTGTGGATCGTGTGGTCGGCGATCCATCGGCTCATCGATCCCCACGACGTTCGTGGCGGACTGGTTCTCGTTGTCGCCCTTGTAGGCGCCGTCGTCAGCCTGCTTGCGAGCATCGTGCTCGCGCGCGCGAGTAGAGAAAGCCTGAACGTGCGCGCTGCGTTCCTGCACGTGGTCACGGACGTCGCCGCGTTCGCCACGGCAGCGCTCGCCGGCGCGTTGATCCTCGCGACCGGCTGGGATCGCTTCGACCCGATCGCGAGCCTCCTGGTCGCTGGACTGATGCTCTGGTCGAGCGTTCAGTTGCTTCGCGAGTCGACGCTCATCTTCCTCGAGCGCGCGCCGCGCGATGTCGATCCCGAGGCGATCGGCCGGGCGCTCGTCAGGGAGGAGGGCGTCGTCGAGGTGCACGACCTCCACGTCTGGACCGTGACGAGCGGCTTTCCTGCGTTATCTGCCCACGTCCTCGTCGAGCCGGGGGCGGATTGCCACGCCGCGCGGCGACGGCTCGAGCGGACCCTGGCGGACCGCTTCGGGCTCACGCACACGACGCTGCAGGTCGAACATGCCGAGGCAGACGCGACCCCGGTCGAGATCGGCGAAGCGATCGCCCGCCGCAGCCCGCTCCGACCTCACTAGGACCTTGTGACCGAGCTACGAACGACGAACGATCGCACTGTCCGGCCTGGCCTGGAACGCCACCGACGTCGCGCTCTCTTCCGGCCAAGCATCTAGAGTCCCCCGGTGCCCAGCCTGGAGGGAAGATCCGCCGTCGTCACCGGCGCCTCGAGCGGCATCGGCGCTGCGACGGCGCTGGCGCTCGCACGCGAGGGAGCCCGGGTGGTCGGCGGAGCGCGTCGCATCGACCGGATCCAGGCACCGGTCGTGCCGGTCGAGCTCGACGTCACCGACCCAGCGAGCTGCGAGCGGTTCGTGCAGGGAGCGGTCGACGAGCTCGGGGGCATCGACATCCTCGTCAACGCCGCGGGACTCGCCCTCGGCAGAGATCCGTTCGACGACAGCAGCGAGGCCGACGAGCACACGGTGCTGGAGACGAACGTCAACGGGCTGATCCGGATGACGCGTCTGTGCCTGCCGCACCTCCGCGACGGTGGGCACATCGTCAACCTCGGCTCGGTCGCGGGCCGTCAGGCCTACGAGAAGGGCGCGCTCTACATCACGTCCAAGTTCGCAGTGCGTGGCTTCACGTATGCGTTACGGGAGGACCTGCTCGGCCGCCCGATCCACATCACGACCGTGGACCCCGGTCTGGTCGAGACTGACTTCTCGCGCGTTCGCTTTCGCGGCGACGAGGAGGCCGCAGAGAAGGTCTACCAGGGCGTCGAGGCGATGAAGCCCGAAGACATCGCGGAGTGCGTTCTGTTCGCCGTGACACGTCCAGCGCACGTCAACGTCGACGAGCTCGTGGTCAAGGCGCTTGCGCAGTCCTCCGGAGGCCGGATACTCCGAACTGAGAGCTGATGGCAGGCCAGCTGCGAATACTGGAGGGCGCCACCTTCTGCATCTGCGACGAGCTCGGCGACCTTCAAGCGGAGGGGGAGGGTCTCTTCGCCGAAGACACTCGCTTCCTCTCGCGCTTCAGCCTGACGATCAACGGCAAGCGTCCCCTGTTGCTCTCCTCGGACAAGATCGAGTACTTCTCCGCCGCGTTCTTCATGCGGAACCCGTTGGCGGAAGGGCTCGACTACGACGCACTGTCGATTCGACGTGAGCGTTTCGTCGGCGACGGCATGCAGGATTCCTTCGCCGTGCAGAATCAGAGCATGGAACTGGTGGAGTTCGATTTCGAGCTCGACGTGGCGAGCGACTTTGCGGACATCTTCGCCGTCAAGGACTACGACTTCGCGCTCGGCGATCCCCTGAGAGCGAAGCCATTGCCCGGCCCCCGCCCGAACGAGTACGACGAGGAACGCAACCAGTTCCTGATCTCCGACAACGGCGACTTGCCGCTGAAGACACAGGTGATCTTCTCCGAGCGCGGCGAGGTGAACGGTTCGAAGGTGAAATTCCACCTCAGGCTCGAACCGCGGGAGCGGTGGGACCTCGGCGTCGAGGTCATCCCGCTTCCGGACGGCGAGCTGGTGGCGCCGCGTTTCGCCGAGCGCCGCTTTGGCGAGGAGGTGGGCCGCGTTCGGGACTCGCTGGCCGCCTGGCAGTTGCGCGTGCCTCAGTTGAGAACGTCGTGGGACGCGCTGTCGCACTCGTTCGGCCAGTCGGTCTCGGATCTCGCATCGCTGCGCATGCAGTCGGACCACTCGGGGATCGGCAGGCTTCCCGGCGCCGGGGTGCCGTGGTTCATGACCGTTTTCGGCCGCGACACGATCATCACGTGCCTCCAGACGCTCATCTTCGGGCCCGAGCTCGCGCGCACGGCGCTCGAGGTGCTCGCAGAGCTGCAGGCGAAGGAGGATGACGCGTCAATCGACGCGGAGCCCGGGAAGATCGTCCACGAGGTCCGGCACGGGAAGGCAGCGCGGACGTGGCACGAGCGTTACTACGGAACGGTCGACGCCACCCCGCTCTATCTGATCCTCCTGTCCGAGGTGTGGCGCTGGACCGACGATGCCGCGTTGGTGCGAGACCTCAAGGGGCCTGCGCTCGCCGCACTCGACTGGATCGACAAGTACGGAGACCGTGACGGCGACGGCTTCATCGAGTACGAACGGCGCACCGAGCACGGACTCGAGAATCAATCCTGGAAGGACTCTTGGGATTCACAGCGTTTCCAGGACGGCAGGCTTGCGCAGCCGCCGATTGCACCGTGCGAGGTGCAGGGTTACGTCTACGACGCAAAACGGCGCGTGGCGGAGCTCGCCCGGGACGTCTGGCGTGACCGCGAGCTCGGGGCGCGGCTCGAGACCGAGGCCGAGGAGCTGCGCAAGCGTTTCGACGAGGCATTCTGGGTCGACGAGCGTGGCGGCTTCTACGCGCTCGCGCTCGACCGGGACAAACGGAAGGTCGATTCGCTCTGCTCCAACATCGGACACTTGCTCTGGAGCGGCATCGTCCCGGCGGAACGTGTCGACGCGATCGTCGACCAGCTGATGGGCGACGAGCTCTGGTCGGGGTGGGGAGTGCGGACGATGTCCACCGGAGACGTGGCCTTCAATCCGCTGTCGTACCATAACGGGACGGTCTGGCCACACGACAATTCCATCGTCGCCGCCGGGCTCTCGCGCTACGCGCGCTGGCCCGAGGCGCAGCGGATCGTTCAGAGGATGCTCACCGCCGCGCAGCACTTCAGTTACCAGCTTCCCGAGGTTTTTGCCGGGATGCGGCGGTCGGAGACACCGTTCCCGATTGCCTATCCGACTGCGGCACGTCCGCAGGCCTGGGCGGCCGGGACACCCGTGCTGCTCTTGCAGATCCTGCTCGGACTGCAGCCGGATCGCCGGCGTCACTCGTTGGAGACCGTGGCGCCCGTGGAGTTGCCGTCCTGGGCCGGAACGATCCGACTGTCGGGCGTGCGGGCGTTCGACCGGCTCTGGGACGCACGACTCGAGGACGGACGCGTCCGCGTCGAGCTCGCGTAGTGGGCGGGTCGCTCAAGATCGCGATCCTCGCGCCGCCGTGGTTCGCGGTCCCTCCGACCGGCTACGGCGGTATCGAGTGGGTCGTGTCCCTACTCGCCGATGGTCTCGTCGACGCCGGACACGAGGTCACGCTGTTCGCGGCCGGCGGCTCGCATACCAAAGCGAAGCTCGTAGCCATCTTTCCGGAGGCGCCCAGCCAGCAGATCGGGCGGACCTTCCCCGAGGTGAAGCACGCGCTCTCCTGCTACGTGCGCGCCGACGAGTTCGACGTGATCAATGACCACAGCGGCATGCTCGGCGCCGTCCTCGGAGCGACGACCGCCACCCCGGTCGTCCACACGGCCCACGGACCTCTTGACGGCGAGCCCGGCGAGATTTACGACCTGATCGACCGCGTGGCGCCGCAGGTCGGGCTCATCTCGATCTCGATGAACCAGCGCAAGCCGAGGCCCGACCTGAACTGGATCGCCAACTGCCACAACGCGCTCGACTTCTCGGTCTATCCGTGGAAGCCCCACCGCGCGGACTACCTCCTCTTTCTCGGCCGGCTCAGCCCGGACAAGGGCGCGCACCGCGCGATCGCCGTCGCGATGGCCACGGGTCTGCCGTTGAAGATCGCGGGCAAGATGCAAGAGGCGAAGGAACGGGAGTACTTCCACGAGCTCGTCGAGCCGCATCTCGTCGACGGGATCGAGTACCTCGGCGAGGTGACGCACGGGGAGAAGGTCGAGCTCTTGCAGGACGCGCGCGCAACGCTCTTCCCCATCGAGTGGGAAGAGCCGTTCGGCCTCGTGATGATCGAGTCGATGGCCTGCGGGACGCCGGTGATCGCTACACGCTGGGGTGCCGTCCCCGAGGTGATCGAGCACGGTCGTAGCGGAATCATCGTCGACCGCTACACGGAGATGCCGGAGGCGCTCGAGGCCGCCGACCAACTTGATCCTCTGGAGCTGCGCCGCTATGTGGAAGAGGAGTTCTCGCCCGAGCGGATGGTGAGCGACTACGTCCAGGCCTATGAGGCCGCGATCGCCGGCGCCAACTCCTCTGCCGGCTGAGCCGGCCGCAGCCTGAAGTCCCTGACGCCGCGAACGGAGATCACGAGCGCCGTCGTCACGACGATCCAGATCGCGCCGATCAACAGCGACGTCGACATGCCGATGACGCTCGCCACGGGACCCGCGACGGCATATCCGGCAGGTAGGAAGACCATCGCACCCATCCAGTTGTACGCGCTCACGCGCGACAGCTTGTCGGGCGCGATGGCCTGCTGGAGCGCCGTATCCCAGATGACCGTACCGAAGGAAAACGCAAAGCCCGCAAGCACGGCGGCTGCGCCGATCGCCGGAGCGGGTGCATGCGCGGCGAGCAGAACGCACTGCAGGCCCGTGACGGAGAACAATGCACCGATGGAGACCATCGCGCGGCGCGGCCTCAGTCGAATGCCCGCGACGGCTCCCACGAGCGAGCCGATCGCCTCGCCGGTCACGATGATCGCCCATGAGGTTGCACCGCCGAGCGAGTTCTTCGCGATATACGGGCCCAGCACGAAAAACGGCGCGTACGTGATCAGGAAGTAGAGCGAGATCCAGCCCGTCAGGAGCCAGACCCAGGTGTGCTGCGTGAAGGCCTGCCAACCCTCGCGTAGCTCCCGGACGAAGTTCGGGGCGGCCGCGGTGCGCGACCGCCCCGGCAAGCGGATGCGGCTCAGCAGCAGCGCGCTTGTCCCGTAGGTCGCCGCATCGACGAGGAGCGCGTAGCCGCTGCCGATCGTGGCGACGATCGCCCCGCCTGCCGCTGCCCCGAGCGGAAATGCCAGATACCGGGCGATTCCCATGAGCGCATTCGCCTGTTGCAGGAATGCGGGCCGCACGGTCTCCGGGACCAGCCCGGTCGAGGCGGGCGAGTAGAACGCGGTGGCTGCGCCGCCGAGCGCCTGGAGCACGAACAGCTCCCAGATCCGCGCATGGCTGGTGACGAGAAGGGCTCCCATCGTCGCGCGGATCACGAGGTTCGCCGAGTCCGAGGTGAGCATCACGAGTCGCCTGGGCAGGCGATCCGCGACGACGCCACCGACGAGAAGCGTCGAGATCTGCGCGAGCGTCCAACACGCGAACGCGATTCCGACGTCGGTCGCAGAGTCGGTCAGGTCGAGGACGGCGAAGGCGACCGCGATCGGCGCCAGATTCGTTCCGAAGAAGGAGATCGTGCGCGCGCTGGCGAGGTAGCGAAAGTTGCGTTCTCCGAGTGCCCCGGCCCGCACGTTCATCGCTCCCAGAGTCCTCGCTTCTCGACGAAACGTTTCAACCCTGCGTACGACTGCCAGAACGGCATCGCCTGCTCGTACGCGTCAAGGTCGCCTCGGGCCTCGGCCACATCAGCTCGAACGGTCTCCGTGAACTCGGTCTCCGCAACACCTGCGGCCACGCGATCGACCCACTGCGGCAGCCGCTCTCGGAGCTCGCCGAGGTGCCGTTCAGGGTCGTCGGCGACACCGAAGTGGATCAGCGCGAGCCGCGTCGGAGCGCGTCGCTCGATCTCGTCGATCGTGGCCTGCCAGGCCTCGAGGTCGAAGTCCGGCGGTGGCGTCGGCGGCAGGACGACTCGGTCGGGGTGGATGCGCACGCCTGCCGCGTCGCCTGCGTAGAGCGTTCCGTCCCGCGCGAGATAGCAGACGTGGTGCCGCGCGTGACCCGGCGCCGGGAAGCACTCCAGGCCAAGGACGTCACCTTCCGCGATATGGACGTTCTCCTGCGGGACCGGCGCAAGCTCGCCCCAGAGGGTGTCGAAGCTCTCTCCGTAGAGGCGGCGTGCGCTCGACTCGAGCCGCGTCGGGTCGACGAGATGCGGGGCGCCGAGCTCGGAAACGTGGACCTGGAGCCCGGGGTGGCGGCGCACGAGCACGCCGGCCGCGCCGGCGTGGTCCAGATGGACATGGGAGAGCAGGAGCTGCCGAACGTCGCGGAGCTCGAGCCCGCGCTCGGCGAGTGCCTCTTGCAGGCGATCGACGCACGTGGACGGGCCGCAATCGAAGAGCGCCGGGCCGTCCTCCGTCTCGAGGAGGTACGAGCCGATCACGCGCTCCCGGCCCAGATGGTGGAGGTCGAGAGGATCCGGGCTCATGCGAGCCCGGATCCTCCCATGAGCGTCAGTGCGACGTGTGGTGGCGACGCCGGTACAGCAGGGCCAGACCGCAGGCGGCAACTGCGATCCCCGCGCCGGCGCCGAGCGCGACGCCGAGTTTCTGGGCACGAGCAGCCCGGCTCGGCGGAGCGGTCGCCGGCAGACCGGCGTCTACGAGCATCTGCTTCAGGCTCGCCGTTCCGCGGAACCAGCCGCCGGTCGTCCTCTGTGTGCCCCAGAACGTCTGACCGGCTGACATGAACGTCACCGGGCCGCGGGCTGCGTATGGGTAGAGATCCTGCTGCACGGTGGACGCGACGTCTCCGCCCGGAACGCGGTACGTGACCTTGTACCGCGGGCCGAGGCTGAGCTTCGGCCGCGCATGGAGAACGCCGCCTCCGGTCGCGCCGAACATCTGGGCGAAGAAGCCACCTTCGGTCGCGAGCACGCCGAGCGAGGACGATCCGTCCTCGCCGTAGCCCTCGATCGTCACCGGTTGGCGAAGCCCCGGTCCTGAGATGGACGCACGGTCCGGCCCCTTCGCGGTGGCGAGCGTGGGGAAGAGCAATGCGGCGCTGAGCGCCGCGAGGAGGAGGGGTAGATGTTTCATGCCGGGTCTACACCGGCCGCCCGAACCGGGTTCCGCCGGACTAGCCCTACGTGCTCGCGCCCGCTGCGGAGCGAACGAGTGCCTGCTCGAGATCCACGAGGAGATCGTCCGGTGATTCGAGGCCGACGGAGAGACGGATCAGGTTCCGTGGAGCCGCGAACGGCGCGTCCGCTGTCGAGGCATGTGTCATGCGCGCCGGCAACTCGATCAGGCTCTCGACGCCTCCGAGGGACTCCGCAAGCTTGAACAGCTTCGTGCGAGCGACGAGCGCCGTGGCCTCGTCCTCCGATTCGACCATGAAGGAGATCATCCCGCCGAAGTCGTCCATCTGCCGCGCTGCGATCTGATGCCCGGGGTGGCGCGGCAGGCCGGGATAGAGCACCTGCTCGACGCGCGGATGACGCTCGAGGAAGCCCGAGATCGCATGGGCGTTGTGGCAGTGCTGCCTCATCCGGACCGCGAGGGTCTTGACTCCGCGCAGGACGAGCCAGCAGTCGAGCGGGCCGGGAACCGCGCCGAGGGACTTCTGCAGGAACGTGAGCCGCTCCGAGATCGTCGGATCGTTCGTTGCGGCGAAGCCACCCACGACGTCGGAATGCCCGCCGAGGTACTTGGTCGTCGAGTGCACGACGATGTCCGCTCCGAGCTC
>JBKPTB010000007.1:0-27263 GCA_046735315.1 Actinomycetota bacterium
CGCCTGGCCGAGAGGTTGGCGACGGGAATCGTCAGTGTCGACCGCCGTTCGTTTCCGCTCGAGTCGGCGAAGGTACGGCCGATCGGGCACGGTATCGACGTGAGCGAGTTCGATTGCTCGGACCGTCGGGGGCGGAAAGGCGTGCGGGCGCTGGTGCTCGGGCGCTACTCGCCGGCGAAGGGAATCGAGACGATCCTGCGCGGGGCTGCGCAGGTTGAGGGCGTCGAGGTGGAGGTTCGCGGGACGTCGCTGAACGGTCTCGAGGAGCGCCACCGGCGCGAGCTGGAGGAGCTCGGCGTGCCGCTCGGCGACGCGGTCCCGCGCGCGCAGGTTCCCGCGCTACTCGCGCGCGCGGATGTCCTCGTCAACAACATGGAGGCCGGAGCGCCGGACAAGGTCGTCTACGAGGCGGCGGCGGCGTGTCTGCCCGTGCTCGCATCGAACCCGGTGTTCGACGAGCTCTTCGACGGCTACGAGCTCTCATTCGCGCGCGAGTCCCCCGAGAGCCTCGCCCAACGTCTGCGCTGGTTTTCGGCGCTAGGCGACGAGGAGCGCGAGGAGATCGGGCGGACGTTGCGGGAAAGGGTGGCTCAGAGACACTCGGTCGAGAGCTGGGCCGAGGGAGTGCTGGCGGCAGTCACGTGAGCGGACCGACGGTCCTCCACCTGCAGAAGGTCGCCGGCATCTCGGGCTCGGAGGCGCACCTGATCTCCTTGCTGCCGCGCCTCAAGGAGCGCGGCTGGGACATCAGGTTCCTGATGCTGCACGAACACGAGCCGGGTGCGTGGGAGTTCGCAGGCGAGTTGACGGCGCGCGGCATTCCGCTCGATTCGATCCCGCTTGCCGCAGACGTCGACCCGATCGCCTTCGTCCGGCTCGGCGCCTACCTCGCTCGCCACCGGCCGACGATCCTGCACACGCATCTCGTCCATGCCGACGTGTACGGCCAGCTGACCGGAGCGCTGACTGGCGTTCCTCTGCGTGTCTCGACGAAGCACGGCTTCAACGAGTTCCGCGAGAACCCCGGTTTCGCGCTCGGCGACCGGGCGATCGCCACCTTCGCGCATGCGCACATCGCGATCTCACGAGGGCTCGCCCGATACCTCGAGGAGGTAGAAGGGTTCGACGGCGCAAGCTTCGAGATCGTCCACTACGGGATCGAGCCGAACGGCGCGCCGCGTGCGTACGAGGGTCTTCAGCCGCGGCTGCTCTGCGTCGGGCGCCTCATCCCGATCAAGGGACACATCGTGCTGCTGCGCGCGTTTGCCGAGGCCCGGCGGCAGCTACCGGAGCTGCGGCTCGACATCGCCGGCAGGGGCCCGCTGGAGCCCGCCTTGCGTGCGCTTGCCAAGGAGCTCGAGGTCGACGACGCGATTCGTTTCCTCGGCTATGTCGCGCCGGTGCAACGCGCGATCGAGAACGCAGCGATCGTGGTCGTCCCGTCGATGGGCGAAGGCTTCGGCATGGTCGCACTCGAGGCGATGGAGCGAGCGCGGTCGGTGATCGCCGCGGACATCGGCGGTCTCGGAGAGCTCGTCGAAGAGGGTGTGACGGGGCTGCTGGTGCCGCCGGGCGAGGCGGATCCACTCGCGCGTGCGATCGTCCAGCTCGCGGGCAACCTTCCGCGAGCCGCGGAGATGGGAGAAGCCGGCCGCCGTCGCGCGCTCGAACAGTTCCTCCAGGAACGCTGTACGGATCGCACGGAGCTTCTCTACCGCGACAAGCTCGAGAGCCGCCGTGGACGAAACGGCACGCCTTCGGCCTGATTGGGGCACGCCTGCGTGGCGAGAAGTCCGCTAGCGTGATCCCCCGCCCTCTTCCGGGTGGGGGGTGGGCCCGTGGGTCAGGTCGACGTGGCCCGGCGGTACACGTCGAGTGTGCGGTCGGCCATGCGGGCGACGCTGAACTCGGCCCGCGCCCGCCGCAGACCGTGCGCGCCGAGCTCGCCGGGATCGTGAAGGACGCGGCTGACGGCCGCCGCGAGCGCGGCTGCATCCTCGGCCGGTACGAGCAGTCCGGTTTCCCCGTCGACGACGATCTCCGGGATCGAGCTGATCCGGGTCGCAACGACGGGCAGTGACGCGAGCATCGCTTCGAGGAGCGCGAGACCGAAACCCTCCCAGCGCGCCGGGTGAACGAGGAGATCGGCGCGTCCCAGCCACTCCGTGACGTCCGGAACGCGGCCGGGGAGAAAGACCGGCACGTCGAGCTCGCGGGCGAGTCGTTCTAGCTGCTCGCGTTGAGGCCCCTCGCCGAGCACGACGAGCACCGCATCCGGATGTCGAGTGCGGATGTCCGGCAAGGCGCGCACCGCCACGTCGAGACCTTTCTGCGGCTCGAGCCGGCAGACCGCAAGCAGCACGCGCGCGGTCCCCGGGAGGTCGTCCGGGAGATTCGCACCCCAGGCGGCGGGCGGCTCGTCGAGGCCGTAGTGGATCACCTCGACCTTCTCCGCAGGCAGGCCGACCCGCTCGACCTGGAACCGGGCGAGCGCCTTCGTGATAGCGACGATGCGGGCGGCGCGCCGCGCCAGCGTGCGCTCGACGAAACGAAACGCACCGGCGCGAAAGGGATCGTCGTTGTGCTTCGTCGACACGAGGCGCCGTGCGCCGAGCGCGCCGTAGACGTCTGCATGCACGAGGTGCGTGTGCACGAGGTCGGCACGCCGGGCTGCGCGAAGCACGCGGACAGCCAGCCGAGGGTCGAGATCCCGCGGTGCCGGGACCCGCTCGAACGGGACGGTGAGAGCCTCGTAGAAGGGATCGGGTGCGCGGGAGGTGTCGTCGAGACCGAGGAAGCTGACGTCGACGCCGCGTTCGGCCAGCGCCGGCAGGAGCGTCAACAGATGGCGCTCGGACCCACCGATTCCGCCGATCCGGTGGATGTGGAGAACTTTCATCGGGCTCTGCGAGTGCGCGCGAAGACCCAGTCCAGGGCCGCGGCCGCGAGCAGGGCGATCAGGAAATCGGTCGCCACCCGGTAGCGCGTCGCGCCCACGAAGGCGACCGCGGCAAGGGTCTGGTAGGCGAGCACGGCAAGCACGAGCGCGACGAAACGCCGCGGCGCTACCGCCAGGCCCAGCAGTCCGAGCGCATAGATGAACGACATGTAAAGCGGCTGCGCCCAACTTCGAATGAAGCCTCGACCGGAGTCGGTTGCCGATGCCGTCGTGCGAGGGTCCCACTCCATTCGCACTGCCTGGCCCGCCAGCTTCGCCTTCTCGCCCGGGTGGTCGCGTACGAACGCCCAGGCCTTGTGTTGGTAGTAGCTCTCGTTGGCGCACTCGTCGACGTGGATCTTGCGACCGGTCCGGCGATAGATGTCACGAGCCTCCTCGGGGTTCGGAAACGGATGGCCGAGTGGGTCCTTGACGTCGTCGATCCACTTCCCGGACGCAAGCAGGTGATAGGTCTGCGCGTTGTTCGCCTTCCAGAGCGCCCGTCCGTCGGTCGTCAACGCGTAGCACCCGACCTGAACACGGTTACGAATGACCCACGGCGCCACGGCGACGGCCGCCGCGGCGATGACCACGACCGGGGCCCAGCCCCACCCGTTGCGTGCGAGGAGATAGGCGGCGACGACGAGCGGTAGAAAGGCCAGACGCACGTTGCCGAGAACCGCGAGGCCCACGAGGAAGCCGGCTGCGGTGGCCCATCGCAGCGATCGGCGATCCGCCGCGAGCAGCGTGCAGAGGATGAGCGCTGCCGCGACGAGCTGGTCGAGCACCTCGCGGTTCAGGTGCACGTCGTGCCAGACGAGGTAGGGGTTCAGTGTCGCGAGGATGGCGGCGAGAGTGCCGGCCCGGCGCGACATCAGATGAGCACCGATCGCATAGACGAGCAGGGCGGTCGCCGTCGCGACGACGATCTGTGCGCCGCCTACCGACCACCACGTCCGCCCGAAGATCCAGTAGATCGGCACGAGAAAGAAGCCGTAGAGCGGTTGCGTGTACGCGCTCGGCTCGCCCGGGATGAAGCCGAACGTCCCATGGTGGACGAAGGTCTGCGCGAAGTCGTCGCTCTTGTCGGTGAAAGCCGTGAGGATCTGCCCGCGTTCGTGCAGGAGAACGGCCAAACGAGGGACGATCGCCGCAGCGGCGATCAGCCAGAGGTTGAGCCTCTTCACGCGGCGCTGACTAACACCGGTGCTTCGACGTGCTCGCGTATCCAGACCTCGAGCATGAGCAGGCACCAGAGCCTGTGCCCGTGATCGGCCCGACCCGATTCGTGCTCGTCGAGCAGCCTGCGGACCGTCTCCAGCCGGAACCACCCCCGGTCGGTCGCGAGCAGATCGTTCGCAGCCTCGCGCAGATCCGAGCGGAACCAGCGGCCGAGGGGCACGCCGAACCCTGATTTTCTCCGGGAAGTGACGTCCGGAGGAAGGAGGCTGGCAAACGCGCGTCGCAGAGCGACCTTGCCTTCACGCCGGTGGACCTTGAGCGCGTCGGGCAACGCGAGACCGAGTGCGACGACCTCGTGATCGAGGAACGGCGAGCGGAGCTCCAACGAGTGAGCCATGGTGGCGATGTCGGCCTTGAGCAGCAGATCACCCGGGAGGTAGGTCGCAACGTCGAGCAGCTGCAGGCCGGCAAGACCGTCCCGAACAGATTCGAGCTGCGTTGGTCGTGCCCGTGCGGCCTCGGTCCAGAGCGCGCGGCGGAGGGGGAGAGGAAACACTTCCATCAACCGCGCGTAGCGGTCGCGCGGATTCCCCGCCGCGACGTCGAGCAACCGCGCTGCGCGACGGAGCGGCGATCGCGGCTCGCCCCGCGTCGCCGGAAACGTTCGTAGCGCGGCCGCGCCGATCCTTGCCGCCGCCGCCGGAATGCGCGCAGCGAGGCCGTGTGCGATGTAGCGCTCGTAGCCGGCGAAGGCCTCATCGCCGCCGTCGCCGGAGAGCGCGACGGTCACGTGCCGACGGGCCTGCTCGGCGATCACGAACGTCGGGAACGCAGCCTCGTCCCCGAGCGGTTCGTCATAGGCCGCTGCAAGCCGTGGCAGGGTGGCCGCAATGTCTTCGTCGATCTGGAGCTCCTCGTGCACGGTTCCGTAGCGCTCGGCGATCGCGCGCGCGTACGAGCGCTCGTCGTAGTGCTCGTCCTCGAATCCCACGGTGAACGTCCGCACCGGCTGTGACGAGGCCTCCGCCATCAGCGCGACCACGATGCTCGAATCGATGCCGCCCGAGAGCAACGCGCCGAGTGGGACGTCTGCGACGAGACGTTTGGTCACGGCAGCACGCACGGTCGTCTGCACGCGCTCGAGCCACTCTTCGTCACGTGTGCTCGGCTCTGCAGGGCGGAGCCGCCAATAGGGCTCGATACGCTCGCTCTCTCCCTCCGCGATCAGCACGTGGCCCGGCGGCAGCTTGTGAATGCCGCTCAACGCCGTGCGGTCCCCCGGGACGTACTGCAGAGCCAGGTAGGCGTCGATCGCCTCCAGGTCGACGTCGCGCTGCACGTCCGGGAGGCGCAGCAGCGCCTTCAGCTCCGAGGCGAACGCGAGCGTTCCGTCGGGGAGGCGCGTCCAGAGCAACGGCTTCTTGCCGAGGCGGTCGCGCGCCAGGACGAGGCGTTCGCGCCCAGCGTCCCAGACGGCGAGGGCGAACATCCCATCGAGGCGCGCCGGGAACTGCGGTCCGCTCTCTTCATACAGATGCGGCAGAACGGGTGTGTCGCCGGTTCCGCGTACCTCGTGCGCGCCTAGCTCCCCGCGCAGGGCACGGAAGTTGTAGGCCTCGCCGTTGAAGACCGCGTTCACGTCACCGGTTTCGTTCGACACCGGTTGGTAACCGGTGTCGAGATCGAGCACTTTGAGACGTTGGTGGCCGAGGACACAGTGGCCGTAGGCGTCGGTCGAGCCTTCATCCGGGCCTCGGTGGACGAGTGCCGCGCGCATGGCGTCCACGCGCTCGGGATTCGGCATCCCGGCGGGCGAATAGAGTCCGGCGATGCCGCACACGGGGCACATACTGCACGGGCGGTACGCGGTCGTCTCGTGCCATGTGGAGCGTCCACTCGAGGACGACGTGTGGGAGCGCTTCGCGGCGCTCCAGCAGCGCCGGCCCGGGGGCCTCGCGATCGCCGCGCTCATGCGGCCGCCCGCCGAAGGAGAGGACGAGTCCGTCTGGCTGGAGCGAGCGCGGTCAGCGCAGGCGCGTGGGCCGTTCGGGCTTCACACCCATTGGACCGCGCCCGGCCACGCGCGTCCGACAGACGGCGATCCGGCCGCCCTCGTGCGAGAGCAGGCGCAGTGGCTCCGCTCGGCCGGGCTCGAAGCCGACCTGTTCTGCGGGGGCGGGTGGTACCTGGATGAGCCTCTGGCCGACGCGCTCGCCGAGCTCGGTTACGCGGATTGCACCGCCACTGCGTTTCGTCCGGACTACCTCGCGCCGGGCGCGGCGCATCTCCAACTCGACGAGCCTGCCTGGCTCGAGCTCACAAGCGGCCGCCGCCTGCTCGAGCTGCCCACGACGCACTCGATCGGAATGCTTGCCCGCAGCGTGCTCAGCCGGGACCGCCGACAGGTCGTGCACGCCTATTTCCACGACACCGACCTGCTCGACCGGCGCAGATCCGCAGCTCTGCGGGTTTCGCTGACCCTCCTCGGCCTGCGACGAACGCCGACGGATCTACGCGAGCTTCAGCGCGGCTTGCGTCCGGAGAAGACGATGTCGTTCGCGAAGAGCCGCGGTTGAAGTGACACCAGGCGGCCGGCGATGAAGTGGAGCTCTGGCTCTTCGAAGCCACCGAGGAGCCTCCGCACTTCATTCGGCGCGAACATGTGCAGGTGAGTGGGATCGTGCTCCGGGTCTCGTCCCAGCAGGAAACGCAGGCGATTCTTGAGGCGGTACGCATTCGGCACTGACGCGACGAAGGTCCCGGTGGGCCGGAGCACACGCCGCACCTCGGCGACAACTCTGTGCGGATCGCGCAGGTGCTCGAGGAGCTCTCCGGCGACGACGACGTCGAAGCTTGCATCGTCGAAGTCGAGGGGGTCATCGAGATCGGCCCAGTGCGTCTCGATCCCGAGCTTCGCGGCCGCGGCGAGCGCGTCCCGGTCGGCGTCGACGCCGACGATCTCGTTGCCGTTGGCGAACGCACGGGTGAGGCTTCCGTCGCGGCAGCCGAGGTCGAGCACACGGCGGCCGGGGCCGCCGACGTAGCGGCGGAAGAGCTCGATGCGTTCGGGCCCTGCGAAGACGAAGCCGGCGCCTCGCTCGACGCGATTGTGCTCGGCATAGCGCTCGCTCAGCTGCTCGAGGCCCATGAAGCGTCGAGCCTAGCGAGCCTCGGCAAACCCGGAAGTACACTCAGGCCGTGAGCACGAAGCCAGCCGCGCCGGCCGAGTCGCAGTCGGCGCCGGTCGAAGACATTCGCTCGACCCGGCCTTACCTGCTCTCCCGTACAACGCTGGTCGCCGTCGCGCGCCGGCTCGGCAGCGTTGCGGCTCTGGTGGCGGTCGACCTGCTGGGTCTCGTTCTCGGCGTCTTCGTCGCGCTGATCCTCCGGGAGGCCTACCTCGGCGAGTGGCCGCCGCTCTGGGGAATCCTCTGGGACACCGAGACGAACTGGCTTCCATTCCTCACCGTTGTCACGGTGCTCGTGTTCTGGGTGGGCGGCCTCTACAGGCGACGGGAGCTTCGAACCGGGCTCGGCCAGGTCGTGTTCTCGCTCGTGCTCGTGGCCGTGATCACGCTCGCGTTCGGGCTCGGAACCGGGTACCACTTCACGACCTACGGCTTGACGCCCACGGCGCTCGTGCTGACGGCGTTCTTCATCGGCATCCTGCGTGCGAGCTACGACGTGCTCACGCGCGACGTCTTACGGCTGAGCGGTGCGCGTCGGCGCACAGTCCTCGTCGGCGAAGGCGAGCGGCTCGCCGAGTTGCGGCGCTCGCTGGGGACGGGCCGCAGCGGCATCCAGTACGAGTTCCTCGGCGCGGTCGCATCGAGCGCGGAGGAAGCCGTCGGCCTGCCCGTCCTCGGCGGCCTCGACGCCGTCCCGCGCATCCTGCGGGAACGGGACGTCCACGAGCTGATCGTCACGGACGGTGGGCTCAACGAGCGGGAGCTACTGGAGCTCGTGGAGGAAGCGCACAGCTTCGGAGCCACGGTCAAGATCGCACCCCGGACGACGGAGCTGCTCCTGCAGCGCGCGGAATACATCCCCGGCGAGGGCGCCCCGCTCTTCGAAGTGCGACCGCCTGTCCTCGCCGGTTCGCAGTGGGCGCTCAAGCGCGGTTTCGACATCGTGGTCTCGAGCATCGTCATCGTCATCGGGCTGCCCTTGTGGCTGCCGATCGCCGCAGCGGTGAAGGCAACCTCCCGTGGCCCGGTCTTCTATCGCGACCGTCGTATCGGTCTTGGCGAGCGCGTGTTCGGGATGATGAAGTTCCGGACGATGTACGCCGACGCCGCCGAGCGTCAATCGACGCTCGAGGCCGCGAACGAGGCGTCGGGGCCGTTGTTCAAGATCAAGGACGATCCGCGTGTCACGCCCGTCGGACGGTTCCTGCGCCGCTTCTCGCTCGACGAGATGCCGCAGGTCCTCAACGTGCTCTGGGGCGAGATGTCCCTCGTCGGTCCGCGTCCGCTACCGATTCGCGACTACGAGCAGTTGCTGCCGTGGCACCGGAAGCGCTACCTCGTGCTGCCTGGGATGACCGGGCTCTGGCAAGTGTCCGGGCGCATCGACCTGAGCTTCGACGACCTCGTTCGCCTCGACTTTTACTACATCGAGAACTGGTCGATCCTGCTGGACATCAGCATCCTCGCGCGCACGTTGCCGGCCGTCCTCGCGCGCCGCGGCGCCTACTAGCGCCGGATCCGTAGCGGTGCGCGAAGCTGGCTGAGCCCGATCGGGCTCGTCACCGCCACGTGCACGACGTACGCGCCTCGGCGAACGCGCTTGCCACGCCCGTCCCGTCCGTTCCAACGAGCGGTGACGGCTCCGGCAGGCCGGAGCCCGCTCGCGACGGTCCGCAGAATGCCGCCGAACCGGGTCTCGATCGTGACGCGAACGGTCGCGTCGCGCGTGAGCGCGAAGGCGACCCGCCGCGCCCCCGGGGAGACCCGTAGGAAGCCGAGCGTCCGGTCGAGCGTGAAGCGCCGATCGTGCGTGGACGCCCGTCCGAGGTCGTCGGTCGCCGAGACGTTCCAGTGATAGGTGCCCTCGGGCGCGGGTGCGCCCGTTGCATCGGTGCCGTCCCAGGTGAGGTGATAGCGACCCGCGGGCTTCTGGCCCGCATCGAGCTCGCGGGCCGCGCCGTCCGGCGCGATCAGCTTTGCGCTCACGGTCGAAGGCCGCACGACCTTGTAGTCGAGGCTCTCCCGGTCGCCCACGCCGTCGGCGTTCGGGGACAGGTTCGGGGCAGGCGGAGGGGCGTACACGCCCGTGTACGCGATCACGAGCGCGTCTCCGACCGGGCGCTCTCCGTGCGGATCCGATGGGCGGTTCAGCAGCTGTCCGTCGAAGGCCACGGTGGTCGAGCCGCCGGAGTCGAGAGCAAAGCCCGTCACACAGCCGTAGCGGACGAGTGTCAAAGCGAGGTCCCAGTTGGTGATGCCGATGCTCCAACCACGCTGTCGCCCGTCCACCGCGACCATGACGATCCCGCCGTCCGCCCGCTGGCCGATCGCCGTGCGTGGGTTCCGTCCGCGCAACTGGGCCGGGGTGAGGGCCTCGCCTGCGTTGAAGATCGGGCGACCGTTCTTCACGAGCGTCGGCCCGGAGCTCACGGCGTCGGTGACCGACGCCCAGTCGTCGATGAGCGGGATGCGGACCGTGAGGGGCGCCCCGACGACCGCCTGGTCGTGCAGCGACTGGGCGACGGCTCCGCGTGCGACGAGCACGGCACCGTCAGCCGGAACGTCGACGCTCGAATCGGTGAGGACCGCTTGCACCACGCCACTCAGATCGCGGCGAGGGTTCAGCGGCGGAAAAGCTCCGAGGACGACCATCGTTCCGTGCGTCGCCGGCGTCTTCGCTCCCCAGACGGGGGTGAACAGCGCGGTTGCGTTTGCACGGGCGGGTTCGTTCAGTTGTGAGATCGGCTGCCATACCCCATCGGCCCCGTGCCAGCGACCGAACCAGGGGACCCGATCGACGTGAAGGGTGCCGCTCGTGTCGACGCCGACCGCTGCGCGCCCCAGGGCGGATTGATGCTCGACGACACCGCCTCGCATCAACAGGCCGCTGGGCCAGCCGCCGGTCCAACTGAAGAAGTCGCCGTTGACGCCGATCGTCGTCATCTGCGCGGAGGCGTTGCGCTCCATCGACGAAACCGTCTCGCGCCCGACGATCGTCCCGTTCGACAGCAGCGGCGTCAGGCTGTAGAGGTCACCCGGCTCCGGGGCGCTGATCACATAGAGCGCAACAGGCCCCGCCGGAGTCCAGCGCAGGATCCGGTCGTACGTGACGCCCGGCATCACCTGAATCGGCCGGGCGGCCGCCGGCGATGCGACGATGAGCATGAGGAGGACGGCAATCGGAAGCTTGCGCGACATCAGACCCCACTTCACGGTAGCTGAGCCGGCGACAGCCCTAATCGTTTCCTTACTTGTTGCGTTCGTCCTGCTGTTCGCCCGCGACAGTCGCGCCGCTCCTTTGGTTTTGCACGACAAGCCGGTGCCGATCCTGATGTACCACGTCATCGCGGCGCCGCCCGCGGGCGTGGCGTTTCCGGATCTCTTCGTGCAGCCGAGCGATTTCGTGGCCGAGATGAACTGGCTTGCGCGAAAGGGCTTTCACGCGGTGACGCTGCACCAGGTCTACGAGTACTGGCACGCGAATGGTCGTCTGCCACAACGGCCGATCGTCATCTCGTTCGACGACGGCTACCTCAGCCAGGCGACGAAGGCATTACCGGAGCTCCACAAGCTCCATTGGCCCGGTGTTCTGAATCTCAAGGTCAACGCCGTCCAGAAGTACAACCTGCCGTTCTGGCGTGTGCGGGCGTTGATCGTGGCCGGATGGGAGATCGACGCGCACACGATCACGCATCCCGATCTCACCAAGGTCGACGACAAACGTCTCTGGGACGAGGTGCGCGGGTCGCGCGTCGACCTCCGCCACATGTTCCACGTGCCGGTGGACTTCTTCTGCTATCCGAGCGGCCGCTACAACGCGCGCGTGATCGACGCCGTGCGCCGTGCTGGGTATCTGGCTGCGACGACGACGAATTACGGTCTTGCTCGCCCCGGGAGCCCGTACACCTTGAATCGCGTCCGGATCAACGGCTCGGATGGTCTGCTCGGCTTCGAGCACAAGCTCGAGGCGATGGTGCCATAGGGCCTGCAAGCAGGCGCCTTAGCCATACTGGGCCGGTGCCCGCAGCCCCCAAGATCCTCGCCGTCGCCTCCGCGAGCGACCTGGACTTCCGCTACGGCTGTACCCCGGCGTGGTGGCAGATCTGGAAAGGGCTCCACGAAGTCGGAGTCGACCTGATCGTCACCCCTTACCGGGGACGAGCCGTCGAGTCCCCCTGGTGGCGCACGGCGCCGAACCCGCTGTACCGCGAGGCGGAGCTCTTCGCGGGCGCCCGCGGCTTCGCGGCCCGTCTCAAGGGAGACACGCTGCTGCGACGTGACGAGAGCCATCCCGAGGACGGTGTCGGCGACAAGCTGACCCGCGAGGTGATCTGGCGCTACGTCACGCCTCGCTGGCAACGTCACCTCGGTCGTATCCTCGAGCGCGAACAGGATGTCGCAGCCGTGATCGTCTTCACGGTCCCCATGGCCCACTTGCGTGGGATCCCGACCTACATCCGTGAGCGCTTCGGCGTTCCCGTGGTCTTCTACGACGGTGACGTGCCCATGAGCCTGCCCGAGTTCGGTGGAATGGACACCGGCTTCAACTACTACCACGGCGCAGACCCGTCGGAGTACGACCTCGTGCTCTCCAACTCCGAGGGCGGACTCGAGCGGCTGCGCGAGCTTGGCGCGCGCCGAGCGGAGGCAGTGTTCTGGGCGGTGGATCCCGAGCTGTTCCAGCCGGCGCCGGTGGAGAAGGAGTACGACGTCTTCTTCTACGGCTACGGCGACAAGTTTCGCCGCGAATGGATGGAGGCGCTCGTCGGCGAGCCGAGCCGGCGGGAGCCGGGGATCGACTTCGCGCTCGGGGGCAGAGACTTTCGCGGCGACACGGGCAATGCGCGGCAGGTCGGGGACGTTCCCTTCAACGTGTTCCCGCAGGCCATCTCGCGAGGCAGGATCAACCTCAACATCACGCGCCGCTCGCACGCGACCGTCTACGCGTCGTCGACCTGCCGTCCGTTCGAGCTTGCAGCCTCGGGCGCCGCGATCGTCTCCAACCCGCACGAGGGGATCGAGCGCTGGTTCGAGCCGGGATCCGAGTTACGAGTCGTAGCGGACGCAGAACAGGCGGTCGCCGCATACCGCGAGCTGCTGGACGACCCTGCTGCGGCCGAGACCATGGGACGCCGTGCGCGCGAGCGCGTGCTGGACGAGCACACCTACGCGCATCGTGCCCGGCAGATTCTCGACCTCGTCGGCGCCCGGACACCGGTGCCAGCACATGGCTGAGCTGGCAGAAGTTCCGGTTCCTCCGGTGGGCGAGGTCCTTGCGCAACTCGGAGAGCTGAGGCGCATTGCGATTGTTCCCTCGCTGAACGAGGAGGCGTCGATCGGGCGTGTGATCGACGAGATCAGAGCGTTCGATCCCGGATTCGACATCGTCGTCGTCGACGACGGCTCGACCGACCGCACCGCGGGCATCGCGGCTGATCGTGGGGCGAGCGTGCTCCGCCTGCCGTTCAATCTCGGGATCGGCGGCGCGGTCCAGACCGGCTACCGGTTCGCGTTCGAGCACGGTTACGACCTCGCCGTGCAGGTGGACGGCGACGGGCAGCACGATCCGGCGCAGATTCCGGCGATCCTGGGTCCCGTGCTTGCGGGTGATGCCGATGTTTGCGTCGGGTCGCGCTTCGCGGAGGGGACCGGCTACCAGTCATCGTTTGCACGTCGGGTCGGGATCCGCGTCTTCGCTTTCGTCGTGTCGGCAGTCGTGCGTCAACGAGTGACGGACACGACGTCGGGATTCCGCGCGGTCAACCGCAAAGGCATTGCGCTGTTCGCCGCCGACTATCCGCACGACTATCCAGAGGTGGAGGCGACCGTCATGTCGGTCAAGCACAAGCTGCGCTTGCGCGAGGTGCCGGTCGTGATGCGTGAGCGCGCGGGCGGCGCGTCGTCGATCACAGCCCTCCGCTCGATCTACTACATGACGAAGGTCCTGCTCGCCATCTTCGTCGGACTCTTTCGCCGCTATGCAGTCCCGCTAGAGGAGGAACACCACCGATGACACCCCTTCCCGTCTCGATCGCCGCGGCGGTCGCCTCGTTTTTGCTGCTCGTCATCGTCTTCGAGCTGATCCGCTCGCGGCGCCTCCGCGAGCGTTACGCGCTGTTGTGGCTGCTGACGGGGGCAGTGCTGCTCGCGCTGTCCGTTTGGCGGGACGGGCTCAACACCATCGCGAGCTGGTTCGGCGTCGAGACCTATCCGCCGGCGATTCTCGGGGCGGTCGGGGCGCTGTTCATCCTCGCCGTGCTGCTGCATTACTCGACGGTCATCTCGAGGCTCTCCGACCAGAACACGATTCTCGCGCAACGGCTTGCGCTCCTCGAGCAGCAACAACGCGAGGGCGTTACGGCACCGTCACGCTGACCGCTGCATCAATCTCCACAGTTCGCCCGGCCTATCGGACGACCACAACGACCGGACGGCTGACGACGTACACGTCGCCAAGCTTCGGATCGTCGAGCCAGTTGGCCGCGACGCCCACGCGATACGTCCAGGTCCCCGGGCCCGGTCGATCGTCGAACGAGGTCGTCCGTGACGACCCGACCTCGTCCATGTACAGCTGGCAGCTGTCGGATGCGTTCCGCAGCCGTCCCGGACAGGCGGCGCCGTCCCCCGCTCCCTGTTTCCGCAGCACGCGGTAGAACACCGACGCAGCCCCGGGGCGTCGCGCTCGCCAGCCGAGCCGGACGACGTTGCCCTGCGCCTTCGCCGCGACTCCGATCGACGGCGAGACCGGAATCAGGCTGTCCCCGACGCGCACCGCCGATCGCGAGCCGTCGTGGAGGCGCGGGACGGCGGCGATCACTCCCAGCGGTACCACTGCGAATACCGCAATCACCGCCGTGAGCGCGATCGTCAACTTGCGCCGGTCGAGTCCGACCGGACGATCGGCGGGGCGCGGGCGAACGCCCGGGACGAGCAGGACGACCGCGGCGGCGAGCAGCAGATAGGCGGGAAACGCCGGCATCAGGATCCGGAAGAAGCTCGCGTCCTCGACCGAGGCGGGGATGTAGGTCCCTTTTGCGAGCAGGAAGACGACGAACCAGCTGCCGACGAGCAGGAACGCGCGCCGCGATCTCACGAGCAACGCGATCAGGCCGGCCACCGGCAGCCACTCCATCACCCGTGACGCCCAGAAGTGCTCGCGCAAAGCGTCGAGCACCTGCCGCAAGTGGGACCAGCTGTTCAGGCTCGGACTGTGGATGCGATGCAACAGGCTGTCGATTCCCGCAGCGAGGCGCACCCGTTCTGCCGGCGCCGCAGCGAGCTCGCCGAGGCCGCGGTACTTCCAGAGTGCGAGGGTGAGGAGCGCGGGCGCGAGGCCGGCGGCGAAGACGAGCAAGGCGCGCCGGCGCTCGAAGACGAACAGCAGCGCGGGCGCGACGAGGAAGATCGAGTTGGACGGCTTGATTGCGATCGACCAGCCCGCCGCGAGCCCGGCGGCCGCAGCAGGCTGCCAGCCGGACGAGTCAAGCGCGCGCAGGCAGAGGTACGCAGAGACGAGAAGCGCGACGGTGGCCGGGAAGTCCGGTACCGACGTCAGGCCGAGGAGCTGCGGCAGCGTCAGCTCCGTGTATTTCTGGTGGTAACCCGGCTCGACGAACACGATTCCGAGGTACGGCAGCACGATCCAGGAGAGCGCGGCGAAGTAGCCGAACGGGCGGCCGGCGAACCGGCTGGCGATTCCGTAGACGCAGAGCAGCGCGACGGGCAACAGGACCAGCGTGTTGAGGAGCACGATCGCCGGTAGGGCCGACACGAGGTTCGGGCCGGCGAACCACGAGAGCGGCAGCAGCATCAAGGACCAGCCGTAGCCGACGTAGGCCGGCGGCAGGTGCCCGTGGCCGAGCAGGTAGGCGCCCGAGTAATGCCAGAGCTGGTCGCCGCCCGCGTAGTAGAGCCAGCCGTTGTGACGGACGGTGAGTGCGAGTACGAGCACGGCGATCCACTGCACGACGAGCAGTGGGCCGAGCACGTAAAGCGGGCGAACCGCGGTCGCGAGCCGGTGTGCACGACGCAGCCTGTTTGCAACTGAGTCGAACGCCGCCGGCCCGGCGATCGTCTGCGAGCTCACGCCTTCGCGCTCGCCGTTGTGCCCGCGTGTCCGCGGTACCAAGCGATCGTCCGCTCGAGCCCTGCGCGCAGCGGCGTGTGCGCCTCGAAGCCGAAGAGCTCGCGCGCACGGCTCGCGTCCAGGCTGCGCCGGGGCTGGCCGTTCGGCATCGAAGTGTCCCACTGCATCTCGCCATCGAAAGCGGTGAGCTCGGCGATCAGCTCGGCCAGGCGGCGAATGGAGATCTCCTCGCCTGTGCCGAGGTTCACCGGCTCGGGACCGTCGTACCGTTCGGCGGCGAGCACCAGTCCGTCGACGCAGTCGTCGACGTAGAGGAACTCGCGTGTGGGCGTACCGTCGCCCCAGAGCACGACCCGCTGGCGGTTCTCCAGCATCTTCCTGATCAGGTCGGGGATGACATGGGACGTTTCGAGATCGAAGTTGTCGCGCGGGCCGTACAGGTTCGCGGGCAGCAGGAAGATCGAGTTCAGTCCGTATTGCTCGCGATAGGCCTGCGCACCGACCAGGATCGACTTCTTCGCGACGCCGTAGGGCGCGTTCGTCTCCTCGGGATAGCCGTCCCACAGCTCGTCCTCCCGGAACGGCACCGATGCGAACTTGGGATACGCGCAAACGGTGCCGACGATGACCAGCTTCTCGACGCCCTGCTCGCGGGACAGCTCGAGCATGTGCGCGCCCATCATCAGGTTGGCGTACCAGAAGCGGCCGGGGCTCACGCGGTTCGCGCCGATGCCGCCGACTTCGCCGGCAACGTGGAAGACCCGCTCCGGACGTGCGTCCCGAAAGAGACGCTCCGCGTCGTCGCGGCTCGTCAGGTCGTAGTCCACCTTGCGCGGGACGAACAGCTCGTGTCCGTCGGCGTCGAGCCGTTCGACGAGATGTGAGCCGAGGAAGCCGCCGCCGCCGGTGACGAGGATCCTCATGCCGGCGTCCGAGACGGCGCGAGCCAGTCCACCCGGCCGATCCAGCTCGGACGGTTCTCCGCGTACCACGCGATCGTCCGCGCGACACCCTCTTCCCAGGTAACGCGCGGCTCCCAGCCGGTCTCGCGGTTGAGCTTCTCGTAGCCGACGCGGAGCGCCATGACCTCGCTGGCCCCCGGCCGGTAGCGCTCGGCAGTGGAGACGACCTCACGTGCCTCCCAGTAGCCCCCCTCGCGACCGACACGCAGGATCATGTCCGCCCAGTCGCGCATCGAGATGTTCTGTCCCTGTCCGTACACGTAGAGATCACCTGGGATCCCGCGCGCCGCCACGGTCAAGTGTCCGCGCACGCCGTCGGTGCAGAAGCAGAAGTCGCGCATCGGATCCAGCTGTCCCAGCTCGACCGTCTCGCGAGTCAGCGCCTGCGTGATGATCGTGCCGGTCACGTAACGCGGGTTCTGTCGAGGGCCGTAGTTGTTGAACATACGCGTCACGACGCCCGGCAGGCCGAACGCGTCGTGGTAGTTCATCGTGAGGAAGTCGGCCGCGACCTTCGACGTCGCGTAGATCGACTTGGGATTGATCGGCGAGCGTTCGTGCAGGATCAGACCGCCATCCTCGTCGAAATCGTGGTGGTGCGCGACCGCCTCGTGTGGGTTCCCGTACTCCTCCGACGTGCCGGCGGTGTCGAACTTCTCTAGCTCCAATCCGTGGTCGACGATGGACTGCAGCAGGTTGAGCGTTCCGACGGTGTTGGCCATCATGGTCTCGTACGGGCGGTGCCATGACTCGCCGACGTGGGCCTGCGCGCCGAGGTGAAAGACGTAGGGCTTGTCCGGTGCGTCGAGGAGCTCCTTGACGAGGTAGTCGACGGACGTCTTGTCGGTCAGATCCGCGAAGTGGACACGAAGGTGGTGGCGCACTGAGCCGATGTTGTTGAGTGCTCCGCTGGAGGTCGCGCGGACAAAGGCATGCACGTTCGCATCGAGGTGCACGAGCGCCTCGGTGAGGTGCGAGCCCATGAAACCGTCCGCACCCGTGACGAGACACGTCCTGCCCGCGAAGAAGTCGCCGAACTCCCGTCGCAGGTCTGCGCGGCCGTCCTCAGTCCAGGTGGAGTCTTGTGGGTCTGATTTCATGCAGCGGTGCCCGCCGACGAGCAGCCCAAGGGTAGCCCGGCGCGCGGCCGGAGCGCGGTTCGAAGTGGAGCCTTTACAGGGCTCTCATATGTTGCGCTGAGCCTCGCCGCCGCCGTCGCCGGGGCCTTTCTGGCGCACAAGTTCGGTCGCAACATCCAGACGGACGGCTTCATGGCCGCCTACGGCGTGTACCTCGTGCTCGTGCTCGGCGCTCAGGCCTTCCGCATGGTCGTCGTCCCCGACCTGACTCGTGCGGAGGCGGTCGGACAGCTGGGCGGGGAGTTCTGGGCTTATGCGATGGCGTTTCTCGCCGTAGCGGTGCCTGCCACGATCCTCGCTGCGGCGTTCCCCGGCCTCTGGGGTGAGCTCATCACCGGCCGCCTTCCGCATGAATCCGCGCTCGTGGCTGCCGACGCTCTGCCGTGGCTCGTCGCGGCGGCGTTCGGACAGCTGATGGCTTCCCTCGCCGCGAGCGCGCTCGCCGCCCGGGACAGCTATGCGCCGGCCGCCGTCGGCTTCGCTCTGGGCGGCATCGGCGGCGTGGTGTTCTTCATCGTGCTTGCCGATTCGCACGGGCTCGTCTCGCTTGCGTGGGGGCTCGCGCTCAACGGCGCGATCGCTGTCGCTGTGCCCCTTGTCATCCTGCTTCTCCGCGGCAGCCGGTTGCGACGACAGCGCGGCGTTCCGTTCCGACTGGGACATCGACTGTGGCGGCTGCTCTACGGCGCCGCAGTGCCGCTGGCCGTGCAGGGGCTGTACCTGATCGCCCTCCGGTTCGCGGCCGGCACGGGGGAGGGCAACGTCACGAGCCTGTCGTACGCCTACCTGCTCGCTGCGACCTTTGTGACCGCCACCGCCTTCTCGCTGTCGCTGATCTCCGCCGCTCCGCTGACGCGACGGGGCGTCGATGCCGAGAGCGCTGCCGAGCACGTCGTCCACTCGGCCTGGGTCTCGCTTGCTTTCGTCGGCGCAGCCGCCGGTCTCGTCGCGCTCGTCGGCGGCCGCGCCGTGACGGCCGTCCTCGGTACTGCCTTTTCGGGGCAGGTGGGTGACGAGCTCGGCCGCCTGGTGGTCTTCCTCTCGCCCTGGATGGTCGCGAGCGCGGCGTTCTCGATCACGTATCCGCTGCTCTTCGTCATGCACCGGACGAGGCTGCTCATCCCGCTCGCAGTGGCGGGCCTGCTCGTCGACATCCCGATCTCGATCGCCGGTCGCTCGCTGTGGGGCCTGACTGGAGTGACCGTCGCACTGGGCGTCTCTACGCTCCTGCTCGTGCTCGGCCTGATGGCCGCGCTTTCGCTACGCATGCTGGCGCTGACGGTCGTCGGCCTCGGACGGCTGTCGCTCCTCGTCGGTGCGGCGACGGCGCTGGCGTTCGGCGGAGCGTCGCTCGTGCTGAACGCCGTGCCGGCGGCTGCTGCCGGTCTCGGCCTCTACGCACTGCTGCTGATTGCAATGCGTGAGCTCGGTCTTTCGCAGGCCTGGCACTACGTGCGTGCGCTCCACTGACAGGCGCACCCCGTAGAATCAGCTGGATGTCCGGGCCCGAGGCGAAAAACCCGGCGCCTGCAGGCATTTCCTCGGCAGAGGAGATCGATGTCGCCGCCCTCTTCGAACGGCTCAGCGAGGAGCTTCGTCGTGGCGCGGCAGCAGGGGCTTCCCCGGCGGCCGAGTTTGCCTCGACCCGGGCTCTCGCCGAGCGCTTCTGGCCGGTCACAGCAGAGCGCGAAGCGGGCGGGGGGATCAAGGGGATCGCCAAGCGTTTCCTGCGGAAGCTGATGCGCTGGTACGTGGAGCCGCTCGCCGCCGATCAGCGTGTGTTCAACGATTCGGTCCTCAAGCTCGTCGACGCACTGTCGGAGCGCGCCGATGCGTCGGCGGCTGGACGCGAGCAGGCCGAGAGGCTCGTGCGCGAGCTCGAGGAGAGGCTCACGCGACTCGAGCGGCGCGGTCCGGCCGGAGCGCCCCAGGTTGCACCCACCGTCGCCGCGCAATCTGCTGCGGCGACCGTTCCGGACTACTTCGCGTTCGAGAGCAGGATGCGGGGCAGCGTCGACACGATTCGAGAGCGCCAGCGCCTTTACGTCGACGACTTCCGTGAGTACGCGCCGGTGCTGGACGTCGGTTGCGGGCGCGGTGAGCTGCTCGGGTTGCTGCGCGAAGCCGGAGTCGACGCAAGAGGGATCGACGCCGATGCCGACATGGTTGCCTACGCGCGGGGTGAGGGCCTCGACGTCGAACAGGCGGACCTGGTCGAGCATCTGGAGCACCTCGACGATCGATCGCTGGGCGGCATCTTCATGGGCCAGGTCGTCGAGCACTTGCCCGCCGCGACCCTTGTCGCCGCGCTCGGGCTCGCAGCGGCGAAGCTCCGCCCGGGTGGGTTGCTCGTCGCCGAGACGATCAACCCGCTCTCGCCACTCGCTCTGCGCAGCTACTTCGCGGATCTCACGCATGCGCAGCCACTCGTCCCCGAGACACTGGAGCTGCTCGCCCGCCAGGCGGGATTCGCGGAGACCGAGATCCGGTTTCTCAACGAGCCGGCCGAGCGGCTCACCGAACCTGACGATCCGGTGATCGCAGCGAACGTCCGCCGCCTGAACGAGCTCCTGTTCGCGCCGCTCGACTACGCCCTCGTCGCGCGCACGGCTGTTGATGGCTAGCCACGCCGGCCGTTCCGTTGTGTCACAGACTCGTCGCGGTTCTGTCCGTAGGCTGTCGGTGGGCGGGAGTGGTGGGTCCCTGCTCCACGCGCGTGTACCTGTAGAGGTGCGCGAATGAGGATCGCGGTGTGTGCACCGCAGGTGCCCTTCGCCCGCGGCGGTGCGGAGATCTTTGCGGACGACCTCGTCGACGAGCTGCGTGCTCGCGACCACGAGGCCGATCTCGTCACAGTGCCCTACAAGTGGTACCCCGGTGAGCGCGTCCTCTCCCAGGCCTTCCTCTGGCGACTTCTCGACCTGAGCGAAGCGGACGGGCGCACGATCGAGCTCGTCATCGCCACCAAGTTCCCGTCGTACGCGGTGCGCCATCCCAACAAGGTCGTCTGGCTCCTCCACCAGTTCCGCCAGGCGTACGAGCTCGACCGGACCGAGCTCGGCCAGTTCGGCGAAAGCGCGGAAGAGCGCGCGACCCGTCGGGCGGTGCAACGGCTCGACCGGGTCGCGCTCGCGGAGGCGCGGAAGGTGTTCGCGACGTCGCGGAACGTGGCCGAGCGCCTCGAGCGCTCGACCGGGATCGTGCCTGAGGTGATGCCACATCCGCCGCAGGAGCTGCGGTACCGCACCGAGAGCTATGAGGACTTCGTGCTGTCGGTGGGTCGGCTCGACCGCGCGAAGCGGCACGAGTTGCTGCTCGATGCGCTTGCGGCGGATTCCACCCTGCGGTGTGTGATCGTCGGCGACGGACCGGACCGGCAGCGGCTCGAGCAGGTTGCCGAACGACACGGTCTGGACGGCCGCGCGCGCTTCGCCGGTCGTGTGGACGAGGAAGAGCTCGCCGCGCTTTACGCACGTTGCCTCGCCGTCTACTACGCGCCGGTGGACGAGGACTTCGGAATGGTGCCGTACGAGGCCTTCCTGGCCGAGAAGCCCGTCGTGACCACGACCGATGCCGGCGGCCCGCTCGAGATCGTCGCCGACCGGCGCACGGGAATCGTCTGTGAGCCGCAGCCCGCGGCCCTCGCAGAAGCATGTTCGTGGTTGCGCGAGCACGTCGACGACGCGAAGGCCTGGGGCCAGGCCGGTAAGGAGATCGCCCGTCGCGTCTCGTGGGACGAGACGATCGCACGCCTACTGTCGTGAGGGTCGCCTTCTACTCGCCGCTCCCGCCCGAACGGTCGGGGATTGCCGATTACTCCGCCCTCCTACTGCCGGCGCTGTCTCGGCTCGTCGAGGTCGAGGTCATCCGTCGGGGCAAGACGCGACCCGTCGCGGCTGACGTCGCCCTCTACCACGTCGGCAACGATCCCGAGGCGCACGGCTGGATCGTCGAAGCGTTGCGCCGGCGTCCCGGTGTCGTCGTCCTGCACGACTTCGTCCTGCACCACCTCGTCGCCGGCCTGACCATCGGTCACAAGGACGGCCCCGGCTACCTCGCCGCGATGGAGAGAGACGCAGGCGTTCCCGGTCGCCTGCTCGCCCACGGCGTGCTCGACGGCCGCGTGGCACCGATCTGGGAGACGCGGCCGGACGAGTTTCCGCTCGTCGGCGAGATCCTCTCGCAGGCGACGGGCCTGATCGTGCACTCGCGCTACGTGGAAGAGCGCGTGCGCGAGAGCGGCTACCACGGACCGGTGTGGGTGATTCCCCACCCGGCCTGGCCCGTCGACGGCGTCGCACCTGCCGAGATCGAGGGCCGACCGCTCTTCGGCTGCTTCGGACATCTCAATGCGAGCAAGCGGATTCCACAGCTGCTCGAGGCGTTCGGCGTTGTGCGGATGCGGCATCCGAACGCAAAGCTGGTCCTCGTCGGGCCGGCCTCGCCGCGCTTCGACGCAGCGCGTCTCGTCGGTGAGGGTGTCGGGCGAATCGGCTACGTGGACGAGGAAGAGCTCTGGTCGCTGATGGCCGCCTGCGATGCGTGCATCTCGCTGCGCGCGCCGACGATGGGGGAGACCTCCGGCAGCGCGATTCGTGCGCTCTCGCTGGGACGCCCTCTCGTCGTGAGCGACCTCGGCTGGTTCGCCGAGCTTCCCGACCAGGTGGCCCTGAAGGTTCCGGTCGACGAGGAGGAGGTCGCGTCGCTCGCCACCGCGCTCGAGCTGCTTGCCTCGAGCGAAGCGACGCAACGCGCGATGAGCGACGCCGCCCGAGCGTATGCCCGGGACGAGCACGACCTCGGCGAGGCTGCAGAGCGGTACGCCGCCGCGCTCGAAGAAGCCGCCGGCGGTCCGGCGGTCGCAGACGCCGTCGTCGCCGAGGTCGCGCTGGCGGCCGCGGAGATCGGCATCGAGCCGGGAACGCCCTTGGCGACAGAGTTGGCGGGGCAGCTCGACGAGCTCGGGCTCGCGCGGAACGGCCGACCCGAGCCTGCGCCACGTCCTCGGCGGAACCGCCTGGCACGGGTGCCGATCTGGGCCTGGCTCGCAGGGCTGGTCGTGTTCTCGGCGCTCTTCCGCTACGGGCTTTCGCGGCGTGTCGTCGCTCCGTGGATCATGGTCGACGAGCTGATCTATTCGGAGCTCGCAAAGAGCTTCGCCTCGACCGGCCACTTCCTCATCCGCGATACGCACCACGGCGCTTACGGCGACGTCTATCCGATTCTCATCGCGCCGGCCTGGCGCCTGTTCGGTTCGGTGTCGGACGCCTACGCAACCGCGAAGACGATCGGTTCGATCGTGATGTCCCTCACGGCGATTCCGGTCTACTTCCTCGCCCGCCGTGTGCTGGCGCCCGTGCCGTCCCTCCTCGCCGCGGTCCTCGCAGTCGCCGTGCCCTCCCTGATGTACACGGGGACGTTGATGACCGAGACGGTCTTCTATCCGGTGTTCGCCTGCGTTGCGCTCGCATTGGTGCTCACGCTCGAGCGACCGACACTCCTGCGGCAAGTTCTCCTGCTCGGCTTGTGCCTGCTCGCGTTCCTCACGCGCACGCAGGCGATCGTGCTGATCCCCGCCGTCGCCACCGCACCGCTCCTCCTCGTCTGGCTCGACCGGCGACGGCTCCGCATGCTCGCCGACTTCCGGGCGTTGTACGGAATCCTGCTCGGCGCGGTCGTTGCGGTCCTGGTCGTCCAGTTCGCGCGCGGACACTCGCCCTACGACGTGCTCGGCAGCTACAGCCTCACCGGACACACGACGTACCGGCCGGGCCAGGTCGTCAAGTGGGTGGTGTATCACCTCGCGGAGTTCGACCTTTACCTCGGGATTGCCCCGTTCGCTGCGCTGCTGCTGCTCACGGCGCTCGCTCGTTCGCTCGACCGCCCGCTTCGCGTCTTCCTCGCTGCAACGCTGCCGCTGACGGCCTGGCTCGTGGTCGAGGTCGCGGCGTTCGCGTCGGCGCTGTCGCCACGGATCGAAGAGCGAAACCTGTTCTACGTCGCGCCGCTCTTCCTCATTGCGTTACTCGCGTGGATCGAGCGTGGGCTCCCTCGCCCCGCGTGGGCGGCCGCGGCCGCGGCCGTCATCGCCGCAGCGCTACCGGGCGTGCTCCCGTATCACACGCTGATCGGCCCTTCGGCCGAGTCGGACACGCTCGCGCTGATGCCGCTCTGGTGGCTGCAGGAGACCGTCGTCGGGCTGGACACGATCGCCGTCGTGGTCGTCGCAGCCGCAGCTGGGATCTCGTTGCTCTTCTTGAGGATCTCGCCGCGATATGCCCTCGCGCTGCCGCTCGTCGTCTTCCTCTGGTTCGCCTTCACGACCGAGCGGGTCGAGCGTTTCGACCACGGCTTTCCGAAGGCGTCCGTCGGTGCGCTCTTCGAGGGGATCACCGCGCCGAGGCGCGACTGGGTTGATGCCGCGGTAGGCCGGAAGGCAGATGTCGCCTTCGTCTTCTCCGGCAGGGACCGGACGCATCAGCCGAACACGCTCTGGGAGAACGAGTTCTACAACCGCAGCATCGGGCCGGTTTACGACCTTCGTCAGCCGTCGATGGGAGACCTGCCGGAGACGAAGGTCACCGAGCGACCCGACGGCGTGCTGCTCGCCAACGGCCGGCAGGTCCGACACCAATACGTCCTCAGCGAGGAGTCCGTCCCGCTGGCCGGCAACGTCGTAGCGCGTGACGAACGAAAGGGAATGGTGCTGCGGCGGACCGACGGCGTGCTCGCAATCGGCTATCGCGTTCGCGGTCTCTATCCGAACGACACGTGGTCCGGCAGGCGGGTGGTGTACACGCGAATGCGTTGCCGGGGCGGCACCGTCACCGCCGAACTTGCAAGCGATGTTCACCTCTTCTCGCGCTCGCAAACGGTCCGTGCCGCCGGCAGAAGCGTGACGTTCGGCCCGGCGGACACCGCGACGCTCACAGTCCCGCTTCGGCCGCAGGCCAATGTCTGCCGCGTCGTGTTCACGGTCTCGCCGACCGCGGTGCCGGGGAAAGGCGACGCGCGCGTGCTCGGTGCGCACTTTCTCGCGTTTCGCTACTCCGCTCCGTGAGGATCGCGTACGACGTCACGCCCCTCTCGCATCCGCGGACGGGCGTCGGAAACTACATTCTCGGGACGCTCGCGGGAATGGTCGAGGCGGCGTCTGGCGAGCACCAACTGGTCGCCTTCGGGCCGGTCAGCATCCGCGGCCGCAAGCTGCTCGACGAGACGCTCGCGGGATTGCCGGTGTCAACGAGCGTGGTCACCGTTCCGTTCGGTCATGCCGTACGGACTGCCTGGTCCAGACTCGGCCGCCCAAGCGTGGAACGGGTCCTGGGGCCGCTCGACGTCGTCCACTTCAGCGACTGGATGGTTCCGCCCTCCCGCTCGCGCGTGCGGGCGACGATGATCCACGACCTGGGTCCGTTGCGTTATCCCGAACGGTTGCACCCTCGCACGGTCCGCATGCATACCGCGACGGCTCGGGCGGCGATGAGTTGCGACGTCGTCTTCACGAACGCCGACTTCACAGCGAATGACATCGTGGATCTGCTCGGGATCCCTCGCGGGCGGATTCGCGTCGCTTACCCCGGCGTCGGCGAGCGCTACCGCCCGGACGGCGATCGGCACGACCTCGGCCGGCCGTACGTTTTCACCACGGCCACGGATGACTGGCGCAAGAATCGCGCCGTCGTCGACGCCGCCCTGAGGCGGCTCGGCGAGGACCTCGTGCTCGTTTCGCTCGGGGCCGGCGGGCTCGGGTACGTCCGGGACGACGCGCTCCCCACCCTGTATCGCGGCGCCGAGGTGTTTGTCTATCCATCGCGGTTCGAGGGCTTCGGCATGCCGGTGATCGAAGCGATGGCCTGCGGGGTTCCGTGCGTCGTCTCCTCGCACCCATCGCTGGACGAGGCCTGCGGGGACGCAGCACTGCGGGCCGATCCGGACCGCGCGGATCAGTTCGCGGATGCGATCACGCGGGCGCGCGCGGACCGTGACGGTCTCGTGCGCCGCGGCCTCGAGCATGCGCGTCGCTTCACCTGGCTTGAGACTGGCCGCGCCCACCTGCAGGGTTACGCTGAGGCGCTGTGATGCGCGTCGCCATCGACGTCTCGCCGCTCGTCCAGACTCGGGCGGGCACCGCCCGTTACCTGAACGGGCTCCTGCGCGAGCTTCGCCGCCGTGACGACGTCGAGGTGTCGACGCGCTCGTTCGGCCGGGACGACCGATTCTCGACACTTGTGCGCGACGGCGTGTGGTACCCGTTTCTCCTCGGCCGCGAGGGGGCGGCAGACGTGCTGCACTGCCCCACGTACCGCGGGCCGCTCCGCAGCCGCGTTCCGCTCGTCGTGACGGTGCACGACCTGGCCGTGCTCCGCCACCCGGAGACGTTCAACAGGTGGACGCGTTTGTACAGCCCTCGGATGGTCCCGCACGTCCTGCGGGCGGCGCGCCGGGTGATTGCGGTGTCCGAGTTCACACGCCGCGAACTGGTCGATCTGCTCGGCGTTCCGGAGGAACGGATCCACGTCGTCCCGAACGCGGTCGAGGATGAGTTCACGCGGGACGGCCCTGCCGAGCAAGGCGAGTACGTGCTCGCGGTCGGGACGCTCGAGCCCCGCAAGAACCTCGATCGTCTCGTGGAGGCCGTTCGGCGTACGGACACCGAGTTGCGCATCGTCGGCGCGCGCGGCTGGGGTGGGGTCGAGGTCGCCGGCAACGGCGTGCGGTGGCTGGGTGAGGTGAGCGATGCGGAGCTCGCGCGGCTCTACCGCGGCGCAGCCTGTGTGGCCTATCCCTCCCTGTACGAGGGGTTCGGCATTCCGGTCCTGGAGGCAATGGCATGTGGTGTGCCCGTTGTTACGACGCGAGGCACCGCGATGGAGGAGGTCGCGAACGGCGCCGCCGTGCTGGTCGACGCGCGCGATCCCGCGGAGATCGCGGCCGGGATCCTTCGAGCCGTCGCGGACCGCAGCCGGCTCGTCGCGCGGGGGCTCGAACGTGCCCGGGCATTCCGCTGGGATGCGGTCGCCGCGGCCACGGTGGACGTCTACCGCGGGGCCGCCGCGTGAGCGAGCGCCCGCTGGTGCTTGTCGACGCCGACGTGCTCGGACGGCATCGGACCGGCGATGAGACCTATGTCTCTCAGCTCCTGCGCGAGCTGCCCGCGGCCGCTCCCGATCTGCGCATCGCCGCGATCACGCGCGATTCCTCGCTCGTACCGCAGGGAATCGAGCCGATCCCGCTGCCGGCGCGCTCGCAGGAGCTCCGCATGGCCGTCGCCGTTCCTCGCCTGCTGCGGCGAGTACGGCCGGCGCTTGCGCACTTCGTCCATGCGCTGCCCCTCGTCTGCCCCTCACCCGCAGTGGTCACGGTGCAAGACCTCTCCTGGGAACGTGACCCAAGCGTGTTCGGGCTCACCGACTTGGTGACGTTCAAGGTCTTCGTGCGGCGCGCGGTCCGCAAGGCCGAGCGCGTGCTCGCAATCTCGGAGCGGACCAAGCGGGATCTGATCGAGCTCTACGGGACGGCTGCTGACAAGATCGTCGTCACGCCGTTGGCGCCGGACCCGGCGTTCCGGCCGGCGGACGACCATGATTCCTTCCTGTTGTTCGTCAGTGCGATCGAGCCGCGGAAACAGCCTCTCGCCGCCGTCGATGCGGCGAACGATGTCGGCCGGAAGCTCGTCGTCGTCGGGCCGGCGAAAGACGAGGAGCTCGCGGCCGAGCTACGACGTCGTGGCGCCGACGTCCGCGGCTACGTCCCGCAGGACGAGCT
>JBKPTB010000008.1:0-9233 GCA_046735315.1 Actinomycetota bacterium
CTTGGCAGCTCACCGCAGTCGATGCGCGATCTGTGGGCCTTCCTCCTCGCGATCGATTGGAAGGCGACGGTCATTTCATGGTTGCTGCCGCCGGACCATCCACTCTTTCTCCTGCTCGCGTCACCCCGACGCTTGCGCTTCAGACTCGGCGACTCGCTGTGGGTGCGGCTCGTCGACGTCGGCGCCGCGCTCTCCAGTCGGCGCTATTCGGAGGACGATCCAATCGTGTTCCAGATCGAGGACGACTTCTGTCCATGGAACGAAGGACGTTGGAAGCTCGAGGGCGGCACCGCGCAGCGAACCAAGGACGAGCCGGATCTCCGTCTCCCCGTCCAGTCGCTGGGATCCGCGTTTCTCGGCGGGGTGCAGTTCGCAGCTCTTGCGCGCGCCGGCCGGGTCGAAGAGCTGCGGGAAGGCGCGCTGGCACGCGCAGACGGGCTCTTCCGCTGGGACCGGCTGCCCTGGTGCCCCCAGATCTTCTGATCCGACGGCGCTGCTAGGCTGCCGCCCCCATGAGGCCAGGGCTGTGCGCCGTCCTCCTGGCGCTCGTGTTTCCAGCTGCTGCGACGGCGCATACGGACGCCGGTTGGCAAGTGGCTCTGCACTGGCCCGCCGACGGCACGGTCACGTCTCCGTTCGGACGAGACGGCGCCCGCTGGCACACCGGGCTCGACATCGGAATTCTCCGTTCGCTCGAGGTGCGGGCGGCGGCCGACGGAGTCGTCGCCAGCACCGGCTACGTCCCGGGCTATGAGGGCTACGGAGACGTCGTCGTCGTGAGGCATCGCTACGGCTACTCGACGTTGTACGCGCACCTGGCACGCGCCCTGGCGCATTCGGGAGAAGTGGTGCATCAAGGACAGCTCATCGGCGAGGCCGGCTGCACGGGCTGGTGCACCGGTACCCATCTGCACTTCGAGCTCAGATACCGCGACGTTCCGATCGATCCGACCCTCCTGATGCTCGGCTAAACTGCGCCGACCCAGGGCGGTTAGCTCAGTTGGGAGAGCACCAGCTCGACAAGCTGGGGGTCACTGGTTCGAGCCCAGTACCGCCCATAGAAAAGTCCTGCAAATGGGCAATCATCGTTGCCGCTCCCGACGAGGGTGGCAACGTTGTGGCAACAGCCAAGGGGAAGGTCGGCGCAGCACGCCGTGTCGGCTGAGCTGTTTCGACCGCACAGGAGCGCACTAGCGCGAACGATCAAGGGCAGATCGCCGTCTCGGCTCGCGTGCGCGCCTGACACTGAACTGCAGCTCGTTGGGGCTCAGTTCGCCGGCGGGGCATGAGCCCCCCCTTTTGTTGACGGCCCGTGTGATGCGCCCTAGCGTGGAGGTTCGTGGTGAGCAGCTACATCGAAGTGTGGGGCCGCGGCGGGCGCGAGCTTCGACCGCTCGACTCCGAACGAATGACGGTCGGAACCCTCGAGTCGAACGACGTGGTCGTGGACGCCGACGGCGTCTCCCGCGTGCACGCGGTGTTCGAGCGATTCGGCGGCACCTGGTGCGTCCGCGACCTTGGGTCTCGCAACGGGATCTTCGTGAATGGAAGAAGGATCGTGGGCGAGCGAAGTCTGCACTCCGGCGACGAGATCCTCCTCGGTCGGCTCCGCCTGCTTTTTCGCGGCCCGGCCGCGGGGAAGGAGACAGCCGCGATCGCCGAGGCGCCGCCGCTCACGCCGCGCGAACGCGATGTGCTCCTGGCCCTATGCCACCCGCTGCTGACGGGCGATGCATTTACCGAGCCGGCGTCGATCCGAGCGATCGCCGCGGAGCTCGTCGTTTCCGAGGCAGCGGTAAAACAGCACCTGTCGCGCCTGTACGTCAAGTTCGACGTCGCAGACGGCGAACGGCGTCGGGTCCAGCTTGCCAACGCCGCGGTTTCTACCGGGGCCGTGAAGCTGAGCGACCTCCGACCTCGAGCCTGACCCGTGATCACCGAGCTCCTCGGCGACCGTTACGAGCCGCTCGAGGTTATCGGTGCGGGAGGCGAAGGGCGCGTGCTGCGCGCTCTCGACCGGCAGCACGACCGGCTGGTTGCGCTCAAGGTCCGATCCGCGCGCACGGGAACTACCCGGCGCGACCTCATGCGCGAGGCACGGGTCCTCCTCTCGCTCGAGCCGCACGCAAGCTTGCCGCTCGTGCGCGACGACTTCTTCCACGAAGACGAGTACGTCGTCGTGATGGACTGGATCGACGGGACCGATCTCGGGCGTTTGCTGGCGGAACAGGGCACACCCGGGCTGGCACCCTCGACCGTTCTCCGCGCCGTCGCGCAGGGGGCCGAGGCACTCACCTTCCTGCACGGGCACGACCCGCCCGTCGTCCACGGCGACGTCAAGCCGGCCAACTTGGTCCTCACCGAGCGGGGCCGAATCGTCCTCGTCGACTTCGGGCTCGCTTCGAGAGGCGAGTGGGTTGCCCGGGCTGGGACGCCCGGATTCGTCGCGCCCGAGGTGGCGGCGGGCGAGGCGCCGACGCGCGCCTCAGACGTCTATTCCCTTGCCATGACCGCCTTCACGCTCCTCACGGGAAGCGCTCCTCGAGGGGGAACTCCCGAGTGGCCGTCCGGCCTCGACGCCGAGCGGCGGCGTCTGTTCGAAGAGGCGATCAGGCTCGGCACCGCGACGGATCCGTCCAGGCGGCCGTCCTCGGCTGGAGAGCTGGTCGAGCGCCTTCGCGCCGGCTGGGAAGCCGACGTTCCCACCGGCGTGGTCACCGTGTGCATGACAGACATCGAAGGCTCGACGGATCTTTGGGAGAGGCACCCGGGGGAGATGCGCGCCGTCCTGGTACGCCACGACGCCATCGTTGCCCAAGCGGTCGAGGCGCACGGCGGCCGGTTGATCGAGTCGATGGGCGAGGGGGACTCCACGGTTTCGATCTTCACCAGCGCCGCTACTGCCGCCCGGGCAGCCTCGGAGCTCGTCGGCCAGATGGAGGCCGAGCCATGGCCGGACGACATTCGGGTTCGCCTCCGCATGGGACTGCACACCGGCGAAGTTCAGGAGCGCAGCGATGTCCGCGGGCCCATAGCTGGTCGGGCGGCGCGCGTTCGCGCCCTTGCGGACGGAGGGCAGGTATTCCTCTCTCAAGCCACGGCGGGGCTCCTGGCACCTCGTCTTCCCGATGGGTTCGGTCTCGTCGACCTGGGGACTCACAGATTGCGGGGCTTCGCTGGCCCGGAGAACGTGTACGCGTTGTCGGCGCCGCGGTTGCAGGCGGTGCCCTCCCCCGCCGAATGCCCGTATCGCGGCCTTCTGGAGTTCGAGCCGGACGACGCGGACCTGTTCTTCGGCCGCGACGAGGTGCTCGCCGACGTCCTGGCTCGGGTCGCCGCGAGTCGCTTCCTCGCCGTCGTCGGACCGTCCGGCTCAGGGAAGTCGTCCCTGGTCCGGGCGGGGCTCGTCGCGGCCGCCAGGCGAGGCGACGTCGGCGGCGTGTCGAGCACGGTCCTGATTACGCCTGGGGCGGATCCGCCGGCGGCGTTGGAAACCGCGAACCCCGACGACCCGGCCGACCTCCTTGTGGTCGATCAGCTGGAGGAGGCCTTCACACTCTGTGACGACACGTCGAGGCGAGTTCGATTCTTCGACGAGCTCCTACACCGACGTGGCAAGACCGTCGTTTCGCTGCGAGCCGACTTCTTTGGCCACTGCGCGGCTTACGAACAGCTCGCCGCCGAGGTGTCCGCAAACAACGTGTTGCTGGGGCCGATGAGCCAGAACGAGATGCAGCGAGCAATCGAGGAGCCGGCGAAGGCAAAGGGGCTTCGACTCGAATCCGGCTTAGTCGAGCTCGTCCTTCGCGATGCCGCCGGCGAGCCCGGCTCACTGCCCCTGCTCTCCCACGCGCTCATGGAAACATGGGCTCGACGGGACGGGCGGGCGCTGACCCTGGCCGGATACCGCGACGCTGGCGGCGTACGCGGAGCCATCGCCCGAACCGCGGAGGAATGCTTCGACGGCGCCACCGAGGCGGAACAGAGCCTCCTTCGACGCACCTTCCTCCGCCTTACCGAGCCGGGCGAGGGGACCGAGGACACCAGGCGTCGCGTGCCTCTTCAGGAGCTGGCTGCGGCACCGGAGACGGCAGCGGCCATGGACGGCCTGCTCGACAAACTCGTCCAGGCGCGGCTCGTGACGGTAGACGAAGGAACGGCGCAGGTAGCCCACGAAGCGCTCATCCGCGAGTGGCCGAGACTGCGCGGCTGGCTGGACGAGGATCGCGAGAGCCTCCGCCTCCACCGGCACCTGACCCACTCGACCCACGCCTGGGAGGCGCTGGGACGGGACCCGGGCGAGCTGTACCGCGGTGCACGGCTCGCCGCGGCGCTCGAGTGGGCCGGTGAAGGAGCCGAGCTCAGCGCCGAGGAGCGAGAGTTCCTCGACGCGAGCCGCGCGGAGCAAGAGCGGGAGCTTCGCGAAGTGCGTCGAAGGGCGCGCCGCCTCCGGGGCATGCTGGCCGGTGTGGCTGTGGCGCTGGTCATCGCCGTCCTCGCGGGCGCGGTCGCTGTAGTGCAGCGCGGGCGGGCGCGGCACTCGGCGACCGTCGCCCAGGCGGGACGCCTCGCCGCTCAATCGCGCGAGGCAGCTGCGGAGCATCCGGACCTCGCGCTGCTCCTCGCGCTCGAGGCCGGCCGTCGCGACGACTCGGTCGACTCGCGCGGCGCGCTTCTGGGGGCGCTGGAGCACGCATCGCGGATCCGGCGGTGGCTCCAGGGGTTTTCCTCGCCCGTCAACGCTGCGGCGTTCAGTCCGGACGGCAGGCTCGTGGCGACCGCGACGCACGACGGGACCACACTCTGGGACACGGCGACGTGGCGTCCCCTCGGCCCGCCCCTGCGGTCGTCGCAGGGCGGCTGGGAGGGGGTCGACTTCAGCCGAGACGGGCGGACGCTGGCGATCGCGGGCGGAAAGGGCCGCGTCGAGCTGTGGGACGTGTCGACCAGGAAAGAGCTTCGGCAGCTGACGGACCCGGCGGCGACAAAATCGGCCGAGCCCGCGCTCGCCGCCGTTCGATACAGCCCGGACGGGAGAGTCATCGCCGCGGGCGCGCAGCAGACGAACCACGTCACGTTGTGGGACGCCGCGAGTGGCCGGGTGATCGCCGGACCGATCACCACCAATCCGCCGGGAGGGGGCGCGCAATCGATCTCCTTCAGCCCGGACTCGAAGCGGGTCGCCGTCCCGGGGGCTCCCGGCACCGTCGGGATCTGGGAGGTCGCCACCGGGGAGCGGGTCGGAAAACCGGTCGCGATCGGGAGCGCGACAGTGAGCGAAGCGATCTTCGCCGGAGGCGGTCGGACGCTGATTGCAAGCGACGACTCCGGCTCGGTCTCGATCGTCGACGTCGCCAGCGGACGGCCCGTCCGCCCGCCGCTCTCGGTCGGCAGCAAGCCCGCCGGTTTGCTGGACGTCAGCCCGGACGGCCGATTGCTGGCCGCCGCCACCTACGAAGGATCCGTCTTCGTCTGGGACCTGAAGACGGGTGCGCAATACGGCGCCCCGCTCACGTCCGACACGAGTCCTGGCAACGACGTCGTCTTCAGTCCCGACGGCCAGACCCTCGTGAGCACGCACCTCCGTTCGGCGGTCGTCTGGAACGTCGGCGGAGAGCAGGTGATCGGGAAGCCGCTGGGCGGACCGAGCGACCTGACCACGGACGTGTCTTTCAGCCCCGACGGCGAGCGGCTCGCGGCGGGGACGCTCGACGGCCGCACGATCGTCTACGACACCGGGACGCGACGACAGACTCTCCGGATCGACGGCGGTTCGGTCGTCACCGCGGTCGCCTTCCGCCCGGATGGAAAGCTCGTCGCCGTCGGAACTATGGACGGCCACGTTCGGTTCTTCGATTCGAAGAGCGGGGCGGCTGTTGGTCGCGTAGTCAACGCGAGGGGCGCAGCGATCTGGCAGGTCGCATTCAGCCCGGACGGCAAGCTGCTCGCCGTAGACGTCGACCCGAACGGCGTGAAGGGGTTCAACGACCAGCGGCGCCAGGGCCAGGTGCAGCTCTGGGACGCGGACTCCCGCCGCCGCGTCGGGCGGGCGATCGCGCCCGGCGGCGGATCGGTGCTCTCCGTGGCGTTCAGCCGAGACGGTACGCTGCTGGCGACGGGCAGCTACCGCGGGCGGCTCGATCTGTGGGATGTGGCCACCCAGGCCCACCATGGCAGGCCGATCACGGTCGCGGACGACGGTCCCGCGAGCGTCGCGTTCGACCCGAGCGGCCGGTTCGTCGCCGCCGGCGGAGCGATCGGGCCCGTGCGGGTATGGGGTGTGGCGGATCAGCGTCCGGCGTATCCGCCCCTCACGGGGCACACCCCTCCCATCACGGGGGCGTCGTTCGACCCCGCCGGCTCGTTCCTCGCGACGACGAGCCTCTTCGGCGGGACCAGGTTGTGGGACCCGGCCACGGGTCTGGGCTACGGCGACGAGCTCGTCGGAACTGCGAGGCCGGCCTCGCTCTTGCCGTCCATCGACCTTCCGTTTCTCTGGTTGCGGAACTCGTTCAGTCCGGATGGCAAGCTGCTTGCGGTCGCGGGACTCGAAACGCGCGCGACGCTGTGGGACATCGACCCGGCGGTCTGGCGTCGGCGCGCCTGCGCGATCGTCGGCCGAAACCTGAGCCGCGAGGAGTGGAATCTGTACCTGCCCTCGGGGACGCCGTATCGCGCGACGTGCGCGGAGTGGCCCACGGGCTGAGTCCATCGTTCTGGCGCGTCGGCCCTTGCCGAACGGTCAGAAACTGTTCCCTTCGCGCAACGAAGGCCGAGCCGGCCGGCAGATTGTGCGAAGCGCCCGACATCGCGACCGTTGAGGAAACGATCTCGATGGAGGTGCGCAATGAGATTCACCCTGATAGCGACGTTGTTCCTGGCGCCGACGGTCGCTGTGCTTGTCGCCCTTTCGGGGCAAGCGGCGAGCGGCACGTCCCAGCCACCCGTGTACCAGCCTCCGCAGAGCTACTTCCTCGCTCTCGGGGATTCGATCGCCTACGGCTTCCAGCCGACGAAGAAACCCGGCACTCGAGCGTCGACGTTCGACACCGGTTACGTCGACGTGTTCGCCGCGCGTCTGCGGAAGCTCTCTCCGAAGATCGAGGTCGTCAACTACGGATGTCCCGGTGAGTCCACCGTGACGTTCGTCCGGGGCGGCTGTCCCGGGCTCGCCGACGGCTTCAAGCTGCACGATGCGTTCCGCGGGCCGCAGCTCAAGGCGGCCGAGTCGTTCCTCCGTGCTCACCCCGGGCAGGTCAGTCCGGTCACCCTGACGCTGTGGGGCAACGACTGGCTGCCGCTGTTGCTCGACAAGTGCAAGGGCAACGTTGCGTGCGTCCGCAAGCTCGGGCCGCGCACGATTGCATCGTTCGGCTCCCGCTTGGCGTCGATCCTTCAGCGGCTTCGAGCCGCCGCGCCGACCACTGAGATCATCGTGACGGGTGCATGGAACTTCGATCCCACTCAACTCCAGCAGCTCCGGCCGATCTACCACTCTCTCGATGCGTCCATCGCGCGAGCCGCCTCGGCGTCGAGCGTCCGGGTCGCGAAGGCGCTGCCGGTGTTCAACCCGGCCGGGAACGTGCGAGTCCAAAGGCGTCGGCTCTGCGCGCTCACCTTCATCTGCTCCAAGGGCGATCCGCATCCGACGGACGCCGGCTACCGCGCGTTGGCTGATGCCTTCATGACGGCATCGGGGTACACGCGGAAGCCGTAGACGTGCACTCGGTCAGCACCGCGCGTGGCAACAATGGCAATCGACAAGCTGGGGGTCACTGGTTCGAGCCCAGTACCGCCCATCAACACGAAACCGCAGCACGTTCGACGTTTTCACTGCTGCGGGCCGTTTCACAAACCCGGCGAAGGGTTGCAGCGGGGCGGGCGTGGCGCTCCGTCGCGCTCGGTCTATGCTGACGGAAGTCCTCAACAGGGAAGGAGGCGCGACGTGCGCTTACGCATGGTTGCTCTTACGTCCGCCGCCACGCTGTTCGCCGTCGGTGTTGCCGCGGGGGCGACGGCGAGAACGATGGCCGTGCCAAAGCTCCACGGGACGATTGGCCCCGGCTTCACGATCTCGCTCAAGAACGCCGAGGGCACGAAGGTCACGACGCTCAAGCACGGGAAGTACACGTTCATCGTCGGCGACAAGTCGAGCATCCACAACTTCACGCTCAACGGCCCGGGAACCAAGAACAGGACGATCACCGGCACCAGCTTTGTCGGAACGAAGACGGTGACGCTGACGCTCAAGAAGGGGACGTACAGGTTCTACTGCACCGTGCACCCCACTATCACCGGCACGCTCAAAGTCACCTGACGACGGACAAGCGGGCGGTCTCCCTTCGGGGCCGCCTGTCTGGGGATGCAAAAGTCCCGCGCGCGCCAGCCTGCCGGATGATGCCTGGTGACAAAGCGAAGAGGCCGCTCGCGCGGCCTCTTCGGCCTTGGCGATGGTCGATGCCGCCGAGCGATTACTCGATCGGGATCTCGAAGCGAGCGATTATGCCGGGGTCGCCGCCTCTCGCGAGTAGCTCGGGATCGGGATCGCGAGTCGCCACCCATGCATATCCGTGTTCCGGGTAGGCGACGACGTCCGGGAAGCTCCCGGCACTGATCGCGAGGATCTGCGCGGGTTCTTCGGTGGGGTTGCTGAACGTGTGTAGCCCGGCACGTCCTTCGGGGCAGAAGACGAAGTCGCCCGGAGCCAACTCCTCTTCGCCATGTTGGTTCCGGAAGACGGGACGACCGGTCAGGACGAAGAACATCTCCTCGGCACCGAAGTGCATATGCATCCGCATCTCAGGCGCGTCGGGGGCCAGTTCGTACAGCGTTGCTCCCATCCTGGCGTCGTCCGGCCGCCAGAAGATTCGATGCCGAGTCCCGGCTTCTTCGTTCTCTCCGTCCCATACGTCGGAGAAGAGGTTCTGACGATTCATCGTGGTTACCTCCGAGTCGTAGCGGTGGGCGCGCAGCCGGCCGAGCCCCCGCAGTACGGGCCTCGGCAACACTGCGCCGGAAACGCGCGGCTGCTCGCCGCGCCAAACCGCTACCTCGCCGCCGGATCCACGGCAGCATCATGCCTGCTCGAGCCCACCGCTGAGCTAGACGTGCGCCAAGACGCGGTCGAGGGGTCGCGGGACGCGCTCGAGGTCGAGTGCCTCCACCAAGAGCACGGCGTATTTCTGCTTGCGGTTCCACATGAAGCCGTGCAGCTGTTCCTCGCGCGGCCGGGA
>JBKPTB010000009.1:0-40237 GCA_046735315.1 Actinomycetota bacterium
CAGCACTCCGTGCGTCGATGGATGGTTCGGGCCGAAGTTGACGGTGAGCACGTCCTGCGAGGACATCAGCTCCGCAGGCAGCTCGAGGACGCTCGGAATCGGCGACGGGATCCGCGAGCCCTCGTAGATCCGCGGTCGCTCCGGAGCGAGCGCCACTACTCCTCCCCCGAGAAACGCACCGGCTCGCCGCCGATCGGATAATCCTTGCGGAGGGGGTGTCCCTCCCAGTCGTCGTCCATCAGGATCCGGCGGTGGTTGGGGTGACCCTCGAAGCGGATCCCCATCAGATCCCAGGCCTCCCGCTCGTGCCAGTCCGCGGTCGGCCAGACGGGCACCACGGTCGGCACGGGCTCGCCGTCGTCGACCCAGGCCTGCAAGCGGACACGCGTCGCACCCGCGCGCAGCGCCAGCAGGTGGTAGCTGAGCGAGAAGCGCCGCGGCTTGGTCCGAGGAAGCCGCTGGTAGCCCTGCGTGGACGGCTTGTTGAGATCGCGTCCCCCCGGCGTCCCGAGATAGCCGGAGACGTTTCTCGATCCCCAACCGAGGTAGTCGGTCGCGGAGATGTCCGACAGGAAGTCGAAGCCGAGCTCGTCCCTGAGATGGCGCGCGGCCTCGCGGAGCCGCGGCGTGTCGACCACGAGCGTCGTCTCGCCGTGCTCCTCGCGGACCTCGACGAGTCCGGGCACGCGGTTGTAGTTCAGGAGGAGACCCCGCGGATCTCGTACGCGGGCGGAATCCCGGCGACGACCTTCTCGTGCAGGCGGACGATGCCTTCCATCAATGCTTCCGGGCGAGGCGGGCAGCCGGGGACGTGCACGTCGACGGCAACGATCTTGTCCACGCCCTGCAGGGTCGTGTAGTTGTTGAACATCCCTCCCGAGCTGGCGCAGGCCCCCATCGCGATCACCCATTTCGGCTCGAGCATCTGGTCGTACACCTGTCGCAGCGGCGCCGCCATCTTGTGCACGACGCGACCCGAGACGATCAAGAGATCAGCCTGGCGCGGCGAGGAGCGAAACGCCTCCATCCCGAAACGTGCGATGTCGTAACGGGAGGAAACGATCGACATCATCTCGATCGCGCAGCAGGCGAGTCCGAAGGTATCCGGCCACATCGATTTCGTCTGGGCCCAGGCGACGGCCTTCTCGAGCGTCGTGAGCCCTACCGCTTGCTCCATCGCGGCAACCTCGTGCTCGAACACGCCCGGCCCTTTGTCGGGCCAGAGCAGCCGCTCCGTCTGGAGGCCGTAGTCGCGAAGCCGCTTGTCGTCGTCTATTGCCACTCAAGCGCTCCCTTGCGCCAGACGTACACGTAGGCGACGACGAGGATCGCGATGAAGAAGAGGAACTCGAAGAAGCCGAACCAGGCGAGCTGATGCAGGATCACGGCCAGTGGATAGAGGAACACGATCTCGATGTCGAAGACGATGAAGAGCATCGCCGTCAGGTAGAAGCTGACGGTGAAGCGCTGCGCCCGCGGCGGGCCTGTCGACACGCCCGACTCGAACGGCAACTCCCGACGGCGTGTCCGCCTGTGCGGGCGTGTCGCGAAGACGAAGGAGAACCACATCATCGACGCGGGAATGACCAGCGCGAAGATGGCGTAGATCAGGAACGGCAGCCAGTTGTCGAGCACGCGTCCTTCCCCTCGAGCGACGGTGAACCTAACAGGTTCCTTCCTGTGGCACGAAGCATGGCGAAAACCGCTCAACGGTGCGTGAGACGAGTGTTACAAGCTGGGACCCGGAGGGGTTCCCAAAGCCGGGCCCGTTGCTACGATCAGATCAGGATGGAGATCCAGGAAAGAGTTCTGCCGCTGATGACCGTGACGGAGGCTGCGGCGACCAAGATCAAGCAGCTCCTCGCCGAGGAAGAGGACGTCAGCGTGCTCAGGGTCGCGATTCAGGGCGGCGGTTGCTCGGGCTTCCAGTACGGCCTCGGCTTCGACCGCGGCGCGGCCGAGGGCGACCACGAGTTCGAGATGCACGGGGTCCAGGTCGTCGTCGATCCGTTCAGTGCCCCGTATCTCGAGGGCGCGGAGATCGACTACGTCGATTCCATCCAGGCCGCGGGGTTCGCGATCAACAATCCGAACGCGAGCTCATCCTGCGGTTGCGGGCACTCGTTCCAGGTTGAAGAGGGCGCCGAGGCCGAGGGCGCCGTCGGCGGCTGCGGCTCGGGCTGCAGCCAATAGCCTCGCCGTAGCGCCACACTAGATCCGGAGCATGCGCGATTAGCATGCCTCGCGTGACGGAAAAGGGCACGTCGCTGCGGGTCGCGGTCGTCGGCTCCGGACCGGCGGGCTTCTATGCAGCCGGCTCCCTGCTCGACGCCGACGTGCCCGTAGAAGTGGACATGATCGAACGGTTGCCGACGCCGTGGGGCTTGGTGCGACTCGGAGTTGCGCCCGACCACCCGAAGCTGAAGACGGTGTCCCGCGCCTTCGAGCGGATCGCCGCCAAACCGGGCTTCCGGTTCTTCGGCAACGTCGAGGTCGGACGGGACCTGACGCATGCAGACCTGACGCGTCTCTACGACGCTGTCATCTACGCATTTGGCGCGCAGAGTGACCGCCGCCTCGACGTTCCCGGCGAGGACCTTCCCGGCTCGTCGTCGGCCACGGAGTTCGTCGCTTGGTACAACGGCCACCCGGATTACCACGATCTGGAATTCGACCTGAAGGTCGAGCGTGCGGTCGTCATCGGCAACGGAAACGTCGCGCTCGACGTCGCGCGCATGCTCGCGCTCACACCAGAAGAGCTCGCGCCGACGGACACGACCGAGCCGGCGATCGAGGCGATCGGAGCGTCGACGCTGCGCGAGATCGTGATCGTCGGACGCCGAGGTCCGGCGCAGGCCTCGTGGACGACGCAGGAGCTGAAGGAGATGGGCGAGCTGGCGGGAGCTGACGTCCACGTCGATCCTGTTGACCTCGAGGGCGCGGAAGCAGACGACACCAACACTCAGCGAAACCTCGAGGTGCTGCGCGAGTTCGCCGTGCGCGTGCCGAGCGGCAAGCCGCTCGTCATTCGCTTCCTGTTCCTCCACTCGCCGGTCGCAATCCTCGGCGAAACCAGAGTCGAGGCGATCGAGCTCGTCCGCAACCGGCTGGAAGAGCAGGACGGCCGTCTCGTCGCGGTACCGACCGAGGAGCGAGAAACCATCGACTGCGGGCTCGTCTTTCGCAGCGTCGGCTACCGAGGCGTCGGCCTTCCCGACCTGCCGTTCGACGAACGGCGCGGCACGATCAGGAACGCGGCGGGCCGGGTGCACGACGAGGCGGGCGAACCTCTCGCGTGCACTTACTGCGCCGGCTGGATCAAGCGAGGACCGACTGGGATCATCGGCACGAACAAGAAGGATGCCGCCGAGACAGTCGCCGCGCTGCTCGAGGACGTCGAGGAGGGACGGTTGACTCATCGCGACGAGGTGTCTGCGGATGCCGTCGAGGTCCTGCTCTTCGACCGTGGCGTGCGACCGGTCGTCTACACGGGCTGGACGTCGATCGACGAGCGGGAGCGCGCCGCAGGCGAGAAGGTCGGCCGGCCGCGCGTGAAGCTGCGCACGTGGGACGAGCTACTCGACGCCGCAGAACGAATGGCCGCTGCGAGTTGAGCGCAGTGGCGCCGCCTCCTCCTCACCCGATCGGGGGACGACTCCCTGCGTCGCCGGTGGAAGATGAGCGCATGGAGCCACTCGTGGTCGAGTGCCTCCGCTGCGGAAGTCACAGAGAGACGAGCACTTCGCCGCTGGGGCAGGCAACTCATGAGTGTCCGCGCTGCGGATACCTCGGCTGGGCCGCGGCGGACGACCTGACCGAGCGGGAACGACGCGTGCTGCAGAACCGGCCGCTGGAACGGCGCCGTCTCAGGCTCGCCTAACCTGCAGGACCTCGAGGAGCAGCTCCGGGTCGAGGGCGTGAACCGTGTTGCCGTCGCGCCCCGTCATCGTGTCGGACGCCAACATCGAGTTCAGGATCGCCTCCTCGGTCGCCTCGATCACCGCCTCGTAGAAGGGCGTGATCTCCAGGTCGGAAACCATTCGGAGCGGGATCTCGCCGTCCGCGGCGAGCGCCCGATTTCCAGTGGCGAAGGCGAAGAAGAGATCGCCGCTGGAGTGCGCGGCCGTGCCGCCCATCCGACCGACGCCTAGGCCCATTCGCTGCGCGAGGCGATTGCACTGGTGCGGAAGGAGGGGGGCGTCGGTGGCGACGACGCCGATGATCGAGCCGGACTCGTCTTTGCCCTGCGGAAGGGGGATCCGGTCCCCGATCAATTCGCCGACCGGGACGCCGTTGACCCGGAAGCGGTCGCGCCTGCCGTAGTTCGCCTGGACGAGCACGCCGACCGTGTAAGCCCCGACGAGCCGAGAGGCCGTGCCGATTCCGGCCTTGAACTCGTGGCAGATCATGCCGGTGCCCCCACCGACGCTCCCCTCCTCGACAGCGTCGGCCGACGCGGACGTGAGCGCCTGGCGCACATGCTCTGCAGTGACGTACTGGCCGCGGATGTCGTTCAGGAAGCCGTCGAAGGTCTCGCCGACCACCGGAAGCGACCACGCGTCCTCGTCCGCTGATTCGGCGGCGATGGCGTCGCGGACCACTCCGACGCTGAAGGTGTTGGTGATCCCGATCGGCGTCGTGAGCAAACCGGACTCGCGGACCCACTCGAGCCCAGTGAGCTCGCCGTTGCCGTTCAGCCGGTGACAACCGGCGAAGAGCGGCGTCTCCGGAGGCACGACAATGGTGACGCCCGTGCGAATTGCATCTCCCTCGAACAGGGTCGTGTGTCCGACACGAACGCCGTCGACGTCCGTGATCGTGTCACGCGTGGCGGGACGATGCTCGCCGACGACGATCCCAAGGTCTCTCGCGCGCATGGCGTCAGTAAACTCGATTCGATGGCCCAGACCGACACGAAGCGTGAGCTCTGGGGCACCGAGACCGGCAAGGCAGTGAAGAACTTCCCGGTCTCTGGCGAGCCGATTCCGCCGTCCGTTGCCCGCTGGCTCGGGCGGATCAAGGCGGCCGCCGCGCGCGTCAACGCGGAGCTCGGCCTGCTCGACGAGGAGAAGGCGCAGCGAATCGCCGACGCGGGGGATCGCGTCGCCGCCGGCGAGCTCGACGATCAGTTTCCGATCGACGTCTTCCAGACGGGCTCAGGCACGTCCTCGAACATGAATGCGAACGAGGTGATCGCCGCGCTGGCCGGGGAAGACGTTCACGCGAACGACGACGTCAACATGGGGCAGTCGTCGAACGACGTCTTTCCGTCGGCGGTTCACCTGGCGGCCCTCGACGAGATCACGAGCGAACTCTTGCCGGCGCTCCAGCGGCTTGCGGACTCTCTTCAGGCGAAGGCGGCCGAGTTCGACGACGTCATCAAGTCCGGGCGGACGCATCTGATGGACGCCGTCCCGGTCACGCTCGGGCAGGAGTTCGGCGGGTATGCGGCGCAGGTCCGCCAGGGCTACGACCGTGTCGGCTCGAGCCTCGAGCGGCTCGGACAGATCCCCCTCGGCGGGACGGCGGTGGGAACCGGTCTCAACACGCATCCGGAGTTCGCTGCGCGAGTTCGGAGGCGCCTCTCCGAGGAGACCGGGCTCACCATCTCGGCGCCGGCTGATCACTTCGAGGCGCAGGCAGCGCGAGACGCCCTTGTCGAGACCTCCGGAGCTCTGAAGACGGTTGCCGTGTCGCTCACGAAGATCGCGAACGATCTGCGGCTGATGGGTTCGGGTCCGCGAGCCGGGCTGGCGGAGATCTTTCTCCCCGAGCTCCAGAAGGGCAGCTCGATCATGCCCGGGAAGGTCAATCCGGTCATTCCCGAGGTGGTGACGCAGGTTGCCGCCCAGGTGATCGGCAACGACGTGGCGATCACGGCCGGGGGAATGCAAGGACATTTCGAGCTGAACGTCTTCGTGCCGATGCTCGCGCGCAATTTGCTCGACTCGATCAAGTTGCTTTCCTCGGCCGCGAGGCTGCTCGCCGAGAAGTGTGTCGACGGGATCGAGGCGAGCCGGGAGGTGTGCGAACGCTATGCGGAGCTGACGCTCTCGGCCGCAACGGCGCTCAATCCGTACATCGGTTACGACGCGGCGAGCGAGATCGTCAAGGAAGCTGCCGCCTCAGGGCGCTCCCTGCGCGAGATCGCCCGGGACCGTGGAGTTGCCGAGGACGTGCTCGACAAGGCTCTGGACTACCGCAGGATGGCCAAGCCGCACGACTCCGAGCCGTAGCTCGGCGCTTGACAAACTCGCTGGTAGTTGAGATAAACCCCCGTCCCGAAATGCGGCGAGGGGTGGGTTAGGCGCCGCATCCATTCGAGCAAGGGGAGAGTATGAGATTTAGGGGCAGGACAAGGCTCGCGCTTGGCGCGGTCCTCGCGATCGCAACGTGTGCGTTGACGGCATCGGCCTCGAACGCAATTGGATCCACAGCCGCTGTGGGCAGGCTGATTCCGCTGGCGGGCACCGGCTCGATCCAGACCGGCAGCTTCACGCCGTCCGGCACCGGCGACGTTACGGACGAGGAGTTCGCGGGCGAGGGAGATGAGGCCGAAGGGCCGGAGCCCTTCGGTGGGACGATCCCGGGCGGAGTGAGCCTCTCGAAGGGGCATGGCACCGGAGTGTCCGTGAGTAGCAGCAAGAAGGCGAAGTCGAACCCGGAGTTCCAGCTCGGCTTCGAGGGACTGAACCACTACCAGCAGCGCTATACGCGAGGCGGGAATCAGTTCTCCCTCGAGCCGCCGGACCAGGGTCTCTGCGTCGGCAACGGCTACGTGGTCGAGGCTGTGAACGACGTCATCAACGTGTTCAACGAGGCCGGTGAGTCGGTCTTGCCGGACAACACGAGCACGAACATCGTGTCCGGTTTCCCACGGGACGTGAATCACGCCGTCGACCTGAACTCGTTCTACGGCTACGCACCTGCAGTCAACCGGTCGACGGGTGCGCGCGGCCAGTTCATCACAGACCCGAGCTGTCTATACGACGCGGCGACTCAACGCTTCTTCGTCGTCGTCCTGACGCTCGAGGTGGTTCCGGCGACCGGCGCGTTCACGACGGTCAACCATCTGGACATCGCAGTCAGCAAGACGGCGGATCCGTCGATGACGAATGGTTGGAACATCTACAAGGTCGATGTTACGAACGACGGAACGAACACGGGTGGCCAGAATCCCGGACCGTTCCTCGGCGACTATCCGCACATCGGAGCGGACGCCAATGGCTTCTACGTCACCACGAACGCGTATCCGTGGTGCTGCAACGGCTTCAGCGGCGCGCAGATCTACGCGTTCTCGAAGGCGCAGCTCGCGGCTGGAGCGGCGAGCGTGACGATGCAGCACATCGACACGTCGGGGATGGTGAATGCCCCGAGCGATGCGGGGTCGACGCAACCCGGCTTCACCGTCTGGCCGGCTCAGTCGCCGGGGACCAACTCGTTCAACCTCGCGAATGGCGGCACCGAGTACTTCATGAGCTCGAACGCGGCCGACGAGGCGACGCATCCGAAGGCGGGCACCGGCGGTGACGGCACCTCCGAGAAGATCGTGGTATGGACGCTGACCAACACCTCGTCGTTGAACGGCGTACCTGATCTGCACCTCAGCAACAATCTGCTGGACGTGAATCAGTACGCCATTCCGCCGAAGGCGATTCAAAAGGGCTCCGGCACTGCGCCGGACGAAACGGCCCCGCAGGGCCACTGCCTCAATGACGAGGTGACGGTCACGATCGCGGGGACGGGATGTTGGAAGCTGCTTGTGACCGCCTTCGCCCACACGACGGGCGGACCTGAGGTCGTTACAAAGCTCGACTCGAACGACACCCGCATGCAGCAGGTGATGTATGCGAACGGGAAGCTGTGGGGTGCGCTCGACAGCGCTGTAACGGTCGGCGGTGAGAATCGTGCCGGCATTGCTTACTACGTGGTCAATCCGTCTGCAGGAATGCTTGTACTGCAGGGCAACCTCGGAGTGGCCCATGCCGACTTGACGTATCCGGCAGTCGGCGTGACGGCGAGCGGGCGGGGCGTCATCGCGTTCACCTATACGGGTGACACGACGTATCCCAGTTCCGCATACGCACCACTCGACGCTCAGGTCGGCGCCGGGGACTGGTCTTTCGCAGGTCCCAATGGAGAGGGAGCAGCGTTGGACGATGGCTTCACCGGCTACAAGCAGCAGAGATGCACCGCCACAGCCTGTATCCCCATTCGCCCACGCTGGGGCGACTACAGCGCGGCTGCAGTGGCCGGCAACTCGATCTGGATCGCGAGCGAGTACATCGCCAGTGCGTGCGACTACACCCCTTGGGGCGGCCCGTTCTTTGTGGGCGGTACGGGCGACAACTTGCTCGGTACGTGCGGCGGAGCGGGGCACGGGCCCGGCCCACGTTCCGCGCTGGCGAACTGGTCGACGCGGATCAGCAAGCTGACGCCGTAGGAACGGCAACGGCGGATGGAACGAGAGGGCCGGCCGCAAGGCCGGCCCTCTTTCGTGCGTCTACCATGAGGGAGATGAGGGTCGCGCTCGGCACTCTGTCCCTCGCGCTCGTGCTGGCCGGTGCGGCCGGGGCCCGGATCAACACGGCTCCGAGCGGTCTGCGGGGAATCGTCACCCGGGGTCCGATCACTCCCGTTTGCGTCGCCGAGCAGCCGTGCACGGAGCCCGCACGAAACGTCACGCTCCTGTTCTCTCATGATGCCCGTGTCGTCGGCCGCGCCGTCACGAACGACGAAGGCCGCTATCGAGTGCGGCTTCCGGCCGGTCTTTATTCGGTGCGGCGACCGGGTGTCGTCAGAATCGACCGTCGGCTCGAACCGGACCATGCGCGCGTCCGGGCGGGACGTTTCTCGCGCGTCGACTTCTCGATCGACACGGGTATCCGCTAGGGCTCTAGTACGCCACCGCGCCGCGGCCCGTCTCGGCCGCATGGCGTTGCTCGTCCGCGCGATACGACGAACGGACGAGCGGGCCCGAGAACACCGAGCCGAACCCGAGGGCCTCACCCTGCTCGCGGAGCCAGCGGAACTCGTCGGGGTGCACCCACCGGTCTATCTGCACGTGCTTCGAGCTCGGCTGGAGGTACTGGCCGATCGTAACCACGTCGACGCCGCGCGCTCGGAGGTCGCGCATCGTCTCGACGACCTCGTCGTTCGTCTCGCCGAGCCCGACGATGATTCCCGACTTGGTCAGCACCGGATACGTCGCGATCTCCTTCGCGCGTTGCAGCAACCAGAGTGCCTTGTCGTAGCTCGCCTTGGCCCCTCGCATGCGTGTATGCAGCCGTCGCACCGTCTCGATGTTGTGGTTGAAGACGTCCGGCCGCGCGGCGATGACCGTCTGCAACGCCTCTTCCTCGACATCCAGGAAATCGGGCGTCAACACCTCGATCGACGCGTGTGGCAACTTCGCTTTCAGAGCACGGATCGTCGCCGCGTAGTGGCCCGCTCCGCGATCGGGCACATCGTCCCGGTCGACCGACGTCACGACGACGTGCTTGAGCTCCATCTGCGCGGCGACGTTCGCGAGCCGCAGGGGCTCGAGGGGATCAGGCGGGCTGTCGGGCCGGCCGCTGTGGACGTAGCAGTAGCGACAGGCTCGCGTGCACGTGTCGCCGAGGATCTGGAACGTCGCGGTGCCGCGTCCCCAGCACTCACCGATGTTCGGACAGCGCGCCTCCTCGCAGATCGTGTGCAGGCTCTGGCCGTGGATGAGCTTCTTGACGTCGTAGTAGCGCGAGTCTGTGCTCGGCGCACGGACCTTCATCCACTCCGGCCTGCGGGGCCGGTCAGCGACGGGTAGCGAGGTTTCCATGGATCGGTTGACTCCAGAGCCCGTAGCCGTCTTCGGCCGGAAGCTCCTCGAAGGATAGGTCGAAGACCTCGGCGAGGGCGTCGCGCGCGTGCGGCCTGACCTCCTCGACCGTCACGGGGCGATCGAGCTCCCGCGCGATCGTCGTGAAGGATGCATCTTCGAGCCCGCACGCCGTGATCCACTCTGTGAACGGCGCAGCGTCCAGGTCGACGTTGAGCGCGTAGCCGTGGGTCGTCACCCACCGCGAGATGTGCACCCCGATCGAGGCGATCTTGCGGGGCGGGCGCTCCAGCCAGACTCCCGTCAGCCCGTCAATGCGTGTCGCTCTCAGCCCTAGCGGCTCGAGCGTGCGAATCACCGATTCCTCGAGGTCGCGAACGTACTTCTTCACGTCCTTGCCGTGCCGCTTGAGATCGAAGATCGGATAGCAGACGAGCTGCCCGGGCCCGTGGTAGGTGGACTTACCGCCGCGATCGGTCTCGACGACCTCGACCTCGGCCCCTTCCGGAACGTGGACCTCACCGGTGTCCGTGCGACGCCCGAGTGTCACGACTGGTGGGTGCTCGAGGAAGACCGCGACGTCGGGGATCGCACCTTGAGACACGGCTCCAGCCAGGGCGCGCTGGAGATCCCACGCCTCTCGATAGGGAACGCGGTCGAGGTCGAGGAGATATGCACCCGCCGACATGCTCGCAGCCTAACGACGCCGGTGTCCCTTGCCGCGTCGCTTCCCTAGTGGTCGCCTCGAGGCGGGATCGGGTTGCCGATGAGAATGTTGAGCGCGTCGTCGAGCTCCTGGTAGTACCGGATGAGCTGAATCGTCTCCGGGTCGGCCCTCCGCAGGACGAGGATGAGCCATTCGACGATCATGTCCGGTACTGCGGAGAGCTCGAGACCGGCTTCGGCGGAAAGGCTCACGATGTCGCCGAGCACCTCATTGGCTCTCGGGATCCCGTTCTGAAGAAAATCATCGAGTTCCCGAAGCGTCGCGATCTCGTGGCGCGTCAGAACCCAAAGCAGGCCTTGCTCTACCGTCAAGTGGTCCACTTCGTACTCGTCGGCCGGCTCGAGACCCGCGGCGATTCCGATACGGACGAGCTCGGCGACGGTGTCCGAGGACCTCAAGTACGCGACGAGGGAGTCGCCGTCCACCGGAAGGTCGAGCTCGCCACGGAGGACACTTTCCTCGTATCGCGTTCGCAGCTCGTCGATTGCAGCCCATATCCCGTCGAAGCATTCGTCGGCGGCAGCGACGAACGAGTAGTACTCCGCGATCTTCTCTTGCACGCTTTCGGGATACGACCGCCGCCAGTGATACGGGAGGTCCGACTCAGCCCTTTCGAGGGCGTGCTGCAGCAACGTCTGGACGTCGACGTTGACCGAGAGCCCTTCGTAGGGCTTCCACTCCGAGAGCTCCGCCCAGGCGGGCGGGATGGAGACGGAGTACCGGGGAAAGGCAGGGCGGTCAGCGCCTTGCCTGGGGAGGATCGAGACATCCTGGTTGACCTCGAGCTCCCGTTCGACGGTCTCTGCCGCGAGTGTCGCTCGAGTTGCGTCGGCGACGACAATGCCGAGGCCGGCGAAGCCGTTCAGTTCTTTGATGGGGTCGTCGAAGACCACGCCGGCTCGACGTGCGCGATACACGCGTTGGAGAAACGCGCGTGGCTCTTCGGTCCACGTATATGACCACTCGTAGTCATCGAGGAGCTCGTCGAAAAGGAGGTCCAGCCTTTCCACGAAGGCGACGAGGATCGGCCGCCTCCGCTCATACACCGCACGCCACTCCCGGAGTGAAGAATCCGGGGCCGTCATCCGCGTGCGGGTCTGTCGTTGCTCAGTAGGCGGACTCGTCCCAGGTTTCGAGCTTCTCGCGCAGATCGCGGAGGAAGCGACCGGCAAGCGCCCCGTCGACGAGGCGATGGTCATACGTAAGCGTCAGGTTCATGATCGGGCGAATCGCGATCACGTCCTGGCCCAGGTCGTCCTGGACGACCCAGGGCCGCTTGACCACCGCGTACGTCCCCAGGATCGCGGCTTGCGGCTGGCTGATCACCGGTGTGCCGTGGAAGGTCCCGTAGCCGCCCGGATTCGTGATCGTGAAGGTGCCACCCTGAACCTCGTCGGGCAAGAGCTTCTTGTCTCGCGCCCGTTGTGCGATGTCGGTCACGGCCTTCGCGAGGCCGAGGAGGTTGAGCGTCTCGGCGTTCTTGACCACTGGAACGATGAGGCCCTTGCCGTCCTGGAGCTCGACCGCGAAGCCGAGGTTCACGTACCCGCGTGTGACGATCTGGTCGCCGCGGATCTCGCCGTTGACCCAGGGGTACTCCCGCAGGGTCTCGGCCGCCGCGCGCGCGACGAAGATCAGGTACGTCGGGTTGACGCCGTAGTTCTCCTGGTACTCCTTCTTCAGCTTCGTGCGGATCGCGGTTACCTTCGACATGTCGACCTCGATCGCGCTCGTGACGTGTGCGGAGGTGTCGAGTGAGCGGCGCATGTGCTCGGCGATGCCCTTGCGCATCGCGCTCATCGGCTCGAAGGTCTCGCCCGGCTGAGAGGGTGCGGCCTGGGCCGGTGCGGGTGAGGCGGGGGCGGCCGCGATGGGAGCGGGTGCAGGCGGGGCCTGTGGCTGCGGGGCGGGTTCCGGTGTGGGCTCCGCCGGCGGGGCCGGTGCCGTCTCCGCCGGTGCCGTCTCCGGCGATGCCGTCTCGGCCGGTGCCTTTGCACCCGACTCGATGAAACCGAGGATGTCCTTCTTCGTCACACGGCCGCCGCGACCCGTTCCCGTGACCTGGCTCGGGTCCACGCCGTGCTCGGAGGCGATCTTCGCCACCACCGGCGACACGAAGGTCTTGCCGTTGCTGGCCGCCGTCTCGACCTCGTGAGTCGGTGCGCTGTCGGGCTGCTGCGAGCTCGGCGCGACGTCTCCGACACCTTCGCTGGCCGCGGCCATGGAAGCATCGGCCGCGGCCTGCGTGGCCGGTTCCGGAGGCGCTTCCTGAGCTTGTGGCTCTGAGCCACTTGTCCCTTCCGCCGCCTCGCCACCGATGACGGCGAGCTTGGTGCCGACGTCGACCGTCGCCCCCTCTTGCACGAGGATCTCGGTCAGCACGCCGCTGCCGGGGCTCGGGACCTCGGTGTCGACCTTGTCGGTCGAGATCTCGAGGAGCGGCTCGTCGGCCTCGACGTGCTCGCCTTGTTCTTTGAGCCACTTGGTGATCGTGCCCTCGGAGACGGACACGCCCATCTGCGGCATGACGACGTCGATTGCCTCGGTGGTGGCCATCAGTACTCGGCCAACTCGCGGACGCCGGCGACGACGTCGTCGACCTGCGGGATGAACGCCTTCTCGAGCGGGGGCGAGAACGGGACGGGCGTGTCGGGCGCCGCGATTCGCTTCACCGGCCCGTCCAGGTCCTCGAACGCTTCTTCGGCGATCGTCGCCGCGATCTCGGCGCCAAAGCCGCCTGTTCGCGTGTCCTCGTGCAGCACGAGCACTTTCGACGTCTTGCGGGCTGATTCGAGCACGGCGGGCTTGTCCCACGGCATGACCGTGCGGAGGTCGACGATCTCGACGGAGACGCCGTCACTCTCGAGCTGCTGCGCGGCTTCGTCCGCCGTGTAGACCATCGCGCCCCAGGTGATCACCGAGACGTCGTCGCCCTCGCGATGGATTCGCGCCTTGCCGAGCGGCACGGTGTAGCGCTCCTCCGGCACCTCGGCCTTGATGCGGCGGTAGAGGTGCTTGTGCTCGAAGTAGAGGACCGGGTTCGGGTCCTCGATGGCGCTGATCAGCAGTCCCTTCGCGTCCTCCGGAGTTGCGGGGCAGACACACTTGAGCCCTGGAATGTGTGCGAAGGACGACTCGGGGTTCTGCGAGTGGAACGGCCCGCCGGAGAAACCGCCGCCGGAGGGGAGACGAACGGTGATCGGCACGGGCGTGCCCGCGCGGTAGCGCTGCTTGGCCGCGACGGTGACGAGCTGATCCCAGGCGCACGAGATGAAGTCGGCGAACTGCATCTCGGCGACGGGACGCATGCCCATGATCGCCGCGCCCGTGCACGCGCCGACGATCGCGGTCTCCGCGAGCGGTGCGTCGATCACGCGCCAGTGGCCGAACTCCTCCTGGAAGCCGAGCGTCACCTTGAATGCTCCGCCGTAGACTCCCACGTCCTCGCCGATGACGAAGACGCGCTTGTCGCGCCGCATCTCGGTGCGTAGCCCGTCCGAGATCGCCTGGAGATACGTGAGCTCGGCCACTATTTGTGGTGAGGCGTGTCTAGATCCTCGGGCGTCGCGTACACGCCTTCGGTGAGCGAAGACGTATCCGGCAGCGGCGAGTCCTCGGCGCGCTTGAGCGCGTCGTTCAGGATCTTCTTGACCTCGCTGGAGATCTCTTCCTCTTCGTCGTCGGACATGTCGGCGTTCTGGCGCAACCACGTGCGGAAGCGTTCGAGCGGGTCGTTCTCGGCCCATTTCTCGAACATCTCCTTCGGAACGTAGAAGGCGTCGTCGTGAACGGCGTGTCCCTCCATGCGCAGCGTGACGCTTTCGATCAGCGTCGGCCCGCCGCCGGCGCGGGCCTTGTCGATCGCTCGCCTCGCCTCGCGGTAGACCGCGAGCACGTCGGTCCCATCCACGACGATCCCCTCGAAGCCGTAGGCCTCGGCCCGGTCGGCAACATGTTCGGTCGCGAACTCGAGGTGCGACGGAGTGGAGTAGGCCCACTGGTTGTTGTCGCAGACGAAGACCATCGGCAGCCTGCGGACGCCGGCCAGCGTCATCGCCTCATGGCAGTCGCCGCGTGCCGATGCTCCTTCGCCGAACCAGCCGACGGCGACGCGTTTCTCTTCACGGATGCGAAAGGCGAGTGCGCAGCCGACGGCGACCGGCAGCATCGCGGGCAGGTGACTGACCATCGCGATCAATCCCAGGTTGGAGTCGGCCATGTGGACGTTTCCGTCCTTTCCCCTGGTCGGCCCGTCGGCGCGGCCCATGTACTGGGCGAAGATCCGCCAGGGCTCGACCCCGCGCACGACGTGCACGCCCATGTCGCGGTGCAGCGGCGTCCCGACGTCGTCAGGGCCCATCGCGGTCGCGACTCCCACGGCAGCCGCCTCGTTTCCGCGTCCTGTGTAGAACGAGCCGGGGATTTTTCCCTGGCGATACAGGATGTGTCCGCGCTCCTCGATGCCCCGTGTGAGCAGGAGATTGCGGTAGACGGCGAGCAGGTCCTCGCGGTCGAGGCCCGCCTCGCGGACCTCTCTCAGCGAGCCGACAGGCTCGGCTTCCCGGGCGATCGCCATCGACGTCGAACTCTAACGGCTGGGGTTACCATCGCCCTCCGATGGACGAGCGCTTCGCGCACGACCGGTTCCTGGTCGACCAATTGATACGGCCGATGATCAACCTCTATCGCGTGACGCCGTTGGCTGCGGGAGAGGTGCCCGCCCGGGGGCGACTAGAGTCGGGGCATGGGCAAAGCCTCGGAGTGGCTGCGCGAAGAGCGTCGTAAGGTCCTCGGGGACTGGGTTGCCTTCTGCCTCGGGTGCGGCGCCGCGCGTCGCTGGTTCGACGAGTTCGAGGCAGAGGTGCCGGAAGAGTGCCCCCAATGCGGTGGCACCATGCTTCGCCGCTGTCCGTCGTGCGACGCCCCGTTCAGCTCGACGTTCACCGTCGACTGCGAGTCCTGTGGGGTGCAGCTTCGCGACCCCGAGCTCTTCGGGACGAAGATCCGCCGGCGCTGACCTACGGAACCGTGAGGCGCTACGCCTTGATCTGGGAGAAGCGGATCACCGTGACCGTGTCGTCCGGAGTGACGTCACGGTTGTACAGCTGGCTGAGGAACGAGGCCATGTCCTCCGTCCGACGGATCTCCGGGTTGTCGTGCTCGATCTCCCGCGGTGACAGCTCCGCCAGCGTCTTGACCTCGACCTTGTCGATCACCGCATTGAACATCCGCTCCCGCGGGCTGAAGCGGGCGCCGACGAGCACCTGCACGATCATGCCCTTGCGGTACTTGCCCGACTTGTTCCCGAGCCGGATCGTGGCCGTCTTCCGGCCGCTTCGGAGCTGTTCCGCGACGATCGGGGAATAGAAGTTGAGCGCGTACATGGCCTCGTTCACCGTGGGTCGCGTGTTCGCCTGCGGATCAAAAAGCTCGTCAGGATGCCCAGGACCCAGCCCGCGATGGCGCTGATCACGATCAGCCAGATCAGCCGCGTGTTCGTGCTGTCGAACACGTAGTCGAGCTTGACCTGACGGGTGTTGCGGGCGACGAGCAAGATGAGGAAGACGAGCACCGCGATCGCCACCAGGAGCGACGCGTACAGCCCGCCGCGATGCCCGTAGCGCATGCCTCGACGGACGCGCGATTCCTCCAGCGGCCCTCCGGCCTCACCACCCTCACCCTCACGCTCGCCCACGCTTCGGGAGCCTAACGCGAGAACCGCTCTAGCGCCTTGGCCGCCATCTCCCGTTCGCCCTTGTAGGCCAGCAGCCGAGGGGCCTCCTCAAGGGGCAACCAGCGGACCTCGGCCACCTCGTGGGCGTGTTCGGGAGGGATCTCGCCGAGCCGGCCGGCCCGGTAGCGGAACAGGAAGAAGCTGACCACCTTGAAGACCCGTTCCCCGGCCCAGGTGTAGACGTAGCGGATGTCGCCGAGCTTCTCGATCGGAGTGGCCTCCACGCCGGTCTCCTCGGCCACCTCACGAAGGGCCGTCAGCTCCGCCCGCTCGCCCGGTGCAATCAGGCCCTTCGGGAGTGCCCAGGTGCCCTCCGGCTTACCCGCCGGGCGGATCGCCGCCAGAACCGGCCGCCCCCGCAGATTGCGGACGACGACGCCCCCCGCAGAGAACTCGCGTCGCACCTCGGACTTTGTAACACAGTGGCGACGCCTCCTTGCAAAGGTCGCCGCGGGCCGGTTAGAATGCCCTGGCACTCCCACCATGAGAGTGCCAAAGGTTGTCACAAAGTCGTCTGAACAGGAGGAGTGTGGATGAACCTGCAGCCGCTTGGTGACCGTCTGATCGTGGAGGTCCTCGACGAAGAGGAGCAAACAGTCAGCGGCATCGTGCTGCCCGACACGGCGAAGGAGAAGCCGCAGCGCGGTCGCGTCCTCGCTGTAGGTCCCGGCAGTCGGGACGAGGACGGAAAGCACATCCCCATGGATGTTTCCGAGGATGACGAGATCATCTTCAGCAAGTACGGCGGGACGGAGATCAAGGTCGGCAGCGATGAGGTGCTGATCCTCCGCGAGTCGGACGTCCTGGCGAAGGTTGTCGGCGATCGCGAACTCGCGGGCGCCAAGTCCTAGCTACACACGGAGGTAGAGAAAGCACATGGCTCACAAGGAGCTGAAGTTCAACGAGGATGCGCGTCGGGCACTCGAGCGCGGCGTCAACATCCTCGCCGACGCGGTCAAGGTCACCCTTGGCCCGAAGGGGCGCTACGTCGTGCTCGACAAGAAGTTCGGCGCCCCCACGATTACGAACGACGGCGTCACGATCGCACGCGAGATCGAGGTCGAGGACGTCTTCGAGAACCAGGGCGCGCAGCTCGTCCGTGAGGTCGCCACGTCGACGAACGACGTCGCCGGCGACGGCACGACGACCGCGACGGTCCTGGCCCAGGCGATCGTCAAGGACGGTCTTCGCAACGTCGCCGCCGGGGCGAACCCGATGGCGATCAAGCGCGGGATCGAACGCTCGGTGGAGCAGGTCGTCGAGAACCTGAAGTCGCAGTCCAAGGAGATCTCCGGCAAGGAAGACATCGCCCGCGTGGCGACCGTGTCTTCCCGCGACCGCGAGATCGGCGACGTCCTCTCCGACGCGATCGAGAAGGTCGGCAAGGACGGCGTCGTGAACGTCGAGGAGGGCCAGACGTTCGGCCTGGAGCTCGAGTTCACCGAGGGCATGCAGTTCGACAAGGGCTACTTGTCGCCGTACATGGTCACCGATCCCGAGCGGATGGAGGCAGTCCTCGAGGATCCGTACATCCTCGTCGCGAACCAGAAGATCGGCGCGGTCAAGGATCTGCTGCCCGTGCTGGAGCAGGTCATCCAGGCCGGCAGGCCGTTGCTGATCGTGGCCGAGGACGTCGAGGGCGAGTCGCTCGCAACCATCGTCGTCAACAAGCTGCGCGGCACCTTCACGGCAGTCGCCGTCAAGGCACCGGGCTTCGGCGATCGCCGCAAGCGCATGCTCGAGGACATCGCGATCCTCACCGGCGCAGAGGTGATCACCGAGGAGATGGGCCTCAAGCTCGAGAACACGAAGCTCTCGCAGCTCGGCCGTGCACGCCGTATCGTCGTCGACAAGGACTCGTCCACGATCATCGACGGGGCCGGTGACGCCGAGGGCATCAAGGCGCGGATCAAGCAGCTGAAGCAGGAAATCGAGAACACCGACTCCGACTTCGATCGCGAGAAGCTCCAGGAGCGGCTCGCGAAGCTGGCCGGCGGCGTCGCCGTCGTCAAGGTCGGCGCTGCGACCGAGACCGAGATGAAGGAGAAGAAGCATCGCGTCGAGGACGCTCTTCAGGCGGCACGCGCCGCGCTCGAGGAGGGTGTCGTACCCGGCGGGGGTGTCGCGCTCCTGAATGCGGTCGAGGCGATCAAGGTCGACGACCTCGAGGGTGACGAGCGAACGGGCGGCACCATCGTCGCGCGTGCGCTCGAGGAGCCGATTCGCCAGCTCGCGGACAACGCAGGTCTGGAGGGCTCGATCGTCGTCGACAAGATCCGGAACGCTCCGAAGGGTCACGGTCTGAATGTCGAGACCGGCGAGTACGAGGACCTGATCAAGTCGGGAATCACAGACCCGACCATGGTCGTCCGCTCGGCCCTGCAGAACGCGGCTTCGATCGCGAAGAACATCCTCACCACCGAGGCCGTCGTCGCCGAGGCGCCCGAGAAGCAGCCGGCAGGCGCCGGCATGCCGGGCGGCATGGGCGGCATGGACATGATGTAAGACCTTCGGGTCTTCGCTTCACGGAGAGGCCGGCGTAAGCCGGCCTCTCTCGTTGTTTACCGCGGAACAGCAAAACGGCCCCGAAGGGCCGCTTTGCGAGGGGGATTAGGGGGAGGTGGTTCGCATGAGATATCGGTCACTTGTGGGCCCCGGACTCTCCCTCGAATGGGGGAATGGAAGGGGCGCCTTGCGGCGCCCCTTCGGTCTTCGGCTTGGTGGCGGCTCGAACCTACGGTGAGAGATCGCCGTAGATGTTCTGATCGATTCCGCCGTCGTGTGGGCAGAGATCGCCGCTCCAGAAGCTGACCGGCCCCTTCTTCGTCTGAACCGTGTTGAGCGTCCGGCACTGGTGGACGTCGGCGGTCGTCTGATCCGCGTCCTCGGTCGTCTCGCGGGGATCGGTGCCCTGCACCGTGTTCCGCCAGTCCGTCCACGTCGTGTACGCGAAGCTCCCGAGCGACGTCACCCAGAGGTAATCGCCCGCGAACGGCACCGCGCGGTTGTCGAACTGCTCGTAGTTCGGGTTCGTGGAGACGTCAGTGACACGCGTCTTACCCGTCCACGTCGTGCCGGCGTTTGTAGACGTCGCCCCGTAGACGTCGAGGGACGGCACGGTCCTCCGGTCGGCGCAGTTGCCGATCGGCCGCGTGACGCTGTAGCACGGGTCGTTCCTGCTGTCCCACCAGATCGAGTGCAGGACGCCGCCGTCGGCGGAGATGTCCGGGAACACCTGGTGCCCGGTCGCCTGGTTGTCGATGACGACCGGCGCTGTATGTCCGCCGGTTGTTCCGTCGTAACGGATGAAGAACGTGGCCGCCTGTCCGCCGACTCCGCGGCCGTCCGTGCCGTAGGTCGTTCCCGTCGGTGCTTCTGTTCCAGGCTTCGTCGCGTCGTAGACGAGGTAGATCCATTCATGTGCGGCGTCGAGCTGGTCGGCCGTTGAGCGGACCTGCGTATCGCGGCGGAAGAACGTGTAGCCCGACGTGCACGCATCTGCGAAGTCACCACAGTCGCGGGCGCGATCGGAATGGGCGTCCGTCCCCTCCTCGAAGTCCGGGTCGTCTGAAACGGCCTGTATTGGCACAGGTTCCGGCGAGCTCTGATCCTGAGCGTCGTTCGGGATGAAGGTCGTGATCTGCCGTGCCGGCGAGAACGTCTTACCGCAGTCCGTGGACTTGACGATGTAGATCGCGTCGGTCGACTGCCCCACCGATGTGAACGTCCGGAAGGTCACGTACACGTGACCGTTGTGCGTCACTGAGATGTCCGGGAACTGCAGGCTCTTCAGCGACGACTCCAGTCTCATCGGATTGCTGAACGTGACGCCGTGGTCGGTCGAGCGGACGAAGTAGATCTCGTTTGCTCCGTTGCCGTTGAAGCGCGACCACGAGAAGTAGACGTTGCCGTCGCAGACGCCGCCCGTGCGGTCGGCCTCGATCGACGTCTTGTCGTGGAAGACCCCGAGGAGGTTGGGCGCGGACGAGCCGTGTGCGACGACCGTCGTGCCGTAGTACTCGAGACCGTCCTTCGTCGTGTCCGCTGCGTCGGGACCGTCCGGATTGCGGAACCGTGCGACGAACTCGTCGCCGAACGTCTTCGCGGTTCCGGCCGGGTCGCCCGAGCTCTCCGAGCCGAAGAAGGCGCGACCGTGTGCGTCCCAGGCGATCACGGGATCGCCTGCGCTCGCCGTACGGGCCTGTGAGAGCGCTCGGTAGGGCGATGTGTCATCTGGATAACCCGGGACGAGCGAGCTCGTCCAGCTCGAGCCTCCGTCGAGCGAGCGGTAGTAACCGAGCCAGATCGGCCCGACCGCTCCCGCCGCGATGCCGCGGTTGTAGACAGCGCAGTAATCGTTGGAGCTGCCGAGCAGCACGCTCGTGTTGCGTGGATCGACCGCGACCGCTGGCTCGTTCTGGCGGGCGTGCGAGATGGTGCACTCGTCGAGCGTGGCGTCTGTGTATGCGGTGCCCGTGGACTCTCCCCCTTCTTGCCCCTCGGTTGGCGCTCGAACCCTAACCCAATTTCGCCGGGCTAAAACCCGTAGCGCTGCTCCTTCGTGAAGTCGGCGTCGTTGTGATAGCCGTAGCGTTCCCAGAAGCCGGGCTGGTCGGCTGGGAGGAGCTCGAGGCCGCGCAACCACTTGGCGCTCTTCCAGAAGTACCGCGAGGGGACGACCAGGCGAAGGGGCCAGCCATGCTCCGGTTCGAGCGGCTCGCCGTCCGCCGCCCAGGCGACGAGTGCGTTGTCGTCCTCGATCGCCGCGAGCGGGACGTTCGACGTGAAGCCCTGCTCTGCATGCGCCAGCAGGAAGCGAGCGGTCGGCTTCGGCCGAACGAGGCCGGCCAGCTCGCGCCAGTGCACGCCCTCGAAGGCCGTGTCGAATCTGCTCCAACGCGTGACGCAGTGGATGTCGGTTGTGATCTCGGTCCGCGGCAGCGCCTGGAGTTCCTCGTAGCTGAGAGTGAGCGGCTCTTCGACTTCGCCGAAGACCTTGAAGTCCCAGGTCGCCAGATCGGTGTGCGGCACGGTGCCGGCGTGGAGAACGGGCCACTTGTCGGTCAGGTACTGACCCGGCGGCAGGCGCGCCGGATCGAGCCCGCGGTCGACGAGCTTCTGCTCGGCCTTGGATCTGAACAGAGACACGAGTGCCTACACTAGTTGCGGTGCAAAGCGTTACGTCTCCAGCCGTTGCGCGGCGTTCGCGGGCGTTCCTCCGGGTTTCGGGTCCCGACGCTGAGGACTACCTGCAGCGGATGGTCTCGAACGACGTCGAGGCGCTCGAGGTCGGCGCAGCCTGCGAGGCGCTCCTCCTCACGCCCAAGGCGCGCGTGATTGCGCCGCTGCGGGTGCTTCGCCGTGCGGCGGACGACTTTCTGTTGTCGACCGAGCCCGAGCTCGGCGACCACGTTCGGGCGCAACTGCTGCGCACCCGCTTTGCGGCGAAGGTCGAGATCGAGGCGGAAGAGCACGAGTCGTGGCTCGTCCTCGGGGGCGACGAGATCCTGGACGAACGGCCGGCGGGAGACGAGGTCAGCGAAGACGAGCTCGAGCGGTGGCGGATCGAGTCCGGGATCCCGCGCTGGGGCCATGAGCTCGACGAGCGCGTCCTGCCGGCGGAAGCGGGCCTCGACGAGACACACATCAGCTTCACGAAGGGCTGCTACCCAGGCCAGGAACCAATTGCCCGTCAGCGCTATCGCGGCAAGGTCAACCGCAAGCTGCGAATCCTGAACATCGACGGCGAAGCCACTCCGGGAGATGAGCTGCAACTGGGCGGGAAGACGGTGGGAAGAATCACGAGCGCAGTAGACGGCGTCGCTCTCGGCTACGTGCGAGTGGAAGTCCCGCATGACGCGGTTCTGCAGTTCGCCACGAAGCCGGGCTTTGCCCGGCTTCGTTGAACAACCCACCGAGCCAACCCCAATCGGCTGGAAGTCATCATGCCGCGCGAATGCGCGGCGGATTTCCAGACGTTGATGCGCCCGGCATGATTCGAACATGCGACCTCTGCCTCCGCAGGGCAGCGCTCTATCCCCTGAGCTACGGGCGCTCGGCGAGCTAGTGTAGCCGCGGTCCGGCAGGACCACGGCCCGGTCGAGCGAAAGCGTCCGAACCATGGCGGGCGCTCCCGACGGGCTCACACTCGAGCGAAATCGCGACATGGCCGGACGCGAGTCGTGGGTCTGGGTCCGGCGCACGCTGCTCGCGCTTCTGGCCGTGGTTGCCATCCTCGCGCTGTTCGACGTCTTCGGCCAGCGCCCGGCGACGACGAAGGTCGACGCGCCCCAGGCGTCACTGAGTGTCTACGCGCCGGCCCACGCGCGGAGCGGCCTCATCTACGCGGCTCGGTTTCACATCAACGCGCACCGAGACATCAAAGACGCCTATCTCGTGCTGGATCCGGGCTGGGCCGAGGGCTACACCGTCAACGGCCTCGCCCCGCAGCCCGTGACGGAGGCTAGTCGGAACGGACGCATCGCCTTCGGCTTCGGCCACGTTCCCGCCGGCCACTCCGTGATCTTCTTCATGTCGTTGCAGGTGAACCCGACGAATGTCGGCCGGCGTTCGCAGAACGTCGAGCTCGACGACGGGGAGACGCCGATCCTGACCGTCCATCGAACGATCACGATCCTCCCCTAACCGTGCCCCTACCAGCAATACTCGCCGCCCTCTGGCCCGCGATCACGCGGCGCCAGTACGGCCCCTGGCTTGGTGCTCGCGACCCAGAGACTCGGCAGCATCACTGGCAGGGGCCCTAATGGACATCGTTCTCCGGGCACTCGTCGCGTACGTCTTCATTCTCTTCCTGATGCGCGTGGTCGGGCGCCGGGAGCTGTCGTCGATGGAGCCGTCCGACGTGATCCTCCTCGTGGTGATCGGAGATCTCGTCCAGAACGGCGTCACGCAGAGCGATGACTCCGTGACGGGGATCGTGCTCGCAGCCGGGACGATCGGACTCCTGGCCACGGGCACCGCCTTCATCACATATCGGTCGAACCGGATTCGTAATGTGATCGAGGGGGAACCTGTGATCCTCGTGCAGAACGGGAAGCTCATCGAGCGGAACATGAAGAAGGAGCGCCTCACCGAGGACGAGATCATGGAGCAGGCCCGACTCCAGCAAGGAGTCGAGACGCTTGACGACGTGAAATGGGCTGTGCTCGAGAGGAGCGGGTCCATCAGCATCGTCAAGAGGCAGTGAGCCGCGCCTTCGCGGTCGTCCTGTTCGCCCTCGTTCTGGCCGGTTGCAACGGCGGTACGGTCGACAAGCACGCGCTCAAGCGTGATGCGGAGAAGGTCGCCTCCCTTGCGAGTGAAGGCGAGCTGCTGGCGAACGATGTCTCCAAGGGCGCCTCCACCAGGAACTTCGCCCAAGTGCACGCGAACGAGCTGTCGCAGGCGGCCTCTGGTCTCGCCGACTCCCTGGCCGAGAGGCCCACGTCGCCCGGGATCGAAACGAAGGTGCGGCGGCTCTCGAAGCTGGCCGGGAAGGTGTCGGGCGAGCTCGATCGCCTCCATCGACATCCGACCGATCGCGTCGTTGCGGCGTCTCTGAAGCGGCCGCTCTCGAAAGACGCCGAAGCCGCGGACGAGCTCTCGAAATGAAGATCTTCCAGATCGCGCTCGGAATCCTCGCCGCGATCGGCGGGTTCGTCGACATCGGCGATCTCGTGTTCAACGTCTCGGCCGGCGCGACCTTCGGCTACCAGCTCCTCTGGGTCGTCGTGATCGGCGTGATCGGGATCATCACGTACTCGGAGATGTGCGGACGCGTTGCGGCAGTGTCGAAGAAAGCGGTCTTCGACGCGGTGAGGGAGCGCCTCGGCTTCAAGACCGGTCTGATGGCACTCATCGCCGCGCAGTTCGTCAATCTGCTGACGCTGACCGCGGAGATCGGCGGCGTTGCAATCTGCTTGCAACTTCTTTCCGGCCTTCCCTATCGCTGGCTGATCCTCATCGCCGGCGTCGCTCTCGTCCTCGTCGTGTGGGTGACGTCGTTCGACTGGATCGAACGGATCTTCGGCTATGGGGGCCTGTGTCTCCTCGTCTTCGCGGTGGCCGCGGTCAAGCTCCACCCGGACTGGGGTGCGGTCGGCCACGGGTTCGTCCCGCACATGCAGACGAAAAGCCCGCTGCTGTACGCGTACTTCGCGATCGGCCTGCTTGGCGCAGCGATGACGCCCTACGAGGTCTACTTCTACTCCTCGGGCGGGATCGAGGAGCGGTGGGGGCCGAAGGACCTCGGGCTGAACAAGGCGAACGCGATGATCGGATACGGGCTCGGCGGGTTCCTATCCTTCGCGCTGATGATCGTCGGTGGCGCCCTCTTCCTGGGCAAGGGGATCGAGCCGGAGTTCCTGGGTTCGATCACGATGGGAACCGAGGTTCCGCTCGGCCAGATCGGACTGCTCCTCGCGCTCGTCGGCATCCTCTTCGCGGTCGGAGGCGCCGCCATCGACACGCTCTTCTCGGGGGCGTACGCCCTGGCGCAGTTCCTCGGTTGGGAGTGGGGCCGTTATCGCCACCCGCGCGGCGCGCCGCGCTTCACCCTGACGTGGTTGGTGTTGCTCGTAGTCGCGCTCGGTCTGGTGATGACGGGCGTGGATCCGGTTCAGCTGACCGAGTACGCTGTGATCTTCTCCGCGGTCGCGTTGCCGCTCACGTACATACCCATCTTGCTCGTCGCCAACGATCGCAGTTACATGCGCGAGTACACGAACGGCAAGCTCGCAAACATCCTCGGACTGATCTACCTCGTCGTCATCCTCGTCGTCTCCCTGGCCGCGATACCGCTGATGATCCTCACGAACGTGGGGCAGAACTGAACGAGAAAGTCGACATCGGTCTCCACCTCGTCGATCATCAGCTCCTCGACTCCGAAGGGCGGCGCTGCGGCAACGTCGACGATCTTGCGCTCGAGGGCAATCCCGGCGAGTCGCTCGAGGTGGTGGCAATCCTGAGCGGACCGGGAGTGTGGGGACAGCGAGCCGGCTTGCTCGGCCGCTTCGTGGGTTGGCTCGGTGGGGGCCGGACGGTCCGGGTCCCCTGGGATGACGTCGAGGGCGTGGCGGCACACGTCAAGCTTCGAAAGCGCGCCCAAGACCTCGGTCTCGGACGCGGCGACGACCGGTTGCGACCGTTCTTCGACCGCATCCCGGGAGCGGACCGCTGAGGACCTACTCCTCGTTCCTCGGGCGGATGGTCGAGACCCAGTCGGGCCGGCCCCTCGGCAAGGTGCGCGACCTCCGGGCGGTCATCGGGCAGGGACGTCCCACCGTCGAGGCGATCGTCGTCGGTCGCCGGGGGTTTCTGGAGCATCTCGGCGTCGGCAAGCCCGCCTCGCACCGCCCCAACGCTGTCCCGTGGGAATCCGTTGTCAAGATCGAGGGCAAGCGGATCGTGGTCGCAGACGGCACCGAGCTCGTGTGACGCTCTTCCTCTCGGAACGCGACGTCCAGGAGCTGCTCACCCCCGCCGATGCGGTCGCTGCCGTCGAGGGCTCGTTCCAGAGGATGGCGGTGGGCTCGGTCGAGATCGCGCCCCGACGGAGGTTGAAGCTCGAGGACGGTCGACTGGCCGACATGGCTGCATCCGACCTCGAGCTCGGCTACGCGGGTGTCAAGGCGTATGCAGGTTTCGCCGAAGGCACCGCATTCGTGGTGGCGCTCTTCTCCGCCGATCATCCGGAGCTCGTCGCGCTGATCGAGGCGGACCACCTCGGTCGCCTCCGCACGGGTGCAGCGAGCGCCGTCGCCGCCAAGTACCTCGCTCGGAAGGGTGCCCAGACGCTCGGGGTGATCGGCTGTGGCGGGCAAGCCGAGACACAGGTGGCCTGTATCCGCGACGCCGTCCCGACGATCGACCACGTCGTCGCGTACTGCCGGACGGAGCGCAACCTGCGTGCTTTCTGTGATCTCGTGGGTGCCGAAGCTGCAGAGAGCAATCGCGAGGCGGCGGAGCAGGACGTCGTCGTCACGATCACGACCTCTCGCGACCCGGTCCTCCGCGGCGAGTGGCTCCGGCCGGGTGCGCTCGTCTGCGCGGCCGGCGCGAACAACCCTGCCTCGCGCGAGCTGGACAATGTCGTGCTCGAGCGCGCGTCGTTCGTCTGCTGCGACTGGCGCGAGCAAGCGCGAATCGAATCCGCCGACCTGATCGAGCCGGTCCAGCAGGGCGTGCTGGACTGGCTCGAGGTCCACGAGCTGCACGAAGTCGTTTCGGGTGAGTTGCCCGGCCGTCAGTCGCCGGACGACATCGTTCTGTTCAAGTCGAACGGCCTCGCTGCGTGGGATGTCGCGATCGCAGCGGCGGTCGTCGAGCGTGCACGTGCGCGCGGGCTCCCAACCGACGACTAGGTTCGGGCCGCTTCGATCTCGCGCCGAGTGTCCTCGACCGTTTCGTCGCCCAAAGCCTGGATCAGCTCGGGCCGATCGAGCAGTCGGAGACGCTGCTGCGGGGTGAGCCGGTTCTGGACGTACCGGTCTTCGAGGATCTCGGCGAGCCCACGTCCGCGACCGTGCTCACGAATGACGTACGCGGCGACCCGGTCCTCGGTGCTCGAGCGGGCGAAGAGAAAGGAGAACGGCGAGCGCAGCAAGCTTCCGAATCGCTGCATCGGACCGATTGTATCCTTGAGTCCGTGAGGCGGAAGTCCACGGAGGGCCGCTTCGCCGAGCGCGTCGTCCACGGAGTGGACGACGCGGGCGTCGAGGAGACCGTCCTCATCTGGATCGAGCGCAAACAGGGCGCGCTCTGGGCCGTCGGCAGGGCGGTCAACGCGCAACATCGGGCGACGGACGAGCCCCGCCGGGACGATTACGTGTTCGAGGGTTTCGAGCTCGACGACGCGCTCGAAGCGGCGAACGGAGCGCTCGAGGACGACCTCAGCGTGTCGGAACGCGACGGACACGCGGAGAAGCTGAGGCCGTTCACCCGCAGCGAGCTCCTGAAGCCGCTCGAGCGCTGGTTTTTCGGCCGCTCTGGGTCGTAGTCGGGGAAACCTCCCGGTTTCCCCGAACCCCTTCCCCCCGGTCCGCTAACGCGGCCGGCCCGCTTGCCCGGCCGGCCACTTGAGGTTGGCGTCCGGGATCGGGTCGCCGTGGGGGTCGTGTGTCGGGAAGCCGAGCGCCTTGTCGATTCGTTCCTCCAGCTCTTCCGAGAGCACGTGTTCGAGTCGCTCCGCCTCGCCGTGCACCTCGTCGACATCGACGCCGAGGGTCTCCGCGAGATAGAGCTCGAGCAGCCGGTGGTGGCGAATGACCTCGAGCGCGACCCGTTCACCCGCATTCGTGAGCGTGATACCGCGGTAGGGCTGGTGCACGGCGAGGTCGAGCGCGGCGAGCTTCTTCACCATCGCGCTCGCCGAGGCGGGCGAGACTCCCAGGCGCTTCGCAAGCGCGGTCACGGAGACGCGTCCACCGTCCGCTCCGAGCTTGTAGATCTCGCGCAGATAGTCCTGGATCGCATCCGTCAGCGCCGGCTTGGCCACTGTCCAACAGTGTGCCGCCTCCGCCACTACTTGTCGCGTTCTGACCCGCGATCACGCGGCCCCTGGCTTGGCGCGCGCGACCCAGAAGCGCGACAGAAGCACCGGAGGCGCCACTAGGCTCATCCTCGTGCGCATCCGCGTCGGGCACTCGGCGGATCCGGACGACGCCTTCATGGCCTGGGGCCTCGTCTCGAATCGCGTGGACCCACGCGGGTTCGAGTTCGAGTTCGTGCCCGAAGACATCCAGGTCCTGAACGAGTGGGCGCTCGAGGGCCGCCTCGAAGTGACCGCGCTCTCACTCGCCACCTATCCGCTCGTGCAGGACGAGTACGCGCTCCTCCCGCACGGCGCATCGATCGGCTCCGGTTACGGCCCCATCGTCGTCGCGCGGCAGGCCGTCTCGCTGAAGGATCTTCGCGAGCTCGAGGTCGTCGTGCCCGGGCGATTGACCACTGCCTTCCTCGTGCTCGGCATGGCGCTCGGCGGCGGGTTCGCGCACCGGACTCTTCCGTTCGATCAGATCCTCGACGAGGTGAAATCCGGCGCGGCTGACGCGGGCCTGTTGATCCACGAGGGACAGCTCACCTATGCAGCTGAAGGGCTCGTCAAGGTGCTGGACCTCGGCGAGTGGTGGTTGCTCGAGACTGGTCTGCCACTTCCACTCGGGGTGAATGTCGCGAGGCGTGACCTTCCGCGTCTCGGCGATCTCTCGGGCGTCCTTCGCGAATCGATCGAGGCCGGCTTCGCGAATCGGGAGGAGGCGACGCGTTACGCGCTCGGTTTTGCCCGCGAGCTCGATACCGAGACAGCGGATCGCTTCATCGACATGTACGTCAACGAGCTGACCGTCGACTACGGCGATGAGGGGCGTCACGCGGTGGTCGAGTTGCTGAGCCGCGCCGAGAAGACGGGCGCCTACGAACGGCCCGTGCGCGTCGAGTTCGTCGGATCGTGAGCCGCGCCGTCATCCTTTCGGGAGTGCGCACGCCGATCGGGCGTCGCCGCGGCGCGCTGTCGGGCGTCCGCCCTGACGATCTCGCCGCCACGGTGATATCCGAAGCCGTGCGGCGTGCGGGTGTGCGTGCCGACGAGATCGAGGACGTCTACCTCGGCGCGGCGAACCAGGCCGGAGAGGACAATCGCAACGTCGCACGGATGGCGGTGTTGCTCGCCGGATTGCCGGAGAGCGTTGCGGGTGTCACCGTCAACCGTCTCTGCGCCTCGGGCTTGAGCGCCGTCGTGTCCGCGTGTCACGCGATCGCGGCCGGCGACGGCGACCTCTTCGTCGCCGGCGGCGTGGAGTCCATGAGCCGTGCGCCGCTCGTGCGGGCAAAGCCTGAGTACGGTGACGAGACCGAGTACGACACGCAGCTCGGCTGGCGCTTCCCGAACCCGCGCCTCGCCGAGCGGTTTCCGCTCGAGTCGATGGGTGAGACTGGAGAGAACGTCGCCGAGCGTTGGCACGTCTCTCGAGAGGAGCAGGACGAGTTCGCGCTCCGTTCGCAGCGACGATGGGCCGCGGCCGCGCAGGCCGGCCGCTTCGACGACGAGCTCGTGCCGGTAGACGGGATCGCACGGGACGAGCATCCTCGTCCGGACACGAACGCCGAGAAGCTCGCCGGTCTCGAGCCCGCCTTCCGAGCAGGCGGCAGTGTGACTGCCGGAAACGCCAGCGGCATCAACGATGGCGCAGCGGCGCTCGTGATCGCGAGCGAGGAGAAGGCCCGCGCTCTCGGTGTCGAGCCGCTCGGACGCTTCGTCGGCAGCGCCGTCGCCGGAGTCGATCCCCGCGTGATGGGCATCGGGCCGGTGCCTGCGGTTCGCAAGCTTCTGGCGCGCACGGGCGTGGCTGTGGACGAGATCGACCTCGTGGAGCTGAACGAGGCATTCGCCTCGCAGAGTCTCGTGGTCATCCGCGAGCTCGGTCTGGACGAGGAGAGGGTGAACGTGAACGGCGGCGCCATCGCAGTCGGGCATCCGCTCGGCATGAGCGGCGCCCGCCTCGTCGTATCGCTTCTCCACGAGCTGCGACGCCGCGGCGGCCGTTACGGCCTGGCGACCCTTTGCGTCGGGGTCGGTCAGGGCCAGGCCGCGCTCTTCGAGCGCCCGGCCTAGGTCCTACAGAGGGGCCTCGACGAGGCCGATGCAGCGTGTGTGGAGCGCCTGCCGCAGAGCTCCAGGCTGACCTGGCTTGCCGTCGCCTTCGGGGCGGGCTCCTGCGCGGTCCTGGCCACGGTGGGGGCTGACGCGCGCTGGCTTGCCGCCCTCGGGGAGGAGATCGCCGAGAGGGGCTCGATTCCCTCCGGCGTCCCCTATGCGGCCGCACCCTCGATGGACTGGGTCAACGTCCCCGTCCTCGGTGAGCTGATCTTCCATGCGTTGCAGGTCGTCGGTGGCGACAAGGGGCTTCTCCTGGCGCAGCTCGTTTCGGCGACGGCTGCGCTCACGCTCCTCGCACTCGGCATGCGTGTGCTCGGCGCGCCGGATGCCGCGAGTGCCGCGGTGCTCGTGGTCGTCTTCTTCGCCGCTGCGCCCTCGTTCATCATCGTGCGCGCGCAACTCTTTTCGCTCGTGCTCTTCTGCGGCGTGCTTCTCCTGCTGCGAGCCGAGGCTCGCTCGCCTTCCAAGAGGATCTGGCTGCTCGTCCCACTGACGGCGCTGTGGGCCAACCTGCACGGCGCCGTGCTGGTCGGCCTCTCCGTCGCAAGCGCGTATCTGGTCTTCGAGCGCTTTCGGCGCGATCCGATCGTCGCCGCTGGAGTCCTCACCTCTTCGACCCTTGCGCTCTTCCTGACCCCGGCGTGGGGCGACTCGGCCGACTATTACCTCGGCGTGCTGCGCAGCGAGGCCGCGCTCCGTGGCGAGGGGATGTGGGCGCCGCTCTCTTCGCACTCGCCGTTCGACGTGCTCTTCGTCGCTCTGGCCGTTCCGCTCATCATGTTCGCGTTGCGTTACGGCCTGCAGCTCTGGGAGCTGGCCTGCGTCGCCGCCTTCGCCACGTTCACGATTCACGCCGGTCGGAACTCCGTCTGGCTGATCTGCATCGTCGCCGCGCCCGCGGCTCGCGGCCTCGGCGAGCGGTTCCTGCCCGAATTCGTCCCGCGCCGGAGGGCGATGCTCCTCTGCGGTTGGGTCCCGGCAGCGTTCCTGATCGCCGGCGTGTTGCAACCGGCGCCGGCGGGCGGTGCGAGTGACCGGATCCGCGACCGCGCAGTGGCGCTCGCGGCCGGCAGGCCGATCCTTGCCGACGGCCTCGACGCCGAGCGGCTCGCTCTCGAGGGCCACCGCGTGTGGATCGCCAACCCGCTCGATGCGTTCGCGATGCAGGATCAGCGCCTGTATCTCGACTGGCTCGATGCCGCGCCTGCGGGAGATCGCCTGCTACGTGAAGGGTCTGTGGTACTCGTCGCCCGCGGCAGCCCTCCAGACCGAAGGCTGGTCGGGGAGCCGTCGTTCCGCTGCGCCGGTGGCGACTCCCACGCGGTGCTCTACGTTCGCAAGGTGCTCTACGCCGAGCGGCAGGCCGACGTTCGCCGCGCCGTGGTCTTTTCGGCGACGCGCTCCGTTCCGCACGGTTCCTGAGGGCCAGTCACTCGAACGAGTGATCTTGTGCGTGAGGTCGCAAGTTTGCGGGGAGGGGGCGTTCCCCTCCGCCGATGCGACGAAAGAGGCTTACTGCGGTAACCAACAGCCAGCGAACGGTGCGTGTCCTCGTTGTCGACGACCACGCGCTGTTCGCGGAGGCCCTGATGTTCACGCTCGGCATCGACGACCGCATCGAAGTCGTCGGCTGGGCGAGGGACGGGGCGGAGGCGGTGTCGTTGGCCGAATCGCTCCAACCGGACGTGGTGCTGATGGACGTTCACATGCCGTGCATGGACGGCATCGAGGCGACCCGCCGCGTGCGTGAGGTGTCACCTCGCTCCTGGGTCACGATCGTCACTTCGGCCCGTTCCTCCGAGATCGCGTCACACGCCCTGGCGGCAGGCGCCAGGCGCTATCTGACCAAGGACACGCCGGCCTTGGAGCTGATCGACTCGATCCTCGAGCTCGGTCAGACCTCGACGGTCGTGCCGTTTCCCACCCATCGCCGAGACGAAGCAAGGACGGCCTAAATGAGCGGCATCATCTCCACCAAGAGCGCGCCCGGTCTCGAGGGCCTATCCGAGCTGGCGCGGCTCACCCTCGACGGATCGAACGAAGCGATCGAGCGCATTCTCTCGCTGGCCCGCGGCGCGCTCGACATGGACGTCGCGCTCGTCGGCGCCTTCGACGGCGACTTCGTCGTCCAGGCCGTCGACGGTGAGCAGGAATGGTTCGATCTCGACATCGGGAAGCGGATCCCCGCCGAGCAGACGTATTGCCGCCGGATGGTTCAGGGCGAGCTGCCTCACCTGGTGCAGAACGCGGCGTTCGACGAACGCACGGCGGACCTTCCGCTCACGCGCGAGTCGGGAATCGGCGCCTACGTCGGTGCGCCCATCCGGCTCTGGGACGGAACTCTGTACGGAACGCTGTGCTGTCTCAGCAGGTCCGCCGAGCCGTCGCTCAACGACCGTGACGCGCGTTTCCTAAACGTGCTCGCGGAGATCGTGGCCGACCACATCGACCGAGGTCAGCTCGAAGGCGAGAAGCGCAAGCTGGAGTGGTCGCGCGTCCGCGACGTGCTCGACCGCGACGAGATCGACATCGAATTCCAGCCCGTCTTCGATCTGGCCGACTGCCGGATCGTCACGCTCGAGGCATTGGCGCGGTTCTGGACCGAGCCGATGCGGTCGCCCTCGGCCTGGTTCGCCGAGGCAACCGAGGTCGGTCTCGGCGTCGAGCTCGAGCTTGCGGCGATCCGCTCAGCTCTGCAGCGACTCGACGACTTTCCGCCGGATGTCGCCCTCGCGCTCAACGTCTCCCCGACGACTGCACTCGACCGCCGCTTCTCCGAGCTGCTCATCGACGTCGCGGACAGGGTCGTGGTCGAGATCACCGAGCACGCCCAGGTCGACGACTACGAAGAGCTTCAGCGTGCGCTGGCACCGCTTCGCCAGCGCGGTGCCCAGGTCGCGATCGACGACGTCGGAGCGGGGTTCGCCAACCTCCGGCACATCCTCCGCCTGGCTCCCGACATCGTGAAGCTCGATCTCAGCCTCACGCAGGAGATCTCGCGGGATCCGGCGCGGGAGGCGCTCGCCACCTCGCTCGTCGGCTTCGCTGAGGGAGTCGGCGCCTCGATCGTCGCCGAGGGGATCTCCAGCGACGAGGATCTCGCCCTGCTGCGGGCCCTGGGAGTCGCCTATGGCCAGGGTTTCTACCTCGCTCGACCGTCCGCATTGCTCCATTGACCTCCCCCCAAGCCGCAGGCGCCTTCCTGCCGCAAGGCGCCTGCGGCACTCCCCTCGAGCCCTTGCACAAACGTCAAATCTGACCCAGAGTGAGATCGCTTGAGCGCAGTCGCACCAACTCCCCTACACCCAGGACCGCGACCACTTCCCGCTGAAGCGACGCGGCTTCTGTACGAGCGCCATTCGGGCCGCATCTTCGGCTACTGCCTCAGCCTGCTCGGGTCACGTGAGGAGGCGGAGGACGCGGTTCAGACCACGTTCATGAACGCGCAACGCGGGCTCGACCGCGGCGTCATCCCGCAGTTCGAGCTGGCGTGGCTGTTCAAGATCGCGCGCAACGTCTGTTACAACCGCACCGAGTCGTCGTCGCGCCGGCGTCGCCTGGAATCCGCCGACGATCTCGAGAGCCTGCAGGAAGTTCTGGCGACTCCGGAACGCACTGCGAGCTTGTCCGTCGGCGAGCTCACCCGGGCGCTCGGCGCGATTCCCGAGCGCCAGCGGCGGGCCCTGCTTCTCCGTGAGTTTCAGGGCATGACCTACGAGGAGATTGCCGGCGAGCTCGGCGTCTCGGTCGCTGCAGTGGAGACGCTGCTCTTTCGTGCGCGACGCTCTGTTGCCGATCAGCTCGAGCAGACGGGCGTGTCGCGCCGTCGCGGCGCAGCGGCGTCCTTCGTTGCGCTCTTCCGCTGGTTCTTCGACGGCAGCGCCGTCCCGATCAAGCTGGCCGCGGTCACCGCCGCCGTTGCGACGACCGCGACCCTCGCAGTTGCTCCGGTGCTGCGCTCCGACGCAGCGGAGCCCGTCCACGCGATTCCGAGCGTCCCAGGTTCGGGCGCTCGCACGAGGACGCCGGCTCCGGTGCGGACGGTCGAAGGGGTCAAACGAGGTGCGCGTGCTCGCAGATCGCAAACGGTACGGGTGTCTTCGCCGACTGCCGCGGCGCAGGGCGAGACGGCATCCGGTGGAACGTCGTCGGCGCCGAGCCGTCCGGACGTGAGCCCGCGTGAGAAAACGGACGCATCGCCGCCGACCGCTTCGACGCCGACCTCACCGACGCCTCTGCCGACCGTTCCCGCTGTGACCGACGTGTTGCCGGTCACGGTTCCGGAAGTCTCCCCGCCTCCCGTGGTGCTTCCGCAGGTCGAGCTCCCGGGTGACGTAGCTCAGCTGCCCGAGCTGCCGAAGCTTCCTTAGGAGGCGCCGCGGCGTCGAAAGGCGCCAAACCCGTATCCTCAAGCGGCGATGGCGGTCGCGACGCAGGAGTTCGGGCTCTTCATCAACGGCGAGCTCGTCGAGCCGGCGTCCGGAGAGGTTCGAGAGCTCGCGGAGCCTGCGACAGGCGAGCCGCTGGCGCGCGTGGCGATGGGCGGCGAGGCCGACATCGACCGAGCGGTCGAGGCCGCGCGGTCCGCGCTCGAGGGCCCGTGGGGAAAGACTCCGCCGACCGAGCGCTCGCGGCTGCTGCACGCGCTTGCAGACGCCATCGTCGCGAACCGCAAGGAGCTCGCCGAGCTCGAGGTGCGGAACGTCGGCAAGGCGCTCTCGTCGGTCAAGGCGGAGCTGAACCAGGCCGTCGAGAACTTCAGGTTCTACGGCTCGGCGATTGCGTCGATCGCGGGACGCGCGAACACGCTCGGCGGCTCTCTCCTCTTTTACTCGTTGAAGGAACCGGTCGGCGTGGCGGGACAGATAGTCCCGTGGAACTACCCGTTGATGATGACGACGTGGAAGCTTGCGCCCGCGCTCGCCGCGGGTTGCTCGGTCGTCCTCAAGCCGGACTCCGCGACGCCGCTGACGGCGCTTCGTCTGGGCGAGCTCGCGGCCGAGGTCGGCTTCCCACCCGGTGCGGTGAACATCGTCCCGGGCCCAGGGAAAACGACTGGGGCTTACCTCGTTCGGCATCCGGGGGTCGACAAGATCGCCTTCACGGGCTCGACCGAGACCGGCGGCGAGATCATGCGGCTGGCGTCTGGTCCGATCAAGCGGATCACGCTCGAGCTCGGCGGCAAGAGCCCCAACCTCGTCTTCGCCGACGCGAATCTCGACGACGCCATTCCGAGCTCGGTCTGGGCGATCTACTACTCGGCGGGACAGAGCTGCGAGGCGCGATCGCGCGTGCTCGTCGAGCGGTCGATCTACGACGACTTCGTCTCCAGGTTCTCTGAGCAGACCGAACGACTCAAGGTCGGCGACCCACTCGATCCCGAGACGCAGGTCGGCTCGCTGATCTCGCCGGAGCACCGCGACAAGGTGCACGGCTTCGTCGAGCAGGGACGTGAAGAGGGCGCCGAAGTCGTCACGGGCGGAGCGATCGGCGACGGCCTGGGTGCGTTCTATCCGCCCACCGTCCTCACGCAGGTGGAGAGTGCGATGACCGTCGCGCAAGAGGAGATCTTCGGCCCGGTCGTGACCGTCATTCCCTTCGAGGACGAGAAGGACGCAGTGCGGATCGCGAACGACGTCCGCTACGGCCTGATGGCCACCGTGTGGACCGGCGATCCGGCGCGCGGACATCGTCTCGCAAGCAGGATCAAGGCCGGGACGGTCGGCATCAACGTTCCCTACACGGCATTCCCAGGCATTCCGTTCGGCGGCTACAAGCAGTCCGGCTTCGGCCGCGAGCTGGGGCTCGAGACGCTCGAGCTCTACCTCGAGACGAAGAGCGTGCTCGTCTCGACGAGCCCGAAGCCGTTCAATCCGTTCGGCCTCTAGACCGGCGGATCGCCGTCACGGCCACAGGGGATGATCGGGACGTGCGTGTGCACGAACGGCTCGACGAGCTCTATTCCATCGGCGAAGGGGTCGGCGCGAACCGCGTCGGCGGAACGACGGCCGAGCAGGAGGCGCACGAGCTCGCAGGCCGCTGGATGGAAGAGGGGGGGTTCAGGGTCGAGACCGACGGCATCGGCAACCTCATCGGCCGGCTGGGAGATGGGGAGATCTGGACGGGCTCACATCTCGACTCCGTCCCGAGTGGCGGGAAGTTCGACGGCGCCCTCGGCGTCGTCGCCGGCATCGAGGCGGTCGAGCGCGTGGGCTCCGGAACGGTCGTCGTCTTCCGTGACGAGGAGCGCGGCTGCATCGGCAGCTCGGCCTTCGTGCAGCGTGAGGCGCTTCCCCGGTGCTTCCTGGAGGTGCACGTCGAGCAGGGCCCGGTCCTGGAACGCGCCGGCGCGCCGCTCGGGCTGGCCATGGGAATCGTCGGCATCGTGCGCGGCGAACGCATCTTCGAGGGGCGAGCGGGCCATGCAGGCACGGTGCCGATGGAGGGCCGTGCCGACGCGCTGGTTGCGGCCGCCGAGTACATCCTCCGCATGCGCGATACGGCCGCAGCCATCCCGGACGCGGTCGCGACGGTCGGGCAGATCGACGTCGAGCCGGGCGCAGCCAACGTGATTCCGAGTCGTGTGCGCATATCGGTCGACGCACGGGCGCCGGATCGCGCGCGTCTCGACCGGCTCGTCGACGAGCTGGAGCTCACCCGCCCGGACTTTCGACTCGAGCCGGTGCCGATGGCACGCGAGCCGCTCGGGGCCTTCCGCGCCGAACTCGAGGCGAGGCGTCTGCCGGTCGTCGAGCTCCCGTCCGGTGCGGGTCACGATGCCGCCGTCCTGGCGGGCGCGGGTGTACCCACCGCGATGCTCTTCGTTCGCAGCCTGAACGGCGGCGTCAGCCATTCGCCACTCGAGGAATCCGCGCCGGAGGACGTCGAGCTGGCCGTGGAGGTCCTCGCGGGCGCGCTCGCCAGGCTCATTTCCGGCACCGACTAAAGGCCTGGTCCGAAATTCCGCCGGGCCGGATGACGCTCCAGACGCGGCGCCGGATCAGCACGTTCGCCCGCGGCCCGTAGCGCTGCTACGTGCCGCGAACGCCCGCACTGCCCGGCTTGGTCTGGAGCGCCCCCGACGTCGGCGGAATTTCAGACCCGACCTCTAGGCACCGCCCGCCCACCGTCCTATAGTCGCGAGCGCACGGCCCCGGCTCAGGAGAGAGGAGAACATGAGGAAGAGGAAGTTCGCTCTCGCTTTGCCGTTCGCGCTCGCCGCCGCGCTGCTCCTCGCGCTCGGCGTCTCGACCGGCTCTGCGAAGACGCACAAGCGGTCGGCCGCCTTCAAGGTCGCCTGGATCTACGTCGGCCCACACGACGACCACGGCTGGTCGCAGGCGCACGACAAGGGTCGTCTTTACGTCCAGAACAAGCTCGGCTCGAACGTCGAGACGACGTTCAAGGAACTCGTCCCCGAAGGGCCTCAGACCTGCCAGGTGATCGAGAGCCTGATCCGCGACGGCAACAAGCTCATCTTCTCGACGTCCTTCGGTTTCCAGAACTGCATGGTCTCGGAGGCGCAGAAGCATCCCGACGTGCTGTTCGAGCAGGCGACCGGAACGGCGCAGTCGAAGAACCTCGCCGAGTACTTCGGAGCGGGGGAGGACTCGATCTATCTGTCCGGGATGGCGGCCGGAGCCGCGACGAAGAAGGGTGTTGTCGGCTACGTGGTGCCCTTCGCGATCCCCGAGGTGATCCGTCACGCCAACGCGTTCGCGCTCGGCGCCCAGGCGACGCATCCGGGCGCAAAGGTTCGGTTGATCTGGACCAACTCCTGGCTCGACCTCGGCAAGGAGAAGAAGGCGGCACAGAGCCTGGTTGCCGCGGGTGCCGACGTCCTCGGCCAGAACGTCGACAGCCCCGCGACCGGGCAGTACGCCGAATCCAAGGGGATTCCGTGGGTCGGTTACGACTCGGACGCGCACACCTTCGCGCCGAAGCAGTGGCTGACGGCGGCCGTCTACAACTGGGGCCCGTACTACCTCCGGCGCACGAAGGCCGCGATGAACGGGACCTGGAAGACGGGCTTCTACTACGGCACCATCAAGGACGGTTTCACCGGCCTCGCGCCCTACGGGCCGAAGGTGAAGGCGAAGACGAAGCGGATGATCGCGGCGAAGAAGGCCGCTTTGCTCAGCGGCAAGTTCTACGAATTCGCAGGTCCGCTGTACGACCAGAAGGGCAAGCTCCGGGTCAAGAAAGGGAAGCGGCTCACGGTCAAGGAGCTCTACGCCATGAACTGGCTCGTGAGAGGCGTGATCGGTAGCGCCAAGGGCTGACAGCTCCGGCGGGGAGGCGTACGCCTCCCCGCCACCTCCTGCGGTCGCGCTGCGGGGAATCACGAAGCGGTTCCCCGCCGTCGTTGCGAACGAGCACGTGGACTTCGAGGCAGCGGCCGGCGAGGTTCATGCACTCCTGGGTGAGAACGGCGCCGGCAAGACCACGCTGTCCAACATCCTCACCGGGCTCTATCGCCCCGACGAAGGGAACATCTCGCTCTTCGGAGAACCGGTCGAGTTCCATTCGCCGCGGGATGCAATCGACGCGGGGATCGCGATGGTGCACCAGCACTTCCGGCTCGTGTCTCCCTTCACGGTCGCGGAGAACGTCGTGCTCGGCGATCACCGCGACGTTGGCAGGAGATTCCTCCTACGCGCCCGCGCGATCGAGCGCAACGTTGCGGAGCTTTCCTCGCGCTACGGCGTGGCGGTCGACCCGCGGGCGAGGATCTGGCAGCTCTCGCTCGGTGAGCAGCAGCGCGTCGAGATCCTGAAGGCCCTCTACCAGGATGCCCGAATCCTCATCCTCGACGAGCCGACTGCCGTGCTCACGCCGCAGGAAGCCGACGCCTTGTTCGAGACAGTCCGGGCGATGGCGCACGAAGGCCGAACGGTGATCTTCATCTCCCACAAGCTCCACGAGGTGAAGGCGGTGGCGGACCGCGTCACGGTTCTTCGGCGCGGCAAGTCGGTTGCGACCGTGCCGGCGGCAGAAGCCACACCGCGTTCGCTCGCCGCCTTGATGGTCGGACGCGAAATCGAGCTCGGGCGGCAGAATGGCCGCCGCGAGGTTGGCGCCGTCCGGCTGCAGCTCGACCAGGTCTGGGCGGACGGCGACCGTGGCGTGCCCGCGGTCAGGGACGTCTCGCTCGTCGTGCGGGCCGGCGAGATCGTCGCCGTCGCTGGGGTGGCCGGAAACGGGCAGCGCGAGCTGGCGGACACGATCGCAGGGATGCGTCCTCCGACTCGCGGCCGCATCACCGTCGTCGGACGGGCGCTGGAGGGTGGGGATCCACGCGAGGCAATTGCGGCCGGCATCGCGTATGTCCCGGAGGACCGGCTCGGCACCGGGGTCGCGCCGAGTCTGACCGTGGCGTCGAACGTCGTGTTGAAGTCGTACCGGAAGCCGCCGGCGTCTCGTGGGCCGCTGCTCGTCGTCCGCAGGATTCGCGAGCTCGCACGGGCGTTGATGGAGCGCTACGACGTGCGGGCTGCCGGTCCGGAGGTCCCTGCGCGGCAGCTCTCGGGCGGAAACCTGCAGAAGGTGGTGCTTGGGCGCGAGTTCTCCGGAGATCCTGCTGTCCTCATCGCCGCATCGCCCACGCGGGGTCTCGACGTCGCCGGAATCGAGACCGTGCACTCCTATCTCCGAACCGCAGCTGAACGCGGGATGGCACTGCTCCTGATCAGCGAAGACCTCGACGAGATCCTCGCGCTCGCGGACCGTGTGGTCGTCATGTACGAGGGCGCGGTCGTCGGAGAGCGTGATGCCGCGAGCGCAACCGTCGAAGAGCTGGGGCTCTTGATGGCGGGCGGCGAGGAGCGGTCGTGATTCGCATCGAGCGCCGGCTCGACCAACCCCGGTGGTTGTCGGTCGCCGTTCCCGTCCTGTCGATTGCGGTCGCCTTCCTGTTCGCGGCGATCGTCCTCCTCGCGACCCATCACCCGCCGCTGCACACGTTCAGGCGATTGTTCGACGCTGCGTTTCTCGCCAACGGCGCCCTGACGGAGACGGTCGTGGCCGCGACTCCCCTTGCGTTCACCGGACTGGCGGCGGCGGTCGCGTTTCGCATGAAGCTGTTCAACATCGGCGGAGAGGGCCAGCTCTACGCCGGCGCGATCACCGGCGCGACCGTCGCTCTTCTGCTCGCGGGTGCTCCCTCGCCGGTCGTCATCGGCGCGATGATGCTCGCCGGAGCTGCAGGCGGCGCCTTCCTCGCCGCGATCCCCGGCGTCCTGCGCGCGTTCTTCTCCACCAACGAGATCATCACGTCGCTGATGCTGAATTACGTCGTCGCGCTGA
>JBKPTB010000010.1:0-3286 GCA_046735315.1 Actinomycetota bacterium
CGCATCTCGGCCTTGCCGGCCGCATCGGCGAAGGTCACGGCCGTGAGCTTGTCGCCGTTCGCGTGCAGCTCGGTCAACTGCGTCTCCAGATGGATGTCGATCAGCGGGTGCTTTTTGATCCGCTCGACCAGGTACGCCGACATCGTCTTCTCGAGGCGGTCGCCCCGAACGAGCATGGTGACGCGGGCCGTCGCGTTCGCGAAGTTGAGCACGGCCTGGCCCGCCGAATTACCCGCGCCCACGACCACGACACTCTGGCCACTGCATTGGGCCGCCTCGCTACGGCCGGCTCCGTAATAGACACCGTGGCCGAGGAGCTCGTCGACGCCGTCCAGGTCGAGTCGCCTCCAATCCATGCCCGTGGCCGCCAGGGCAACTGACGCAGTCACCTCGGAACCGTCGTCGAGGATCAGCTCGTGTGGTTCGTCGGGGCCCTTGAGCCGGCTGCCCTGGACGCCACGCAGGAACATCAGCTCGGCGCCGAAGCGCTCTGCCTGCCGACCTGCCAGCCGCGCCAGCTCGGCACCGCCGATCCCGTCTGGGAAGCCGAAGAAGTTCTCGATCATCGCCGTGTACGAGGCCTGCCCCCCTGGCACATCCCGGTCGCACACGATCGTCGACAGGCCGTCGGAAGCCGCGTAGACGGCGGCGGCAAGACCCGCGGGCCCGGCGCCGATGACGGCGAAGTCGTAATGCGCCTGCTTCGGCGGCTGCAGGCCGCCCCAGCCCGCTGCGACCGTCTCGACCGTCGCTCCGGTGAACGTTTGATTGCCGTCGACGAGGACCGGCAGGATCGCGTCGAGCAGGCCGAGTCTCTCGAGCAGGAGATCGGCATCGGCCGAGCCTGCCTCGTGCCATTCGTAGGGCTGCGCGGTGCGTGTCAGGAAGTCGCGAAGACGGTAGTGCTCGGGGTCCATCCGACGTCCCACGACCTGCACCGTTGGGTGGACCGGGCTCACCCCGTCGATAGTAGTGCGGCGCTGCGGGTCTGCGAGTCGCGCCATCGTGAGGGGGCCGCCTGACGCGACCCCCCTCACGTACCGCTTCAGTGAAGCGGCTGGAAGTAGTGCAGTCGTGTGTAGTGGGCGACTTCTTGCCCGAGCTTCAGTCCTTGCACGTCGGCGCTGCGGTGGCAACACCGCCGCGCGACTCAGTCCGCTCTCTCCCAGCCTTCTTCGCCGTCCGACCACGGCACCGCACTCCCGCGTCTGAAGATCAGCTCGTCCGACTCATGGCCGGGCCACACGGCGATCTTGTCGCTGTCGGGGTACACAGAGACGGCCGGGACTTCCGAGCTCGAGAACATCAAGGTCCTCGCCGGCGACGCCGACCGGTTCATCAGCTTGTGCGCCCCGGCCGGACCCGGTGGAAAGCAGACGAGATCTCCGCGCTCGAGTGTGTGCTCCCCGTGAGGGACGCGCACCACCACCGTGCCGTCGACGACGAGGAGCCATTCTTCGACGTACTCGTAGTGATACGGCGCGGAGCTCTCACCGGGCTGAAGGTCATAGAGGAACATGGCCGTCTCGGCCGAGCTCACGGCACGAGCGACGTCGATTCTGCCCTCGAGGTTCTGGGCGCTGAAGATGTTGACCGCGTTCGTTGCCGTCATCTAGTGCTCCTCGGACTGCGGCAGGTCGTCGGTGATCTCGAACCATGGCGCCTTCGACCCCACGAAGATGTGCTCTGTTGGGCGGATGCGCGGATCGTCGATGGGCGAGCCCATGGCGACGTGCACGTACGCACCGTCGCGCACCACCGAGTGGAGGAGGGAACCGCAAATCCCGCATCGGGTGTGGTTCGCGGTGTCATCGCCCCAGACGAGGAGCGTCTCCGCTCCTTCGACGACCTCGAGCTTGTCACGCTGGATCCCCGTCGGCTACGCGGTAGCGAGTCATGCCGCACTCGCACCGACCGGTGAGGATCCGGCTGCCTGGATCGATTTGGGTCACAACGCTCCCTTCTGGGCCGGCCCTGTTTAGACGATTGGAGAGCCCGGAACTCATCGGCGGCCGTCGCCATTGGATAACGTGGCTCGATGGATTCCGAACGAGCACGCGAACTGTTGGCCGCCGAGCGCAAGCGGATCGAGCGAGCGCTAGGACAGCTGCGACATCAGGACACCGGTGAGGAGTCGGAGGAGAATCCGGCCAATCTGGCATCCGATCTGTACCAGGACGAGCTCGATGAGGGGCTGGCGGACGATTTACGGGAAGAGCTCGCGGCTGTCGGGCGCGCCGAGACGCGGCTTGCCGCGGGGACCTATGGCGTTTCGATCGAGAGTGGGCAGCCGATACCGGACGACCGCCTCGAGGCCATTCCGTGGGCGGAGCGAACCGCCGAAGAAGAAGCGCACTGATCGACCGCCGCTTTCTTGACTCCTGAGAATTCGGGACCGCCGTACAGGTCCTGGATCACGTTGCCGCCGTCGACGACGATCGACTGGGCCCGTGACGTAGCTTGCCTCTTACGATGCGAGGTAGGCGATCAGGCCTCGCCACCTGTTCGGCCCTGCCGTGACGACCGACGGCCCGTGCGCCGCCCGGCCTCGAGCTCGTCGTGCTGCGAGGAGGCAGTCGTCGCCGCCTTCGCCGTCGCGGACGCCGCGGCGCCGGGCGCGGTGACGACCGGCCAGAGTCACGGACGAAACCATGACCATCCGGCCGTAGCGTCGCTCGACCATCCCAGGGAGAACGGCCTGGCTCACCGGCTCAAACCCCGGTCTGGGCCGTGCCCGCGGCGCGCAGCTCCGCCTCACGGGCCGCGCGATGCTATCCCGTGCGCCGGCGATAGACAGCCTGGGCCCAACTCCTCACCTGCTCCCTCATCTGGGTTGACGCGCGCGCGCGAATACCAGAAAGTCTCGGCTGGCGCCGAGCGAACCAAACAGCTCTGGGAGCAATTGACACGAGTGGGTCAGGCGGCGCCCCAGCGGCCGCAGCGATTCTGCTCCTATGCCAGCGGATGAAGCGCTCAACGAGACCATCCTCTTCGAAGTCCCTTTCCGAACGCAGGCTGAAAGTCTTCGCGAGCGACTGCGGCTCCGCTGGCATGTTGGCCTCTACGACTGCCAGGACGTCGTCCTCGTCGCAGCCGAGCTGCAAGCGCGTCAGGGCGACCTCGCGATCCTTCTACGCGAGGTCGAACTCTGGCTCGGAGATTCGAACGTCCGGATCGTTCGTTTTCATCTCGACGCTCGCACATACGTGCTGGAGGCCGGTTTCGGGCTCCGGAAGCCCGCGGCCGCCTGAGACGCGCACCCCTGACACGGGTGACCCTCTAGGAC
>JBKPTB010000011.1:0-9125 GCA_046735315.1 Actinomycetota bacterium
CAGCCACGGTTGACCGCGAGCACGAAGAAGAAGACGACACCGAGGAGCGTGACGACACCACCGGTGAAAGCGAGCGCCTTCGCACCCATCAGGTCCTCCACGGAGATCGTGCGGCCCCAGTCGAAGCCTTTCGGCGTCGCGGCGGGTGCCGTCTCTGCGACCGGCCGCGGCGTCGGCCTGGGAGGAGGCGTCGGCCTGGCCGGAGCCGGCTGCGGCGGAGGCGGTGTCGGTCGGGGCGGCGGGGATGGCGGAGCGGCCGCAGCCGCACGAGATGGAGCGACCGGGCGACCGGCGCGGAGCTCGTCGATCGTCGACTGGAGCTCGGAGACGCGCCGCTCGAGGAAGGTGACTCGTGCCTCCAGGGTGAGTGGAGCGGAGGCGGGCCTCGGGGCCGCGGGAGCATGCAGCTCTCCGGCTTGCGTCGCCGAGCTGGTGCTGCGCACGTAGAAGACATAGGCGATCCCGAACGGCCCGAAGAGCGTGAGGACCCACCACTTGACGGCCACCGCGAATGCCGAATGCTTCGGATCGCGCAACTCCTCCAGCAGGATGAACCAGAGCACGACCGCGCTCCCGGCCCACAACACGAGATAGAGATTGCCGTGGATAACGCCATCCAGAATTCCTGCGAGCCAGACGGTCCAGACAAGTCCGGCGACGGCGAAAGCGGCGGTTGCACCCGTGCGTTCCGTTGAAGTTGGGAGAGGGTTGCTCTGCATCGTCACTCCGGCCGAGCGTAGGACGACCCTGCGACACCTGAAAGAGGGTGCTCCCCGGGCGTGTTCAGGGTCTGCCCTGATTTTCCTTGCGGGGCTCGGTGCTATTTCACTCAGCGATGCGAACGTTTCTACTCATCGCCGCGATCTTTGTGCTCGCCGGCTGCGGCGAGACGGCCAAGGCAAAGCGTGTGCCAGACGTCCGAGGGCAACGCCTCGATCTCGCGGAGGGCCGCCTCGACGCCCGTGGGCTCGACTGGGAAGAGATCGGCGGCGGAACGCTCGGCATCGTGATCCGCTCTCACTGGTGGGTGTGCGATCAGGACCCGACTCCCGGAACGCTCGGGCGGACCGTCAAGCTCGTGGTCGAGCGGGAGTGTCCGGTACCGCCGCCCACGGAAACGGTCGTCCCGAATGTGATCGGCCAGAGCCTCGAAGACGCTGACGACGAGCTCGACTCGCTCGGGATCGCGCACGATGCCGAGATCTACGACGGGGACGACGACGTGCCGCTCATCGAGCACTTCTGGGAAGTGTGCGGTCAGGACCCGGCGCCGGGCAGCCGCGGCTCCTACGTCGAGCTCTACGTCGATCGCGACTGCTAAGCGAGGAGGTCGTGCGAGCGACGGAGCGACGCAAGCACGGTATCGACGTCCTCACGCGTGTTGTAACAGTGTGCGGAGATGCGCAGGTTGCCGTCCCGCTCCGAGGTGACGATTCCCTCGCGGCCGAGCACCGCGACAAGCTCGTTTGCGTCGGTCGACTTGACGCAGATGAGCGCGCCGCGTCGCTCGGGCTCCCGCGGCGTGACGACCGTAGCGCCGAGCTCGTCCAGCCCTTCGAGCAGATGGGCATTCAGGGCGAGCACGTGGTCGCGGGTCTCCGCGATGCCGATCTCCTCCATCAGCTCGACGCCGGCGATGCCCGCGTAGATCGCCGGGACGGGTGGCGTGCCGGATTGGAAGCGCGCGGCTGTCGGCGCCGGCGAGTAGTCGGTGTGGTCCATCGCGAAGATGTTCTCGTCTGCGAACCAGCCGGTCTGCGTCGGCCATACGCGTTCGACCAGGTCTCGCCGGCAGTAGAAGAAGCCGAGACCGGCGGAGCCGAGCAGGTACTTGAGCACCCCTGCCCCGAGAAAGTCGACGCCGAGCTCCCTGACGTCGACGGGAAGCGAGCCCACGGCCTGGAACGCGTCGAGCAGGACGAGCGCACCGCGCTCGTGGGCAAGCTCGACCACCGCGGGAACGTCGATCATCGCCCCGTTGCGGTAGCAGACGTACGTGATCGAGACGATCAGCGTGTCGTCGTCGATGGCCTTGTCGAAATGCTCGATCGGGATCGTTCCGTCCGGAGCCGCGGCGACATGGGCGACACGCGCACCGCGCGACTCCTGCGCATGCCAGATCTGGCCGATCGTCGGAAACTCCCAGTCCGTGAGCACCACCTTCGAGCGCCGCGCGAATCGCAGCCCGCTCGCGAGTGCGCTTACGCCGGCCGAGAGCGACGTCGTAACGGCAATCTCGTCTGAGCCTGCGTTCAGGAGGCCGGCGAAGGCAGCGCGCGCGGCCTCCTGGCGCTCGACCCAGTACTCCCAGGGCGCGCCTTTGTCGTCCCAGTCCTCGAGGTACTGCTCGTACGCGGCACGCACCGCGTCCGACAGCGCGCCTTGCGAGCACGAGTTGATGTAGACCTGACGCTCGAAGATCCGGAAGCGGTGCCGGCAGCGCTCGGCAACCGTCGCGGCCTCAACGGCCAAGGTAGGCCTTCCTCAGGTCTTCGTGCTGCAAGAGCTCGTTCGCCGGGCCGCTCAGCACCAATCGTCCGGTCGAGAGGACATAACCGCGGTCGGCGATCGAGAGCGCCATGTTCGCATTCTGTTCGACCACGAGCATCGCGACGCCGGATTCGTGGACCTGCTGGATGATCTCGAAGCTCCGTTCGACAAGGATCGGCGCGAGACCCATCGACGGCTCGTCCATCAGGAGGAGCTTCGGCCGAGCCATCAGGGCTCGTCCCATCGCGACCATCTGCTGCTCGCCCCCCGAGAGCGTGCCCGCGAGCTGACTGCGGCGCTCGTAGAGGAGCGGAAACAGCGTGTAGACGCGCTCGAAGTCCCGCTTGCGTCCTTTGGCGTCTTTGTGCAGGTACGCGCCCATCTCGAGGTTCTCCAACACTGTCATCGGTCCGAACAGGCGACGGTTCTCGGGGACGATCGCCATGCCGCGCTGGATCCGGTAGCTCGTCGAGCGGTTGGTGATCTCCTCACCGCGAAACTCGACCGAGCCGCTGCGCGGCCGGACGAGACCGAGGATCGTCTTGAGCGTGGTGGACTTGCCGGAGGCGTTGCCGCCGAGCAGGGAGACGAGCTCTCCCTCCTGAACGTTCAGCTCGAGATTCTCGAGAATGTGGATCTGGCCGTAGTAGGTGTCGATGTGCCTGAGTCGCAGGAGGTCCGGCGCGCCGTTGGTGCTCATTTCGTCTCCGCCTTGCGCAGGCCGAGGTACGCCTCGACGACCCGCGGATCCGTGGCGACCGCGTCGAACGAGCCCTCGGCGATCTTGACGCCGTGATCGAGGGCAACGACGCGGTCCGAGATCCCTTCGACGACGTGCATGTCGTGCTCGATCACGAGGATCGTGTAGCCGCCGTCCTCTCGCAGCTTGCCGATCAGCTCCGTGATCTCATGCGTCTCCCTGGGGTTCATCCCCGCAGCCGGCTCGTCGAGCAGGAGGACGCGGGGCTCAGTGGCCATTGCGCGAGCGATCTCGAGCCGCCGGCGGTTCGCATACGAGAGGCTGTACGCGAACTGGTCCCAGCGGTAGCCCATCAGCCTGTCGCCGAAAAAGGAGAGCTTCTCCTCGGCGCGCCGATTGATCTGCTTCTCCTCCCTCCGCGCTGCCGGCGTCCGGACCATCGAGCGGAGGACACCGACCTTCGTGTGGCCGTACTGCGCCGCCATGACGTTTTCCTTGACCGTCATGTTCAGGAAGAGACGCAGCGTCTGGAACGTGCGCGCGATCCCGAGATCCGTGATCTTGTGCGGGGCAAGCCCCACGAGGTTCTTGCCGTCGAGCAGGATCTCTCCCGAGTCCGGCCGGTAGAGCCCGGTGATCAGGTTGAAGAGCGTCGTCTTGCCGGCGCCGTTCGGCCCGATGACGCTGACGATCTCATGCTCGCGCACGACGAGGTCGAGCTCGGCGATCACGCGCAGCCCTCCGAAGGACTTGTCGAGCCCTCGAAGCTCGAGCAGCGCAGCGTCGCCCATCAGACGATCTCCACGTACGCCTTGCCGAAGAGACCCTGCGGCCGCACGTTCATCAGTGCGACCAGCAGCGCTCCCAGCAGGATCAGCCGCGTGGCTCCGCCGATGTGCACAAGCAACAGGTTTTCCCACACGAACATCACCAGATAGAGAAGCGGCGGTAACAGGATCGCCCGCCAGAGGCGGCTGAGCTGCGGGTAGATCACGATCGCAGCGACCATGGAGATGTACGCGACGTCCGCGATCTTTACCGCGTCCCTCGGGAAAAGCATCCAGTGATCGAGCGCACGCGGCACGACACCGGAGCCGATAGGACTGCCGTCGACCAGCCGCGGATAGGCGGCCGACGCGATCGCGTGGGCGGCAAAGCCGAAGGCAACGAGGCCGCCGAGCTCGGCTGCGAGGAGGCGCCACGGTCGGACCTTGACCAGAAGGGCGAGCAGGATCGCTCCGTAGAAGAGAGGGCGCGCGTTGGCGGAGGAGCGGAGCAGCTCGGGCACGCTGCTGACGATCACGGCGCCGACGACGATGCCCATCATGCTCCCGAACCCGCCCAGGATCATGATCGCGTAGATCGTGATCAGGAGCCCGACGTCGTAGTCGCCCGGGAGCGCTGCCGTTGCGATCGTGCCGTAGATCGCGCCCGTAAACCCCGCTGCCGCCGCGCCGAACACGAAGGCCAGCAGCTTCAGCCGGTTTACGGGCATGCTCATCGCCTCGGCGGCCAGCGGATCCTCGCGGAGCGCGCGCCAGGCACGGCCGGTCCGCGAGTCGTTGATGAAAGAGAGCAGGATCAGCGTAAGCGCGACCGCAACGAGCAGAAAGTAGTACTGCTGCTTCGTCGAGTAGAACTTGTACCCGAAGAAGTTGAAGGGGTCGATGTTGGCGATGCCGTTCGAGCCGCCTGTCAGATCGACGTGGCCGACAAAGGGGAAGCTGATCCGGTTCGCGTTGTTGACGAACACGACGAACGCCTGACCGAAGAAGAGCGTCAGTATCGCCAGGTAGTCCCCGAACAGCCGGCGCGACGGCAGCCCGATGAGAAGACCCACGAGTGCCGTGAAGATCACGACGATGGGAATCGCCGCCTCCGCCTGCCAGTGGTTCCCGAACTGGGGTGACGCGAGGATCGCGTACATGTAGGCGCCGCAACCGAAGAACGCGATGTAGCCGAGGTCGAGCAGCCCCGCGAAGCCGACGACGATGTTCAAGCCGAGCGCGAGCAGCGCATAGACGAGCGTAAACAGGCCGTACCTGAACAGGTTCCCCTCGGTCGTGACGAGCGGAAAGATGGCGGCGGGGATGGCCACCACGAGGACGCGCGCAGCCATCGGCAAGCGATCCCATTCGCGCAGGATCGCGCCCCTGACGCCGGTGTAGCGCTCGCGTTTTCCCTCGACGCTCGCGACCCATTCGTCGACGCCGATCCTCGGCCCGTCGGGCGCGCCGGCCGGTGACGAGAGATCCTGAGGACCGGTGCCGTCCGCCGCCATCAGGCCTTCTGCAGCGCCGCCCTGCCGAATAGGCCGCTTGGTCGAATGAGGATCATGGCGATGAGCAACGCGAAGACGTAGAGGTTCTGGAACGTCGACCCCTGGGGGAGGTAACCCGTGGCATAGGACTCGGCGAGGCCGACGATCAACCCGCCGACCATCGCGCCTGGGATGCTCCCGATCCCGCCGATCACCGCCGCCGTGAAGCCCTTCAGGCCCGCGATGAAGCCCATGAAGTGGTAGATCTGCCCGAAGACGAGTCCGAACATCACACCGGCTGCGCCGGCGAGCGCGGAGCCGATGAAGAACGTCACGGAGATGACGCGGTCGACGTCGATTCCCATCATCGAGGCGGCTTCGCGATCGTAGGAGGTCGACCGCATCGCCTTGCCGAGGCGAGAGCGGGAGACAAAGAGGGTGAGAGCGATCATCAGGCAAATCGCCGCCACGACGGTCAGAAGCTGCGGGACCGAGAAGAAGAGCTGGCCGATCTTGTACGTCTTGACACCGATCAGGTCGAACGTGTCGTAGTCCCGGAAGCCCGCCCCAAAGAGGAGCAGCGCGCTGTTCTGCAGGAAGATCGACACGCCGAGTGCGCTGATCAGAGGTGCGATCCGGGGTGCGTTGCGAAGGGGTCGGTACGCGAAGTGTTCGATGGCCACGCCGAGGATCCCGCAGCCGAGCATCGCGACGATGAACATGATCACGAGGACCGCTGCACCGGTCAGGGTCGGATTGACAGGGCCGCCGAGCGCGTGGAGCACGTACCAACCGATGAACGCTCCGATCATGAAGACGTCGCCGTGCGCGAAGTTCAGGAGCTTGAGGATCCCGTACACCATCGAGTAGCCGAGCGCGATGAGCGCGTAGAGGCTGCCGAGCGTCAGCCCGCTGACCGTCAGGTCGAAGAACAGGCTCCAGTTCACTGAAGGAAATGTCTCACAGACGAGTGCGGCCCATCACTTTGGACAGGCCGCACTCTTCATGCTGATCTGCTCTCCGGACTAGCCGGGGATCGGAACGAAGTCCGTGCCGTTCGACTTGTAGAGGCCGAACTTCTTGGGCGTCACCAGGTCGCCGTTCCGGTTGAACCGAATGGTGACTCCGATCACCGACTTCGCGGCCGGGATCCTGGTCGCCCGGATCTTGGCCCTGACCTCGGCGCGGCTCGCCGTGCCGTTCCCACACGCCAGGTCCGTCGCCGTTGCGACGACCTGCACGGCCGCGAACGTCGGGGCGCCGAAGTACTCGCCGTTCCCGCCGTGAGCCCTCTTGAAGCCGACGATGATCTTCGACTTCGGGTTCAGCGGGAAGTTCGTGTCGTACACGTGCGAGCCGACGCTGGCGAACGACGAGTCGTAGAGGCCGTCCGCTCCCATCAGCTTGATGTTGCCCTTGCCTGCAGCCTTCATCTGGTTCCCGAAAGCCTGGCCCTTTGGAGGCAGCTGCCACGGGATGTAGACGATCTGCGTGTCGCGCGGGATCTTCGCAATCAGCGACGAGAAGTCGGACTGCTGCTGGCTGACGCCGTCGCGGCCGACGGTGACGCCTGCGGCCTTCAGCACGCGCTCGACCGTGTCGGCCAGGCCGGTGCTGTACGTCTCCTGGTCGTCGATGATGTACACGCGCTTGTACTTCAGCACCTTGATGATGTAGTTCGCAGCAGTCGGCCCCTGAACTGCGTCCGGCGGCACGGTGCGGAACATGAACCCCGTGCGCGTGCCATCCGTTGTGAGGGACGTCCGTGTGGACGAGCCCGAGACCCAGGCGAGGCCCGCGTCCTTGAGGGACTTCGTCACGCCGACGATCTCGTTGCTGCCTGCCGGACCGGCGAGACCGAGGATGTTGGCATTGCCGGCAAGCGCCTGTGCGCCCTTCAACGCCTCCGCCGTTCCCGTGGGAGCGCCGAGCATGGTGTCCTCGGTCTGCAGCTTGATCTTCGTCTTGTGCGTCCTGTTGTACGTCGAGACGTAGTACTGCGCCCAGTGCACCTGCTGGATCCCGATCGACGCGGCGGGACCAGTCACTGGCGCCATGAATCCGATCGTGCGCGTCTTGCCGCACTTGACCAGCGCGGCGTCGCTGCTCGCAGGTGCCGCCGGCGCGGCGGCTCGCTCGGGTGTGGCGTACGCAGCGGCCACGATTGCGAGTGCGGCTCCAAGCGCCAGCAAGGCCGCAGTCGCGGTTGCCCTACTCCTCCTCATTCGATCTCCTCCTTGGTGTTCTTACCCGGTCTTGCCCCTACTGTGACGATTTCCGAGCCTACTTGTTGTCGGGATAAGCTCGGTTCGCTGGGCTTCCGGACGGATGAAAGACCCCGAGGATCTGCATCGGGCCTGTTCCTGCATTCTCGATGCAATGGACCTCGTCAGGCGGTAGGTGGAAGCACGAGCCCGCGCGGAGCGGAGCCGTGCGGCCCCCGACATGAGCGAAGCCCTCCCCTGCGAGGACATACCCAACCTCGTCGTACGAGTGGCTGTGGAACGGCGCCTTGCTCGGTTGGACGATCCCCAGGAACTGGGTGACGTCGAGGCAGCCGGCGTCCTCGTTCACGAGGTAATGGAAGGTGCGCTCGGTCGACGCCGGCAGCTCGGGCTGGTCGTCAAGCCGAACGGTGACCTTGCGTGTCTCGTCCGACGCGGGGCGGCCCTCCGGCGCCAGCACGGACACGACGAGCAGCTCGTCGGGGCCCGGATTGTCCACGGCGTACGTCTCGCCTGGGGCGATGAAGACGCCTGTGTTCGGCGCGAGCGCATGCCGGTCGCCGTTCAGCTCGAGGTCGGCGTGACCCGCGACCACGAACAGCACCTCCTGGCGACCGTCGAGGTTGCGGTCGCGCGAGCGTCCGGGGGCGAAGCGGATCAGGCGCTGCTCCAGGTGCTCGCAGCCGTTGGAGGAGTCGAAGGAGACTCGGGTGGTAGCCGTGTCGCCCTCGTCGCGAACGGGCTCGAGCTCGTCTTCGTGGAGAACGTGGTCGACGACCGCGGACATAGGTAGATGCTACGCGAGGAGCGTCAGCTCGACCGCTTCAGCCGTATCGCCGAGCGCCACGCGGCCGGGCTCGACGACCTCGCCGAAGACGCCGAATGGGATGTGTCTCTTGCCGTCCTCGTTCTCGGTCAGGTCTCGGTACTGGGAGATCATTCTGAGCGTGTCGAAGTCCGGCACGCCGGTTTCGGGGTTCTGGGTCGTGATCGCGCAGCGGCCGACGTCGTTTCGCAGATAGACCAGGGCCTCGCCGATCCGGAGCTGACGTCTGACCCAGCCGTCCTCCTCGTGGGGCTCACAACCGCCCAGCTCGAACAGCATCCGGAAGCGCCGGCCGTCGACCGGCTCGGTCTGGCCCGCGTGCCGGGCCAGTTCCGCGAGGGACGCGGTCGAGACGAGCGAGATGTTGCCTCGGCTGCGGTCGACGGCTTGCCCGGAGGGCGACTGCACGAGGCGTAGAGGACGGCCGGCCCAGGCCGAAAGGGCGTCCGACCATGGTCCCTCGACGATGTTCCCGGCGACGGCCCGGCCGTAGAAGTCAGTGGTGATCCCCTCCGCCGGCGCGACGGTGCCGTCGGCAACCGTTCCATCCGGAAACCGCAGCGTCAGCTGCCCGTTGTCCGGGTCGTACTCCGGCGCGATCCGGACGAGCTGACCGTTGCGGAG
>JBKPTB010000012.1:0-5584 GCA_046735315.1 Actinomycetota bacterium
CCGCGTCCTCGCTGACTTCCTGGCCGATGAGCTCCATCGGGAAGAGCGGGGCGAGATCGTCCGGCCCGACGGGCTGCCCCGTGCCCGGATGCAGCACCGGCTGCGGGGGCGTGGGCATGTCGGAACGGATGTTGTACCAGCGTCGCGGAAGCTCGGATTCGTCGAGCAGGAACTTGGTCTGGTTCACCGTCCTCACCCCGTCGCCTGTCAGCGCGGCTCGGGCACGATCCGGATGTACGGGCGCGGGGACTCCCAGCCGTCCGGATAGGTCTCTCTGGCCTCGTCGTCGGAGACGGAGCCGGCGATGATCACGTCGTCGCCCTGCTTCCAGTTGACGGGGGTCGCCACCTTGTGCTTCGCCGTGAGCTGGAGGGAGTCGATCACGCGCAGCACCTCGTCGAAGTTGCGCCCGGTTGTCATCGGATACACGAGCACGAGCTTGATCTTCTTGTCCGGGCCGACGACGAAGACGTTGCGCACGGTCTGGTTGTCGGCAGGGGTACGTGCGGTCGGATCGCCCGAGGTGTCTGCAGGAAGCATTCCGTACAGCTTCGAGACGTTGAAGTCGGCATCGCCGATCAGCGGATAGTTCGGCGCCTCTCCCTGGGTCTCCGCGATGTCGCTCGACCATTGCGAGTGGTTGTCAACGGGGTCGACGGACAGGCCGAGGATCTTCACGCCTCTCCGGTCGAACTCGGGCTTGATCTTGGCCATGTAGCCGAGCTCGGTCGTGCAGACGGGAGTGAAGTCCCGCGGGTGGGAGAACAACACCGCCCAGGAGTCACCCATCCAGTCGTGGAACCGGATCCGACCCTCCGTGGTCTCAGCTTCGAAGTCCGGTGCCGTGTCGCCGAGTTGCAGAGCCATCTGTTCCCTCCTGTGAGTGCCGTCGAAATGCAGTCTCTAACAGACGCGCGAAGAAAGCCAGCCAGCACCCCCGTCACTCGCGGGTCGGAGATACTCCGCTCGTGGCTGAAGGTACCCCCGCAGTCAGGGCGTCGGACGCCGAACGCGAGCGGACCGTGGAGATCCTGCGCGCCCACGCCGTCGAAGGGCGCCTGACGCTCGAGGAGTTCGCCCAGCGCCTCGACACGGTCTACAAGGCGCGTACGCGACCCGAGCTCGATGAGCTCATGCGCGACCTGCCCGACGACCCGCACGGGTCGGTATCGCGCGGGAGACCGCGAGCGAAGCGGTTCACCGGCGTGGTCTTCGGGAGCGTCGAGCGCCGAGGCCGTTGGCGCGTGCCGCGGTCCGCCGCCCTGGCGGTCGTCTTCGGCGACGCGGACATCGACCTGCGCGCGGCGGAGATCCATGGGCAGACGGTGACGATCAACGCGCTGATTCTGTTCGGCAACGCCGACTTCTACGTTCCGAGAAGCGTCGACGTCGATCTCGGCGGCCTGACGATCTTCGGCCACCGCCGCGAACACGGCGAGGACGTAGACCCGGCACCGCAGTCGCCGCTCGTCAGGATCCGCGTCTACTCCCTGTTCGGCACGAGCGACGTGTGGCGCATTCCGCCGGGCATGTCCGGCTCGTATCGGGAGCTGATCAAGGCGATCCGCAAACGCGGGCAACTCGGTCCCGGCTGACGAGATGGGACAACCCGTGGCTGACCTGCTGAACCGTGAGCTCGAGCGCTTCGAGCGGACACATCCACGCTCGGGTGAGCTGTCGAGGCAAGCGGAGAGCTCTCTCCTCGCCGGCGTCCCGATGCCGTGGATGATCCGCTGGGCGGGTGGCTTTCCCGTGTTTGCCGCCGATGCGAAGGGAACTCGCTTCCGGGACGTCGACGGCCTCGAGTACGTCGACTTCTGCCTCGGCGACACCGGCGCGATGACGGGCCATTCGCCGGAGGCGACCGTGCGCGCGGTGTCGGAGCAGGCAGCCCGCGGGATCACCTTGATGCTGCCGAGCGAGGATGCGCTCTGGGTCGGGCAGGAGCTGACGCGCCGGTTCGGGCTCCCCCGCTGGCAGTTCGCGTTGACGGCGACCGACGCGAACCGGTTTGCGATCCGGCTGGCGCGAGAGCTGACGGGGCGCCCGAAGATCCTCGTCTTCAACTGGTGCTACCACGGCACCGTCGACGAGACGTTCGCGACTCTCGAGGACGACTCGGTCGTCTCGCGGGAGGGAAACGTCGGGCCGCCCGTCCCGCTCGCCGAGACGACTCGCGTCGTCGAGTGGAACGACGTCGAGGGACTCGAGCGAGAGCTTCGGCACGACGACGTCGCCTGCGTGCTGGCCGAACCGGCGCTGACGAACATCGGGATCGTGCTGCCGGAGCACGGCTTCCACGATGCGCTACGCGAGCTGACCCGCGAGACCGGAACGCTGTTGATCATCGACGAGACGCACACGCTCTGCGCCGGGCCCGGCGGCTACACCGCTGCGTACGGGCTCGATCCCGACCTGCTCACGGTGGGGAAGGCGATCGCCGGCGGCATTCCGGCGGCTGCCTACGGCTTTTCGCAGGAGGTGGCCGAACGACTCGAAGAGCTTCTTCCCCGGGACGAACGGGCCGACGTCGGTGGAATCGGAGGAACCGTGGCGGCAAACGTCCTGTCGCTCGCCGCCATGCGCGCGACGCTCGCGGACGTGCTCACCGACGAGGCGTTTGACCGCATGATCGCTCTCGGCGAGCGCTTCGAAACAGGCGTCGCCGACACGATCGAGCGGCACGGTCTCCCGTGGCACGTGACTCGGCTCGGCTGCCGCGTGGAGTACCTCTTCAGCAGCATCCGTCCGCGAAACGGAAGCGAGGCCGCCGCCGCGGGCGACCCGGACCTGGATCGCCTGATCCACCTCTATGCGCTCAACCGCGGCATTCTCTTGACGCCGTTTCACAACATGGCGCTGATGTCTCCTGCGACGACCGAGGAAGACGTGGACACGCACACTGCCGTGTTCGACGAAGCGGCGCGAGAGCTCAGCGCATTGCTCGCCACGGCGTCTTGACGTCCGCCTCCGCGAAGTCCGTCGAGGACGTCATTCGTGCACGACGGACGCACAAATCCTTCGGCCCGGATCCTGTCCCACGCGCGACGCTCGACGAGCTGCTCGAGCTCGCACGCTGGGCGCCGAACCACCACCGGACGAATCCTTGGCGGTTCCGCGTCGTCGGCGCGGAGACCCTCGAGCAGCTGAAGGAGGCGGCCGGCCCCGCAGAAGCCGCGAAGCTGGACCGCGCGCCGACGCTAATCGTGGCGTCGGCCGCCTTGAGCGGCGACCTCGTGCAGGACGAGGAAGACATCTGTGCGACGGCGGCGGCGATCTACATCGTCCTCCTCGCCGCCCAGGCGCGCGGGATCGCCGGCTACTGGCGGACGCCTCCTGTCTTGCGAACGAAGGCCGGACGGCTCGCGGTCGGACTGCCCGATGGCGAGCGCTTCCTGGGTTTGATCCATCTCGGGTCGCCGCGAAGCGAGCCGTCACCGCGTGAGCGGGCGCCCCTCGAGGACTACCGGTTCTTCCTGTCCTAGCGGCGCGCGACAGCAGGTACCGTGAACGGCGTGGCGGACCTCCCCGAAGCGGACGCTCGGCACGAAGTCGTGTGCCCACACTGCAAGAAGACCTTCACAGCCGAGTTGATGGCCGGCCAGACCCAGCGGCACCGCGGCTTCAAATGCCCGCACTGCAAGCTGTTCATACCGGCAGACAGAGCGGCTAAGTAGCCGCGGCCGCACTGCCGATAGGCCCTGAGTGGCCGTCGACGTTGCCTCTCCACACGCGGACCCGCACGTTCCCTCGGCGCCGCGCGCCTTCGCTCGCGTCGCCGCGGTCCCGGGCTGGGTCTGGGTGTCCGGGATCATGCTTGCCAGCTTCGCGGGCCGCTTCCTCGCCGCGGCGTCGCGGCCGGCGCCCTACTACCTGCCGGACGAGTACATCTATCCGTCGCTCGCCCGCAGCTTCGCCGAGCACGGCCGCCCGCTGATTCGCGGCGCCGACGCCCACTTCCCGGCGCTCCTCGACCCGATCGTCACCGCGCCGGTCTGGTTCTTCACGAACGACACCGTCACCGCCTTCCGCCTCACCCAGGGCGTCCATGCCGTTCTGTTCTCGCTCGCCGCGATCCCGGCGTACCTGTTGTGTCGACGCCTCGGGCTCTCTCTGTGGATCGCCGTGGCGGTCGCGGCGCTGACGGTCGCCGTACCCGACGGCGTCTATTCGTCGACCATGCTCGCGGAGCCCCTGGCGTACCCGCTCGTACTCGCTGCCGTCTACGCAGGTGTCTGCATGGTCGGCGAGGCGACGATCGGCGCTCAGCTCGCCTTCGCCGTTTTCAGCGCGCTCGCCGTTGCTGCGCGGATCCAGTACGCGATCGTTCCGGTAGCGGTGCTCGCCGGCGAGTTCCTCGCTGATCGCGGTCGCATTCACCGGTCATTGCGGCGGACCTGGCTCGCACTCGTCCTGCTCGTCGGCGCACCCGTCGCTTTGCTCGCCACACTCGGCTCGGATCGCGTGTTGGGCGTCTACGCGCATCCGAGCAGCGCGATCGACGCAGGCGCGATCCTGCACTGGATCGGTCTCGAGGCGATGCTCCTGACCTACACCGGCGGCTGGGTGATCGTCCCGGGAGCGCTCGCCGGGCTGCTGCTCGCGCTCGTCAGGTCGCAGCGTCGAGCCGAGCTCGCCTTTGCCGTGACGACCGTCGTGCTCGCCTGCGGGCTCTTGCTCGAATCGGCGCAGGTCGCTCAGACCGACTCGCAGCGCTTCCAGGAGCGGTACCTCTTCACGCTCGTTCCGCTTCTCGCCGTCGCCTTCGGGCTCTACGTCAAACGCGGGTTGCCGTTGCGGGTCCCGGTCGGCCTGGTTTCGGCCGCCCTGTTGCTTCTCGCTGCGCGCGTGCCGCTCTCGGGGTATGCCGCGGCACACAACAAGGACGACTCGCCGACACTGTGGGCCGTCATCCGGCTGGAAGGGCTCGTCTCCGTCGGGAACGGCGCACTCGCCGTGGCCCTCATCGCGGCCGCTCTGTCCATCCTTGCAGCGCTGCTCGCGTTCAAGAAGGTTCCGGCGGCGTTGGTCCTCGTCTCAGCGATTGCCGCGTGCTGCTCGCTCTCGGCCGGCGCGTCGGCCTTCGACTCCCGAACGAGCCAAAGCCTACGCGGCACGTTTCCGGCCGACCTGCGGTGGGTCGACCACGCGCGGCTCGGTGCAGTCGATCTCCTTGCTCCTCCCGGCTCGCGAAAGGAGCAGTCCTGGGAGCAGCTCTTCTGGAACACGTCGGTCAAGCGCCTGCTGCTGCTCGGAAGCCCGCCGATCGACCGGTTCGCATCGAAGCACGTACAGGTCGCTGCTGACGGCACGCTGCTGGTCGGCGGCCGGCCCGTGCGCAGGCCGCTCCTCGTGCAGACCTATGCCTCCACCGTGCAGCTGAGCGGCGTGCGCCGCATCCGTCACCAGTTGATCTTCGACCTGTACCGCACCATCGGGACTCCGCGCCTCCGCCTCGTGGCAGCGGGTCGCTACGCAGACGACTGGCTCGCACCGCGCGGCGTGATCACCGTGTGGACGAAGACCGGCGGCACGCTCGAGCTCGTGCTGGCGCAACAGGCCGGCACACAGACCACCCCGATGC
>JBKPTB010000013.1:0-48434 GCA_046735315.1 Actinomycetota bacterium
CTCGCCCGCAGCCAAGGCTGACAGCCTTGGTAAGGGCGAGGGTGGAATCTGGCGCCGCGTGATCGCGGGCCAGAAACCGAAGGATGCCGCTGGCCAGGCCACTAGACCCGTTGTACCTGCTCGGCGCTCGCGAGGACGAGCTCGAGGACGGCATCGATGGACGTACGCATATCGGCATTGGCGATCACCGGGACGCGATGGCGCTTCGCGCGGCGGACGATGTGATCCTGGACGCGACGGATGTCGTCGAGGCGATCGAGGTACTTCGTGTGCGGTCGGAGACCGTCCAGCCCTGCTTCCCTGACCATGAAGTGCGTGCTGTGCTCCTCCTCGTCGTCGATCGCGAGCACGCATTGGACGACGAGCGCACCTTCGATCCTGGGAAGCATCCCCGGCACGAGATGCACGCCCTCGAGCACCATCGACCAGCCTTCCTCCAGCGCGCGTTCGATCGAGGCGCGCACGCCGACGAGGACGTTGCGCGTTTGCTCGAGGAAGCCGGCTATGACTGGATCCTCCGCCTGCTCCGGCTCTCGCAGCCCGGCTGCCGCCTCGAAACTCGAGTAGTGGATCGAGGGCATGAACTCCTCGGAGAAGAACGCGCGCATGGTCTGACGCACGAAGTCCGTGGACGTGACCCGGGTGATTCCGAGCCGGTACGCCGCCTCGGTCGCAACGGTCGACTTTCCGGTGCCGGTTGCCCCGCCCACGAGCACGATCACGGGCAGATCGAGCTCCTGCAGCTCACGCAGCTGGCGCAGGCGATGCACCGATTCCGACCCCTGGGTCTCGCCGAGCACCTCGATCGCGAGCTCGCCGACGCGTTCGAGCTCGACGCTCTGCTCGCCACGCTCGTCGAGATCTTGCTCGATCCGCTTCGCCAACTCGTACGCGCGGCCGAGCGGGACACCGACGGCCACAAGAGCCCGTGCCATCAGGCCCTTCGAGTACGGATGGTCCGGCGTTCCGAGCGGCAGAGGTTCGGAGTGGCGCGGGTGGCTCATACGCGGACGCCTGCGGGTACGAGCCGATGAATCACGTCGTCGAGCTCCGCGGAGACGACCTCGTTCTCGGCGAATACGACTTCCACCCCTCGAATGAGCGCAGCCTCGGCGACGAGGTCGATCGCGGCCGCCTTGATCTCGACGAGATAGACGTCCGCATCCGTCTGCAGCAGATCCTCACTCAGCTGCGCACGGTTGGCGAGGTTGCGGGAGACGCTGACGACGTCGGCATCAAGATCCTCGGTTGCCGCGGGGCCGGTCGTGAAGACCGCGACGCGCCTGCCGCGCAACGGCGACATCGGCCGCAGACGCAGTTCCGCGTTCACGACGGGCACCTTCTTGAGCTCGCGCACCGCTCCCGCATCTCCTCCGCCGACGAGCACCACCGCGTCGGAGACGAGCACGCGATACGGATTGAGATACGCGAGCGGATCGTGCCCCCGACCGGTGACGAGGATCCGTGCGTCGACCTCTACAGGCGGAATCGCCGCGCCGCTTCCGTCGAAGACGACGAAGTCCGGTTCGCGCTCCGCCGCGAGCGCTGCGCCCTCGACCACGTTCGACGTCGTGACTGCCCCGGCCAGGCCTCCTCCTGCACGGCGACAGCCGATCGTGACGACGCCGGTGAGCGCGGCGATCTCGAGATAGTCCGAGGCAGCGTGCTCCCCAGCGCGGGAGAGCTCGACCAGCGACTCGAGCGTCGGCCGCACGACGGCCACCTGCGGTTCGGCCGGTCCGCCCCGCCCCATGGCGACCACGACCAGGTCGCGATCGCGACCGAGCAGCCGCGCGATGTGTCCGGTTATGGCCGTCTTGCCGACTCGCTTGCCGGTCCCGATCACCGCCAGAGACGGCACCGGGAACGTCGCGTAGCGCGGCGGTTCGAACCGGAAGTCCGCACCTTCGTAGCGGAGCCCTGCGGCCAGCGCGCGACTCGCAAGGAGCAGCCGCTCCCGCGGTCCCAGCACCGGCTCGTCCGAAAGGTCGACGACGACGTCGGCGTCTGCAAAGCCGTCCTCCAAATCCGAGACGAGCGGCACCCCGTAGTCCGCCTCGCCGCGCAGCTTCTCGCCTCCACCCGCCAGCCAGGCCCCGATCACCTCGTACGGAAGGTCGGCGATCGCATCGCGCACGACGGGCGGGTAGTGCTCGCCGTCGATCACCACCACCGCGGCTGTCATCGCCTGGAGGTCACCTCGCCTTCGATGCGAGCCGTGTACTTCTCGAACTCGAGCGTGTCGATCGCGAACTGGATGATCTTCTCCTGGTCGTGGAACGGATACTTGCGCCACACGTCGACGTGAGAACCGGAGAACTCGATCACGTTGTAACAGGGTCGGGTATTGCCCCGGAGACGCAGAGAAGACACCGTCCCGGCGTTGACGATGAAGAGATCCTCGAGTCGCCAGGCGTAGGGCACGTGCTTGTGGCCGGAAAGCACCAGGTTGACGCCCGAGCGCTGCAGGCATTCGATCGCATCACCGGCGTCGTAGATGATGTTGCGTTCGCGGCCGGTGCCCGGCACGGGCAGTAGGTGATGGTGGCAGACGAAGACTCGTAGGTCCGCCGGAGCCGCGAAGCTCTCTTCGATCCAGGGATAGCGTCCGCGCCCGATCTGGCCGTGGTCGAGATCGGGCTCGGTCGAGTCGACGGCGACCACTGTGACACCCCCGACACGGGTGACGGAGTTTCTGTCGCCGAACAACTCCTCGAAGTGGACGTAGCCGACGTTGCGCGAGTCGTGGTTGCCCGGAATGACGACCACCGCCTCGCACTCGATCTGGTCGATGTAGTCCCTGGCGAGGGAGTACTCCTCCTTGAAGCCGAACGTCGTCAGGTCGCCGGAGCACACGACGATGTCGGGCTCCAGATCGTTGACCTCCGTGATGGCCCGCTCGAGGAGGTTCGGCAGGAAGAACTGCGTGCCGCAGTGCAGATCGGAGATCTGGACGATCGTGAACATGTGGTCACGGGTCGCCATGCGCGAAGTCTAGGGCCATCCGGACCGGTTGCTACCCTGGTTGAAGGTGACGCTGGAAACGCCTGATTTCCAGGCATATCGGGGCCAGGAACCTCCACGCTTCGCGAACAAGGCAGAGCTCGAATGCGCCAAGGTCCTGGACTACTACGGTGTGCCCTGGGAGTACGAGCCGAAGACCTTCGTCCTCGAGGAGGACGAGGACGGACGCGTGGTCGAGGCCTTCAAGCCGGACTTCTACCTCCCGGAGCAGGACCTCTACGTCGAGGTGACCGTGATGAAGCAGTCCCTCGTCACGCGAAAGAACCGGAAGCTGCGGAAGCTGCGTGAGCGCTACCCCGAGGTTCGCGTCAAGCTGTTCTACAAGCGCGACATCGAGCGCCTGGCGGAGCGATACCAGCTCGAGCTCGCGTCGTAGTGGCTCGGCCGGCGCCGGTCGGGCCACATACGCCTGAGCCCCGCCTCGGGGACGTCTACCTCACGCGTGAGGAACTGCGGACACGCGTCTCCGAGCTCGGCCGCGAGATTGCCCGCGACTACGAGAGGCGCGAGCCGCTGCTGGTGGCGCCGCTCAAGGCCAGCCTTGTCTTCGTGGCCGACCTCTCACGGGCGCTTCCCATCCTCCATGGGCTCGACTTCATCGAGCTCGCCAGTTACGCGTCGGGCGCCGACACCGGCGGCCACTCCCGGATCCGCCTCCTGAAGGATCTGGACGCCGAGATCGCCGACCGACATGTCCTGATCGTCGAGGACGTGATCGACACGGGCCTAACCCTCAACTACCTCTGCAAGACCCTGTCCCTGCGAGACCCCGCCTCGCTGGCGGCCGCAACCCTGCTCGACCGACCTTACCGGCGCCTCGTCGAGGACCTCCCCGTCCGCTACGTCGGCTTCACCGTCCCCGATGAGCTCTTCGTCGGGTACGGGTTCGATTTGAAAGAGCGCTACCGGAACCTGCCGGACTTACACGTATTGCGGAACTCGGACGGCTCACCGTAGGAGGGCGCTATCGAACTCTTCCGGGTTCGATGTGTTCCGGGAGCTCGGACGGCTCAATCTAGGCGGCCGCGCCAACCCGGCACGGTGCGAGGCCTCAGCACAGAAAGTTAGACAAGGCTAAACTTCTAGCGGGATGATGGCCACCCGCGTGGAGGAAGCCCCTCGCCTGCCGGGCGCGGGGGAGCGCGTTCTGCGCGGCGACGCGCGCTGGCGCCTGCTGCCCTTCCTCGGTCCCGCCTTCATCGCCTGCGTCGCGTACATGGATCCGGGGAACTTCGCGACGAACATCGCGGGTGGGTCGAAGTTCGGCTTCACGCTCGTCTGGGTGATCGTCGCCTCGAACCTGATGGCGATGCTGATCCAGACGCTGTCGGCCAAGCTCGGCATCGCCACGGGCCGCAACCTGCCCGAGATCTGCCGGGAACGGTTTTCGCGGAAGGCGTCGGTCGGCCTCTGGATCCAGGCCGAGCTGATCGCCATGGCGACCGACCTGGCCGAGTTCCTGGGGGCGGCGCTCGGGATCAAGCTCCTGCTCGGCATTGCGTTGTTCCCCGCCGCCGTCATCACCGGCGTCATCACCTTCCTGATCCTCGGACTCCAGAGGTACGGCTTCCGGCCGCTCGAGGCAGTGATCACCTCCTTCGTGGTCGTGATCGGCATCTGCTATCTCGGCGAGCTCTGGTTCGCCCATCCTCCGCTCGGCACCGTCGCGAAGCACGCCGTCGTCCCCGAGTTCGCGGGCAACGAATCGGTGCTCCTCGCGGTTGGCATCCTCGGCGCGACGGTCATGCCGCACGTCATCTACCTGCACTCAGCTCTCACGCAGCACCGGATCGTGCCGCGGAACGACGAAGAGGCAAAGACGCTCTACCGGTACACCCGGATCGACGTGCTGATCGCGATGGTGATTGCCGGCCTGATCAACATGTCCATGCTGGTCGTGGCCGCAACGGTGTTCTTCGGGAGCGGACTCACGAACGTCGAGTCGCTCGAAGGTGCGCATCGCACGCTCGAGCCGATCCTCGGCGGGGCCTCGAGTGTTCTCTTCGCCCTCGCGCTGACGGCTTCGGGGCTCTCGAGCTCGACCGTCGGCACGATGTCCGGACAGGTCGTGATGCAGGGCTTCATCCAGCGCCGAATCCCGCTGTTCGTGCGGCGGCTGGTGACGATGATCCCCGCATTCGTCGTGATTGCGATTCAGGGCAACGACGGCGACGTGTCGAGGACGCTCGTCGTTAGTCAGGTCGTGCTGTCGTTCGGGATTCCGTTCGCTCTGATCCCGCTCGTGATGTTCACGAGCCGGCGGGACGTGATGGGCGTCCTCGTCAACCGAAGGACGACGATCGTTGCCGCCAGCGTGGTCGCGGCGCTGATCTCGGGTCTGAATATCTTCCTGCTCGCGCAGACCTTCGGCCTGGCTGGGTGAATCGGGGGAACCTGAGGTTCCCCCGAGGGCTCACCACCTGTACCAGCGTGCCCCTTCGGCGCCGCGGACGAAGAAGCCGACGACCCAGAGGACGAGCATGATCAGTGCGATCCAGAGGAGCAGCTTCGCCACCGCGAGCCCGACGCCGCCCAGGATCAGGATCAGAAGCAAGACGATCAGCAGAAGTGCCATGACTCTCCTTCGCTAGGAAGCAGATGAGGAGTTCCCTGCCTGCGACCCCGAAAAACAACCGGCCGCCTCGGGGGAGGCGGCCGGCTTCGTCGGGAGACGACCCCTCCGCACGCGACCCGACCCTGTCCCCGACTCCAGCCGCGTACGAATTACAACTCGGAAACGTCCGAGAGGCGAATCGGGATACGCCTAGAGGTATCCCAGGGGGTCGACCGGGTTCCCGTTGATCCGCACCTCGAAGTGGAGGTGGGCGCCGAAGCTGTGGCCCGTGCTCCCCACGTAGCCGATTACCTGGCCCTGTGAGACCTGGGCGCCGGTCGAAACGGCGTAGGACGACTGGTGGGCGTAGCAGGTCGCAAGGCCGCCACCGTGGTCGATGCACGTGTAATTGCCGTAGCCGCCGGTCCAGGCGGCGAGCACGACGGTGCCGGCCGCGGCCGCGTGGATCGGGGTGCCGTACGGCACGCCGATGTCGATGCCGGCATGCAGGCGGCCCCACCGGTAGCCGAACGGACTGGTCACCGGACCGTTGACCGGCCAGATCAGACCGCTCGCCGACGGGGTCGAGTCCGTCGCACCCTGAGCCGCGGCCAGCTGGCCGCGGATCCGTGCGTCCTCCGCAGCCAGCGCGTTGGCCTCGGAGATCAAGACCTTCTCTTGCTCACGCGTGGATGCGAGCTGGCTCTTCTGCCGGCTGCGCTTGCCCGAAAGCGAGCTTCGGCTGGCGAGCAGCTGATCCTTCACCTCTCGTTGCTGTTGCGTCCGCACGGCGACCACCTGTGTCTCCGCATGCACGCGGGAGCGCACCTTCTTCGTACGCTCTCGAGCGACGTGTACGTCGTCTCGCGCCGACGCGACGAGCGATGCGATGCGCTTGTCCTGTCGCGCGATCGCGTCGAGATAGTGCAGCTGGTCCAAAGCATCCTGGAACGAGCTCGACTCGAGAATCACGTCGACCAGCGTCGGATCGCGCGCCTCGTAGATGTCGATCATGCGGAGGTTGAGCTGCCGGACGACTCTTGCGTACTGCCGGCGCAGGAAGGTGAGCCGTTCGGTCTCGAAGACGAAGAGCTCGTTCAGCCGATCGAGGCGGCGTTGATGTAACGCGAGATCCTGTTCCAGGTCTGACAGCTTCAGCGACACGTCACCGACCTTGCGCTCGAGCGATCGGATCTTGGCCGTGACGTCGGAGATCTGTCCGGCGAGGCGAGCCTCCTTCGCACGGGCTGCAGAGAGGCGGGCCTGAACGTCGCCGAGCTTGCCACTGTTGTCACCCGAGGCCGGAGCGGCGAGCACGAGCCCGGCCACGAGAACGACGGCCAGTCTGGAGGCCATGGGGGAAGGTTCGGTGGAGCTTCGGACGTCCCTGCCGCGGGGCCGTCTCAGCCGCTGGCGCGATCTTCCTCAGGCCCAAGTGGGCCTGGCTCGGGGATCACTGCCGGGCTCGGCTCCGGGATGATCGCCGGCGCGGGCGGATCGCCCTCGTCCGGCGGCGGATACGGCTCCGGAATCACGGCCGGGCCGCCAGGTTCCTCGTAGCCGGGTTCGTCCGGCAGCTGCACCATCTCGGTCGGCTGCAGTTCCAGCCTGCGTTGCTGGAGATGTTCGTGTGCACCAGTGACGACTGCTTGCATCTCGGTCTCCCTCTGGGCCGACAGCGCGTCCAGCTCCTCGAGCTGTCCGCGCGCGGTTTCGGTCGCGTGCTCGTCACCACGGTACACCGCATCTCCGAGCTCGAACAGGAGCTGTGAGCGTAGCGCCGCCATCCGTTGCAACTCGCGACGCAGGGCGAGGACCTGTCGGGCCGCGCGGCTGCGGGTCGCCAGCGAATCCGCAGCCACACCGGCGCGTGTGCGAAAGGTGTCGAGCGCTTCGGCCGTCGAACGTGCAACCCTGTCGGGCCTGCGGCGGTTCGCCTCGATGAACACGACCGTGAGCAGGATGCTGACGCCGAGCGCGATCAACCCGAACGGCCAGCGGCCACTCACGAGCAGGACGACCGCGAGGCTCAGAACGGCTGCGGCGAGCACGAGGACGAGTGTCGTCGGCGTGATCCCGTAGTAGCGAGGCTCTGTTCGGGCGTAGTGCACCGGCACGCGACCGGTTTCGTCCGGCGGAACCTCCAGGACCTTCGTCTGTTCCGCCGGCGAAGGATGGCCGCATTGCGGGCAATAGCGACGTGTCTTGGGAACGTTTGCGCCGCAGTTCGCGCAGCTAGCCATGAGGTGCCACCGGCCCGCCGGAGCGGACGGGCGGTTGCGCAGCCGCCCGCAGATCGAGCGCGCGCAGCGCTTCCGCTGCGCGACGCCGGAGCGGGCCGACAAGGCGCCGGTAGTCGTCATCGGAGACCTTGCCGGTGCGGTGGTCGAACTCGAGCTCCTTGAGGGCAGCGAGGGCTCGGTCACGCTCCTCGGCCAAAGCGAGCCTCCGTTGTTCGAGCTCGTCGGGCTGGATGAGACGGTCGTCCGTCGACCGCGGCTCCCGTAGGAACGGCAGCGCGACCAGGATCACACAGGCAACCGCGAGCACTGCGCCGATGACGAGGGCGAAGGTCATATGCGCACCGCGGCGTCTGCATAGCGCTCGGCCAGGCGTCGCTCCTCTCGGGCGTCGGGCCACAAAGCAATCAGCGACCCGCCGAGGAAGACGAGGCCGGCCAGCCAGATGAGGTTCACGAGGGGTTTCTCCAACGCCTTCAGGTCGATGCTGCCGTTGCCGTTCACCTGATCGGCGATCAGAAAGAGGTCGCCACCGGTCAGCAGGTCGTGACGGATCGCCACCTCGTTCGAGACCTGGTCCTCGGCGAAGTACTGGTTCTTGCCGGGACGGTAGCGCCCGAGATACTCCCCGCCGCGGTAGACGTCGACATTGGCGCGGATCGCACGATGGTTCCCCTCGGTTCTCGTCTGGAAGCCTCGAAAGACGAGACGGTCGCCTGCGACGGTCATCGAGTCACCGGGCTTCAGTCGTGACTCGCGCACGGTCTGGTAGGCACTCGAGCCGGCGACACCGATCGCGAGCAGCACGACCGCCGCATGCACGACGTAACCACCGTAACGGCGACGGTTGCGTGAGACGAGCGAGGAGAACGCAGCCGGCCACCCCACTCCGCCGAGCGCCTTGCGCGCACTCGTGCCGCGAACGAACTCGAGGACGATCGACGCGAGGACGAAGGCGGAGAACGTGTACGCGATCACGCCGATCCGCGACGAGCCGGCGCCGGCGGCGAGCAAGCCGATGCCGGTGGCGAGGGCAACACCGAGCGGCCAGAGGAACGTTCGCCCGAGCGCACGCAGCGACGCTCGACGCCAGGCGACGAGCGGCCCGATCCCCATCAGAAGCAGAAGCGGCAGCCCGAACGTGTGCAGGAAGAAGTTGTAGTAGGGCTTGCTCACGCTCGCGGCCTCGCCGGTGACGGCTTCGGAGAGGATTGGATAGATCACGCCCCAGAGGATCGTCAACGCCAGGGCGACGAGCAGCAGGTTGTTGTAGAGGAACGTCGCCTCGCGCGACACGAGCGACTCGAGCCGGGTCTTCGAGCGCAGCAGCGGCAGCCGCGCGAACACGAGCGCGAGCGATCCGGCGGTGATCAAGCAGATGAAGCCGAGGAACCACGGACCGATCGAGCTCTGCGTAAAAGAGTGGATCGACTGGATGATCCCGCTCCGCGTGAGGAACGTCCCGAAGAGCGACAGGCAGAACGCGAGCACGACGAGCAAGACGTTCCAGACCTTCAGCATCCCGCGCTTCTCCTGGATCATCACCGAGTGCAGGAACGCCGTCGCCGCCAGCCACGGCATCAGCGCGGCGTTCTCGACCGGATCCCAGGCGTAGTAGCCGCCCCAGCCGATCTCGACATACGCCCAGTGCGCACCGAGGAGCTGGCCGAGGCCGAGAAACGCCCAGGCCGCGAGCGTCCACCGGCGCGTCGCGACGATCCAGCGTTCGTCCGTACGGCGGGCAAGCAGCGCGCCCATCGCGAACGCGAACGGGACGGTGAGCCCGACGTAGCCGAGGTAGAGCATCGGCGGATGGATCGCCATGTACGGGTTCTGGAGGCTCGGATTCAGCCCGGCGCCGTCCGCAACGGCCGCCTGCGTGGCGAACGGGCTGGCGACGAAGACGAGCAGGACGGCGAAGAAGGTGCCGACGAGTCCCAGTGTCGGCACGACCCACGCGAGCACCTCCCGTCCCGCACGGCGCGCTGTCAGGACCGCAGCGACCGAATAGCCGGAGAGGACCAGCAGCCAGAGCAGGAGCGACCCTTCCTGTCCGCCCCAGAACGCGGTCAGCGTGTATCCGAGCGGCAGCTCGCGGCTGGTGTGGTCGGCGACGTACTGGAAGGAGAAGTCGTGTCGCGCCAGAGCGGCCAGGAGGACTGCGGACGCGACCACCGTCGCGCCGAAGGATCCGATCAGGGCGTTCTGCGCGGACTCCGCGAGCCGTCGTCTGCTCTTCCAGGCAGCGAGCGATCCCGCGACGAGCGCATAGACGAGCAACAGGAAGGACGTGACGAGCGCAGCACGCCCGAGGTCAGCCACGGTTTAGCTCCGTTTTGGCGAGTACTTCGACGGGCACTTCGTCACGAGCGTGTTCGGCACGGCGACGAAGAGGCCGTTCCGCAGTCGGCCGTCGACGACGACGTCGCGTCCGGTCCGGAAGAGATCCGGGACCGTGCCCTTGTACACGACCGGGACGAGGGCTGTGCCCTTGACGTCCCGCAGTCGGAAGCGCAGGCCGGCCGCGTGCGCGTCACCTGCGGGCTTGCCCACCACCGTGCCCATCAACGAGACGCGACCGTTGTGGCCGGCGAGCTGGCTCGGACGGATCGTCGGCGTGCCACCGCCGGCGATCGAGGTGTACAGCAGGAAGACCGCTAGAGCGGCCGCGACCGAGAGTGCGACGACGAGCCGGGCCGGGCTCCCTCTACGAGACACGCTGAGATTCTAGTCGGCAACCCATAAAGGGGTCCGAGGTTCCCACGCTCGCTCGTAGCCGTAGATGGATGCCAGCGCGCGGGCCAGGGCCGGTTCGTCGCGCGCTTCGTCCAGCAGCGCCTCCACGAGCGCGGCGCTAACCCGAAAGCTCGCATCCTCGACCGACCGCCGGCCTTCGCGGGGGAGCGTTGCGAGCCGCCCACGCGCGCGCCCGAGCTCGTGCTCGACCACAGCTCGTGCATGTCGATGCAAGGCGCTTCGCCTCATCGTGCCACCACCGCCGCGCGAGGCGCCGTCTCGACCGTGCGTTCCGGCCGCCGTGCCGGCGAGGTCAACGTGAAGCCGCAGAACATGAGCGCGATGCCGACCAGCTCGCCGACGTAGACGAGCGAGGTATTCCCGGTTCGCGAGAGGCCGGTCGCCGCGGCGACGGTGATCGCGCCACACGCGATCCAGACATTGGCGCGAATGCGCTGGCGACGAATGATCGAGAGCAGCGACCCACCGACGAGGAAGAGCGTCCCGACGGTGTTGAGCGCGACGGCCCAGAGGAAGGCGTGTCCTCCGAGCACGCCGTTCGCCGGAGGGTGTCCACTCGGCGTTACCGCAAGCCCATGCGCGCTGACGGGCGCGAGCAGCACGGTCGTGATCGCGGCAACCGTGGCGACACCGAGCGCGCCGGCGAGTGCGTCACGCCCACGTCTCGGCAGAAGCAGCCAGGCCGAGCCCGCGCCGAGGTAGGCCACGGTCAGGACTCCACCAGCCAGATAGTAGGTCCGGAAGAGAGCGGGACTCCAACCGGCGCGCTGCGCGAGCGCCTCGCAGCTCGCGGCCAGGGCGAACAGCGCGAACCCGGCCGCCCAGAGGACCTTCTGGCCTGCGACGCGCCTGAGCAGCGACCGCACGAGCAGGAGAGCGAACGCAATCGCGAGCAGCGCGGCCGCAACCGGAGGTAGTGCATCCGCCACCGCGGGAGCGGATGCGCGCGGGCGGCGAGAGACTGCCGTGACCGGATCAGAGGGCGGAACGACACGCAGATAGGCGAAGTCGCGACCCCCGAACATCCCTTCACGACTCGCCGCGAAGACGTAGCGCCCCGTCGGTAGCGACCGGGCCGGAGCGAGGATGAGCTGGCGCGGCGAGCTCCGGCGTACGACGAGTGGGACCGGCGTGCCATCGAGATCGAACAGCTGGTATGCGCTCGCCGCGTCGACTGCGGCGGAACGCACCTGCAGGCTTTGCAAGTCGGCCGCATGGAGGCGCAGTGCGTCCGCCGGGAACGACTCCTGCGGGTCCTGCCACGCGAACAGCTTGATCGTCCCCTTCGGCGTCTTGACGAACTGGCCGGTTACCTCGCGAGTGAAGCCGGTCTGATAGGCGTAGCGAACGGAGCTGCCTCCAATTCCCGCGACGGCCGGGACGAAGGGGATGGCGACGAGTAGGAGACCGATCGCGCCGCTCGAGACCGCCACCCGGGTTCGGTAGCTGCGGCGGCCGCGCCGGCGTCCTCGAGGCGGCGCTCCGAGGAGCCTCTGTCGACGCCGTCGGTGCGCGCGGAACAGCAACGCCGTCGAGACAAGGGTGCTGATTGGCAGCCAGAGGAGCTCCGGATGCCAGCCGAACGGCCTGAGCGGACCGTGGCCGAACGGCGTCGATGCGAGCGGAATCGCTGCCCATGCGATCGCGGGACCGACCAGCAACAGCACGGTGCCGGCAAAGGGGAAACCTGCGAAGAGCCAGCCGACACCGGGAAAGCCGAGCAGGCCCATCGGTACTTCGTAGACGGCAACCGCCGCCGGCGCTCGGCGCCGCACGCGTTTCGGGATCCGGCCCGCATAGGCTGCAGGCGCACGCCGGAAGCGCTCGCGTCCTTCGCTGCGGTACGCGGCGGTGCCGCGCCACGTCGCGCGGGCGTAGGAACCGAAGCCGAGACCGACCGCGAGCGACGCGGGAACGAGAACCAGCGCCTGCCACGGCTCGAGCGACCGCACCGCGTGCCCGAAGGACGCACCGCCTGAAACACGGTGAGCCTCCACGGCGGCGAAAGCGATCCCGCCTGCGTAATAGGCCGCCATCCCTGCGCCGACGCCGACGAGCAACGTCCGCATCGACCGCAACGCGCCCGGCAGCAACGCCAGCGAGGCGCCCATCAGCACGATCATCAAGCCGCCGAGCATGTTGAGCTGTGCATGAAGGTTGACGATCACGTCTCCGGCGTCACCCCCGCGGTCGAGGAGCTCGTTCACCCGCGGAAATGCTTGGACCGGGCCCTGCAGCGTTCCGAGCGCGAGCGCACCACAACCCAGGAAGACGAAGGCGCGCATCGGCGTCCTCGTGCGCCGAAACGATCGCACGAGCACGACCAGAAGCAGCCAGAACGAGGCCATCATCGCGATGCCCGCAGCCATGATCAGGAACGGATGCAGCCTGGTCGCCTCCTCGGCCTGCTCCGGCGTGAAGCCTCGTCGCACGACGAGCCGACCCTCGTGGAAGCCGAGGTACAACGCGACGCCGTAGAAGGCGAGCGAGCCGACGAGCAGCGAGTAGAAGCACGTATTGGCAAGCCTGCGCGACGGCGCCTCCCCGCCGAGCACGGGAGCGAGTGCGAAGAGAGCTCCGGCGGTCAGCATGGTGAGGCCCGTGACGAGGTTGATGTGTGCATGGCTGATCGGGTCGATCCACTCACCGGCATGTCCGGCGCTGTACAGCCACGCGGCGTGCGCGGGCTGAACCTGGATCACGCCCTGCACCGTCCCGACCGTCAAACCCGCGGCGCCGGTGGCGAGGAACTTCCACAGATGACCGTTCGGCTTCCGGACCCGGACCAGCCGCGACTGGAAGATCGTCAGGAACACGTTGCCGGCGAAGCACCAGTAGCCGATGCCCATCACACCCGCCCCGATCCCGACGGGAACGCGATACGCCTTTCCCATGTGGAGCTTCGCAGCCTGGTAGTCCCAGCCCGACGCGACGAGACGACCCATGGCGATGCCGTTGGCGATCAGTGCCACGTAGAACACGAGCAGCCCGATGGCGGTGAACCAGAACGCGCTCTCTGCCAGCCCGGGGCTGACGAGCGGGCGACCGACGACCCGTGGCAGGACGTACCAGCAGAGACCGGTCGAGATCAGCGTGCCGCCGCCGACGATCATCACGTGCGTGTTGGAGAGATCACGAACGAGATGTCCGGCGTAGCCGGCACGCGCAAGCCACTCCGCCGCCCAGGGCAGATTCTTCGCAACCATGTGCACGCTGCCGAGGACGAGGAATGCCCCGCCCGCGATGAAGTACTTCGGCAGACGCCTGTCGTGCGCTTTCAGATCCTCGTCGGGATACGGCTCCGTGCGGATGGGCGGCTTACGTCCAGGCAGGACGGCCGCGATCGAGAGCACGACCACGGCGAGAAACGCCGCGTAGGTGAAGAACTCCAGCGACGAGAGGTGCTGGGTATACAAGAGTTACCTGAGGCCGGGCTCTAGGAAGTAGACGATCAAGGTCCACGCCAGGTAGAGCACGATCAAGATCGCGAGGACGATCCAGGCACGTGTGAGCGCCGATCGTGAATGCCTGATGTCCTCACCGACATCGCGATATCCGAACAGCGGGCGAGCGGGGCGCGAGCGTTCCGGATCCTGATCCATCAGAACACCTTCTCCATGACGAGGCTGCGTTGCGGCTCCAGACCGCCGACGTCAGCGAGCATGCGCTCGAACGTGTAACCGCGCTCGAGGAAGACCTCGAGCTGGGCCGGCGTATCCCAGGTCGTGTAACAGTGGACGAGAACCTCTCCCGCCGTCTCTGCCCGGACGAAGACGTCGAAGCTCTGACAGCCCGGATACTCCTGGACGTGTCCCTTCAACGCCTGCATGGACGAGTAGACGAGCGGCCACTCCTCCGCCGGTACGAGCGCTGCCGTCATCGAGGAGTACGAGACGAAGGGGAGTACGGACACCGTCGCCACTAGAACTTCTGCCCGTAGACGATGTGGCCGACGATGATTGCGATCCCGAATGCGACGATGAGTGCGGTGAAGAGCAGGAAGAAGAACGTCGCCGGCCCGGCTCCCTCCGTCGTGAAGCCGCCGAAGGTGTCCACCGGGTAGATGCCGGTTCGCTGCCGTGTCGTGCGGTACTGCCTCACCCAGAGGATCAGCGCGAGGACCAGGACGATCAGGAAGCCCCACAGCCACGCGAGCGACAACCAGTCGACGTGCCATGACTGTACGGGACGCGTGGTCTCCTGGTGAGCCTGCAGGTAGTCGTAGAACTGCTGCGCCTTCGCGGGCGAGTCACCTTTGGGGAAGCTCATCGTCCCACTCCTCCTCGTCGAAAGCCCAATCCGGCGTGTAGTAGTCCTCCTCGTGGATCCCGAGCGGGATCGCCGCCTGCCGTTCGAGGTCGTGGAAGTGCCCCGCCTTCCAGGCCCAGATGAAACCGATCAGTGCAAAGCCGGCGAAGACGAAGAACGACTCCAGCATCCAGTCGACCATCACCCACCTGGACTGCGCGTTTTCCGGCGCCTCGTGCGCAAATGCCGCAGCCGGAAGCAGCAGCGCGGTGGTGGTGACAGCGACGAAGATCCAGAAGAAGCGTCTCATTGCTGCCCGGGCACGGTCGGAGGAACGTTCTTCTGAGCCTCAGCGGGAAGCTTGTCGCCGCGGGCGCGAGCCTCGGACCACGCGCGGTTGAGCAGATCGTCATAGATCGCCTTGATGCCGTTCGCGGCATCCACCAAGGAGAGCGGCGTCTTGCCGTCGTTGAGCAGGAACTTGTCGCCGGGCGCCAGGCCGGGGAAGACCCGCATCGCTTCCTGGATGAACGGATCGGCGCTCTGTTTTTTCGAGAAGGAGACGTTGTTCGTCAGCTTCTGGCGGCTTTGCAACCAGGCGATGAGCTCCTTCGAGGGCTGCCAGGCAATGTAGTCCTTCGGTTGCGGCAGGTAGTTCTTGCGGAGCGTGTGGTTCGGGATCGTCTTGACGAACAGCACGACACGCCAGATGTCGTCCACCGAGAGGCGATCGCCGAAGTTCTCCATGGCGGTCCCGGGCCAGCCACGGAGGATGCGGTAGTAGAAATCGCCCGGACCGGTGTCACCTCCGCAGCAGGCGTCGTCGGCGCTCGTGAAGTCGGCGGGCGACGGGGCCATGAACGAGGCGCCGGGGCCCTTCCCGTCGCCCTTGACGCCGTGACAGCCGACGCAGCGCTGCAAGAACACTTCCTTGCCGCGGAGCAGGTTCGCCTCGGTGACGGGCAACGGATTGCCCGACAGCCAGTAGCTCCGGTCGATCTGCGCGAGGTTGGGCGCCTCCTCGAGCTGGTCCTTGGGCGGATTCAGGATCTTGTCGTTGCCTTCGGGAATTGGCTGGTGCGCGCCGTGGAACCCGGTCGGGGGCTGTGAAAAGCCCTGGTTCGTGGTCACGACGTGCTTCGAGTAGAGCTGCCCCGCATAGCGGAGCAGGCCGGACTTCCCGCTTCTCGTCTCGACGAAGGTGATCAGCTGATCGGCCTGCCGATCCGAGAACAGCGACTTCATCGGGGGCATCAGGGACAGGGGGTCGACAAAGCGCGGGTCGTAGAAGTGCGCGCTCTGCCAGTCGTCGGGGTGCCATCCCGATTCCTGCGAGAGGTCCGGCCCGGTCCGTTCAGTGCCGAGGAGGTTCGGCGACTGGTCGCTGCCGTAGAAGTCGCCCGGCTGCGACACCTTGGGATAGAGGAAGTACAGGCTCTCGCGCACGTCCTGAGGGCGCGAGTAGCCCGAGTGACAGACGTAGCAGCCGTTCTGGGCGAAGAGATTCCGTCCCTTGACGGCCGTGTCGGACAGCGGCGCCCAGTCGAGTGAGGCGGGCGGGTCGAAGGTGTGGATCGGGAGCCAGACGACGATGAAGACCACGGTGAAGAAGGCCAGCAAGCCGCCGAGCCCAGCCACGAGTGGGGTGATGAGCATGCGCTCGTGCGGGTGCGGCGACCAACCGCGCGGAACTCGTCCGTGCGAGTCGTGCTGCGCGTCATGTCGGTCGTCGGCCACGGCTTATCCCGAGAGCGGCGGCGCGACGGCCTCGGCAACGCGCAGCGTTTCTCCGCGCCGGCGCTCGTTCGTGTTGGTGGTGATCGTCAGGCCGATGTTGACCATCTGGACAATGCCGGAGACGACGATCATCGCCCCGAAGATTCCGCGTGCGATGTAGTACGCATGCAGCTGCGGGAGGACGTTCACCTCGGGGATCCCCTCCGCCCAGCTGAAGCCCTGCTGGAAGCCGGCCAACGTGAGCACGCTGAAGAAGCCGGTGAAGCCGATGGTGACGAGCCAGTACTGCCACTCGGTCAGCGTGCGACTCCATAACGGTCGCGCGTAGATCTGGGCGATGATGTAGTCGATCACGCCCATACCGAGGATCGTGAAGGCCCCGAGCAGCGCCAAGTGCGCGTGCGCTACGACGAAGTTCGTGAAGTGCTGCAGCTTGTTGAACGGCTGGATTGCCTCGAAGGCACCCTGGATGTTGACCAGGAAGTAGAAGAAGAAGGCGGTGAGGGTGAAGCGCAGGGGTAAGTTCGTGAAGAACTTGTCCCAGTTCCCCTTCATCGTCCCGAGGATGTTGATCGTGAACGCGAAGACGGGAATCAGCAGCGCCCAGGAGGAGACCTCGGCGATCGTCTTCAACCAGCTCGGTGTCGGCGACTGGAGGATGTGGTGGTCACCCACGCCCGTGTAGAGGAACGCCATCCCCCAGAAGGAGACGAGTGAGAGCGTGTAGCTGTAGAGCGGCGTGTTCGTGATGCGCGGGACCATGTAGTAGGTGATCGCGATCAACATCGGCGTCAGCCACAGACCGAAGAGGTTGTGCGCGTACCACCAGTTGAGCATCGCGTCCGACAGGCTCCCGCTCAGTGCGCCCGACGGCGCGCCCCAGATGTGTCCGGGCCGCCAGATGACGTTGCCGATCGCATAGTCGACAGCGAGCCAGATGGGACTGGCGATGAAGAACCAGACTGCGACGTAGATCGGGCGGATCGTTCGCAGCGAGACGGTCGCGAGGATGTTCACGACGTTGGCGAGCCAGATGACGAGCAGCAGGATGTCGACCGGCCAGATGAATTCGCCGTACTCACGGCCCTGGCTGTGGCCTGTCAGCAGCCCGATGATCCCGAGCAGGTACATCAGATTCCACGCCCAGGCGCACCAGACACCGAGCCGTTCGCTCCACATTCCCCGCGTACCAATGAGCCGCGGCAGCATGTAGAAGAGCGCGCCGAAGTACATCATCGTCAACCACGCGAGGATCACCCCGCTCACGTGCGCCGGCCGGACCCGGCTGAAGCTCAGGAACGAGATTCCTCCGAAAGCCTCAGGGGTGACGAACTCGGTCGCGAGCACGAGCCCGAAGAGGTCGACGACGGTCAGCCAGAAGATCGCCGAGAGGATCCAGTAGCGCGCAGCACGGTCTGGAAACGGCGACGGTCGCATCGCCCTCTCCGTCAGCGGAGCCGGGTCTTCGCCGATCGCCACGGCGCTCCCGCGAGCTTCCTCGGCCATAACCGGCGCGGACGATAGATCCGGTTTAGGCCGAATCCAACGCAGATGACCGAACTGTCATCCGTGCGTCATGTTCTTGTCATCTCAAGTCGGTTAAGGTCGCACTGCTGGCCATGCGGATCCTGGTGATCGAGGACGAGCCTCGCATCCTCGGGTTCCTCGCCCGGGGGCTCGAAGCCGAGGGCTTCACTGTCCACGCGTCACGAAACGGACGCGACGGCCTCAAGCGGGCGCGGCGCGACACCTACGACCTCGTGTTGCTCGATCTGCTGCTTCCCGGTCTCGACGGCTTGAGCGTCTTACGCGAGTTGAATCGCCTTCGTCCTGACATGCCGGTAGTGATCGTCTCGGCGCGCTCCGACCTGCCGACGAAGCTGCGGGGCTTCGGGCTCGGCGCAGCGGACTACCTCAGCAAGCCGTTCTCGTTCGACGAGCTGATTGCCCGGATCCACGTGCAACTGAGACGAAACGGCCGCGGAGAGGACGGCCAGGTTCTTCGGGCCGGAACCCTCGCCCTCGACCTGACGCGTCGCGAGGTCCAGTTGGACGGCGCCACGGTTCAGCTGTCCGACCGCGAGTTTCGCGTTCTCCACCATTTGTTGGAGCACCAGGGAGAGGTGATCAGTCGCGAACGACTCCTGTCGGAGGTCTGGGGCTACCACTTCAATCCAGGCTCGAACGTCGTCGACGTTTGCATCCGCCGTCTACGCAAGAAGCTCGGCGCTGACGCGCCGATCGAGACGATTCGCCATGCGGGCTATCGGGTTACTGCGGCGTAACTGGCCCGAGGCGGCCTGGGGGGTGTTCGCGGTCGCGAACTTCTTCGCGATGAGCCTGTGGCCCGGGTGGGAGACGATCCCGTTTCATTTCGTCTGGATCAGCATCACGCTGCTCTACGGCTTCCGTGTCTGGCCGGTCGCCAAGACCTATCTCGTGCTCGCGGCTGTCATCACGGTCACCGGCGGACTGATCCTCAGCGATGCCTTTTCCGGGGATCAGCTCTGGGGAGAGTTGTTCGAGGTCCCGCTGATGTCCGCCATGTTCCTGGCGATGGTCTGGCACGCCAGACGACGGCAGGAGGCTCTACGAATCGTCGGCCGGCAGGCAACTCAGCGCGCTTCATTGCTCGAACGGCAGGAGAGATTCCTTCATGACGCTTCGCACGAGCTGCGCACGCCCGTGACGATCGCGCGCGGTCACCTCGAGGTCCTGCGGCGAACGAACGGGGAAACCGCTCCCGAGATCGACGTTGCGCTCGACGAGCTGCAGCGAATCGAACAGATTCTCGAGCGACTGCTCCTGCTCGCGAAGGCCGACCAGCCGGACTTCGTCGTCCTCGAACCGCTCGAGCTCGAGCCGTTCCTCGAAGACGTCTTCATGCGCTGGTCCGAAGTTGCGCCTCGGGCATGGCGGCTCGGTGGCCTCGCCTCGGGCAGGCTCACGGTCGACCACGAAGCGCTTCGTTGTCTCCTCGATGCTCTGCTCGAGAATGCGGTCAAGTACAGCGACCGTGGAGATGCGATCGAGCTCAGATCGCGGGCGGCGAACGACGAGGTTGTCATCGAGGTCGAAGACTCGGGTTGCGGGATCGCGCCGGAGGCGCTCACCCACATCTTCGAGCGCTTTGGACGAGCCGACGCGGCACGCACACGCGTCCACGGCGGCGTAGGGCTCGGTCTCGCGATCGTCGATGCGATCGCAAAGGCGCACGGCGGACGTTGCACTGTCCGCAGCACGCGCACCGGCACCACGTTCACGTTGCGCATGCCACGATTCGAGGCGGACTCGGTGACGGCGCTACCCGTCCCAGTCGCGATCTCCTAGCAGTCGAAGTCTTACGAAAGTCTTAGCTGTGGCGCTCTGGTTCTCACGCTGCTCTTAGATCACCTGCCTACTCTCGTTTTTTCGTCGAAGGAGGTGATCAACTTGCATCTACACGGAGACACGCTCAAGAATTACGTGGCGCGGGACCTTCCCCCGGGGACGCTCGATGCGATCGACGTGCACGTCAGCAATTGCCTCTTCTGCGCGCACGGAGTCGCCACCACGAGCGCAAGGACAACGAGGTGGGAACGGCGAGGTTTGCTCGGACGACTGGTGCGCGACTAGTCGTGCGCCGGAGCCGGACGCCGACCGGGGATGCGGTACCCGTGGTCGTGGCACAACGACCCGGGCGCGTCCTCGGTCAGGGCGTCGCAGTAGCCCTTCCCGTAGGCAGCGCGCATGAAGGCCGCCACGACGTCGAGGTTCCAGTCGGTGATCTCACCGGCTTCACGCCAGAGGTCGGTCAGCCGGAGATCGATGTCGAGCTCGAGCAAATCGATACGTGACGGCTTGTTGGCCATGCATCGAGGGTAGGGAGGGCATCGGACGTTGTTCGGCGCGCCCCGGAGGAAGCCGCTGCGGGGCCGGTCGAGTACGCTCGGGACGTGGCGCAGCTGCACTACGGCCCGGCTCGGGTGCCGTCGCGGGAAAGCCCTGAGGCGGCGATCTCTCTTCTCCAGGACCGCGGCTACACCGCCTGCGAGATCGACTTCGAGGGCAAGTTCTGGATGGAGTACGACTGGGCGGAGCGGTTCGGTGAGCTCGCACGCGACGCCGACATCGTCCTGTCCGTCCATGCGCCGATCGCGGGCTTCATGGGCCATGCCGAGAGGGGAAGGAAGCTCAACATGGCGGTCGGGATGCTCGACCACTCCGCCGGTATCGCCAAGGCCGCCGGGGCCGAGGTCGTCGTCTTCCATCCGGGGTACCTCCTGGGGCGCGAGCGGGACGCCGCAATCGACTCCGTCGTCGAGCAACTCGGGGAGCTACACGAACGGCTGGAGAAGAAGGACCGCGCCGTGCCCTTCGGCGTCGAGATCATGGGGCGAGTTCGGGAGCTCGGCACGGCGGATGACGTCTTCGCGATCTCGGCCCGCACCGGCTGGGTGCGCCCGGTGCTCGACTTCGCCCACCTCCACGCCGTGACGGACGGCGCCTTCACGGAAGTGTCGCTCTTCGCCGAGGTGCTGGAAGGTGCCGACGCGGTCATGGAACCGGACACCCCGTTCCACATCCACTTCTCGGACATCGCCTATGCGAACCGAAACGAGACGAAGCATCTCCCCTACGGGGAGGGCACGCTACGGATCGAACCGCTCGGGCTGGCGCTCAGAGAGTTCGACCGGCCGGCGACCGTCATCACCGAATCGCCGGACGAAGAGTCGAATCGGGCGATTCGTGCGGAGCTCTACGCTGCAGTCGGGAGTCGCTCGGCCAACCGCGCCTCAAGCTCGGCGGCTTCGGCCTCACGGTCGAGCGCCCGCAGGAACTCCGCGTAAGGCGGCAGGACGTCGAGCAGAATGCGGCAGTGCTCGGCGCCGCCGACGATCTCGAGCGCCTCCTTGAAGAGAACCTCTGCTTCTTCGTTGCGATGCTGCGCGGCGCGAACCTGCGCCAGCGCGACCCGCGTCGTCGCGCGGGAGACGATGTCCTCCGCGCTGACGGTCTCGCGCGCGGCGAGTGCGTACTTCTCCGCCTCGTCGAGGCGTCCCTCCTGAAGCAGGAGTTGCGCGAGGTAGCGCTGGCTCTCGCACAGGGTCCCTCGCTCGCGCATCGGCGCGAGCAGGCGGATCGACTCGCGTAGCAGCTTCTCCGCCTTTGCGGGGTCACCTTTCTCCCAGGCGACGATCCCGAGTTGCCTCGACGTCCAGGCGATCTCGGAGACCGACGTCGCCTCGCGGTAGAGGTCGAGCGCCTTCGTCAGCCACCCTTCCGCCTGCTCGTAGTCGCCACGCACGCGCAGCAGTGTCCCCTTCGATTGAGCGGCGCTCGCGCGCGCGACGATGCTGCCGCTGTGCTCGGCCAGCTCGAGGGCGCGGTCGATCAGCGGCTCCGCCTTGTCTTCCTCCATTCGGCCGATGTGGATCCCGGCAAGCTGCAGCGAAGCCCTCGCCTCGTGGTCCTTTCGCCCTGCCGCCTGCGCCGCTTCGAGCGCCTGCTGCTCGAACTCCTCTGCCTCGCCGAGACGGCCGATCCAACGCGCAATGCGCGCGCGGCGGTCAAGAGCCCTGAAGCGCCCCTCGTGGTCATCCGGCTCGACGACCGCGAGCGCCTCGTCGGCGAGCTCGGCCGCGCGACCGAGCTCCCCGTCGAGGGATGCGACAGTCTCGGAAAGCGCGGTGAGCGCCCTGCTCTGAAGATCGCGCGCGCCGGCGGCCGCCGCCTCCTCGGCCACGACGCTCATCTCGTCCCGTACGACCGGAAGATCACCGAGCTGTGACGCAGCCCGCGCCGCGAGGAAGCGCCGCTCGAGGGTTGGCTCGAGCTCGGCGGCGCGAAGCAGGAGCTTGCGTGCCGACTGGTTCGACTCGCGTGACAGCGCCCGCTTGCCCGCGGCCTCGAGCGCCTTGGCGGCGGTCCGCGCCAGCTCCGCGGGCGGATGGCCGTCGAGCTCGGCGTAGAGCAGGCAGGCCTGGTCGAGGTGATACGCGCGGATCTCGAGCAGCTCCTTGTCAGCGCGCTCGCGGAGCCATTCGGCGAACCGTGTGTGGTATTCGGCCCGCCCGGATTTCGAGAGGCCGCTGTACGCAACCTCGCGGATCATGACGTGCTTGAAGCGATACGCGGACTCGCCGCTGATCGTCGACCGCTCTTCGCGCGTCAGGAAGTCGCGCAAGAGCAGGTCGTCGAGCATGTCCTCGAGCTCGTCGGAGTCGTACTCCGGCGAGAGGTGGTCGATCGCTCCTGCCCAGAACGTCCGGCCGACAACAGAGCCCCGCTGCAGCACGATCTTCGCCCCGGCCGGCAGCCGGTCGATGCGCGCAGCGATCATCGCCTGCAGGGAATCCGGAATGCGATCGCCGCCGTCGGCGCCCTCCTCCAGGAGCATCCTGACGGTCTCTTCGACGAAGAGCGGATTCCCCTCGGTCTTGTCGAGGAGCCGCGTCCGCACGTGTTCGCTCAGGTGATGTTCCTTCAGCAGCGCACCGGCAAGCGCTTCGCTGTCCTCCCGGCCGAGCGGCTCGAGCTCGATCGCGGTCGACCGTACGCGTCCTCCGCCCCAGCCCGGCCGCACATCGAGCAATTCGGGCCGCGCCAGGCAGAGGATCAGGAGCGCGCGCTCGCGCACCCATTGTGCGAGGTGGTCGATCAGCTCGAGCAACGGCTCCTCGGCCCAGTGGATGTCCTCGAAGACCATGATCAGCGGTTGAACGTCGGCGAGCTCGTCCGCGAACTCCCGTGCGGCCCACGCGATCTCCGGCTGTCCGCGCTCGCCTTCAACCGCCTCCATCACGCCTGACGCGAGCCCGAGCAGCTCGGCGATCGCCTCGTCGCCGCAGCACTCGATCAACTTCTGCTTGGCCGTTTCCATCGGGTCGTCATCCGTGATGCCGGCCGCCGACTTGACCATCTCCGCCAACGGCCAGTACGTGACGCCCTCTCCGTATGGGAGCGCCCTGCCGGACAGGATCGTCGTGCCCTCGACTCCGGCGAGGAATTCCCGGATCAGCCGGCTCTTGCCGACCCCAGGCTCGCCGTAGACCGTGAAGACGTGGGGGCGGCGGTCGCGGATCGTGCGCGCGAGCGTGTTCTCGAGAAGATCGAGCTCGGACTCACGCCCGAAGAAAGGCGCCGAGATCCGCTGAAGAGCTGGTAGGCCATCGAGCGCAGCCAGTGCCCGGTAGGCGGGGATCGGCTTGCGGAACCCGCGCAGCTCGAGCGGGCCGGCGTCCTCGACCTCGATGTAGCCCTGTGTCAGCCGAAAAGCCGCGTCTCCCACGAGAATCTCTCCCGGAGCGGCAGCCTGCTGCAGCCGCGCGGCCACGTTGACGGCCTCGCCGGTCGCGAAGGTCGAATCGGTCTCGTCGACCACGACTTCCCCCGCCTCGATGCCGACCCGGGCCTGGAGCCCGAGATCCTTGACGAGGTCGAGGATTCCGAGTCCGGCCCGTACGGCGCGCTCCGCGTCGTCCTCGTGAGCGAGCGGAATCCCGAAAGCCGCCATGACGGCGTCGCCCGCGAACTTCTCGACCGTACCGCCGTGGGTCTGGATGCAGCGCGACACCCCGTCGAAGAAGGTCGTCACGCGGCGGCGGGTGACCTCGGGATCTTGCCCGGCGACGAATTCGGTGGACGAGACCAGGTCCACGAACAGCACTGTGGCGAGCTTTCGCTCCATGACCGGAATTCTAGGTACGCGACCAGCGATCACCGAGAGCAGCCCAGATCCGAACAGGCCCCGTCGAGACCGCTCAGGGAGGAGGGCCGCCAAGCGGCCCTCCTCCACCTCGGTACATCAGTGGATGCGGCGCCGGCGGACGAACATGGCTGTCGGAACGATCACCGCCGCTCCCCCGATCCCGCCGAACAGGACAGCCCAAGGGAACGGACGACTTGCAGAGCCGGCGAGTGACCTTCGAGCCTCGATACGCGACGGGATGCTCGAGTCGACCTTCACGAACTCGTTGCCGCGCCAGAGGACGTTCGTGCTCTTCGAATACTCGAGGGTGGCGGCGGTCGTGCTCCACGGCGACGGGGCCTTCGTGTCGACGACGATCCGCTGCCAGTCGGGCTCGCCGGGGAACTTGTCGGCCTTTCCGTGAAGCCGGAACAGCCGGACGTAGGAGGCTGGGTCGCGCACCCGCTCGCGGCCGATCGCAACGGCTGAGATCCGCGGCGTGCGGAACGGCGTCAGTCCCTTGCTCACCCGCTCGAAGACCGCGTTCACGGTGCCGGGCTGCACCCAGGTCCACGAACCGGGGCCCGTCATCACGGCCGCGACGCCGCGTGACGGGACGTAGTACTGCACGAAGCTGGGGCGACTCGCCGGATCGCCGCGGACCCAGTACTCGAGTCGAAGGAAGGGGGCAGGTGGGGGCGTGGACACTCTGGGTGCTTGGCCGCCCTGCGCCTCCACGCCGTGAATCAGGCCTCTCAGGACGCTCTCGTCGGTGACCGCGGTGCAGCCGGCTGCGCCGCAGATCCTGAACAGCGACAGCTCCTTGGCCTGCGCCGACTCGGCCCAGATGAGCAGGGCGGAGCTCAGAAGCGCGCCGGCACCGATTCTCGCTTTCACGCCCATCGATACACCAGCCGGGCCGAGCGGGTTCCCACTGCCACTAGCATCCTGCCCGTGCTCGACCCGAAGGTCTTCAAGGCTTACGACGTCCGCGGGATCTACCCCGACGAGCTCGACGAAGCCGGCGCCTACGCCATCGGACGTGCTTACGTGGAGGAGTTCGAACCCCGCACGCTCGCGGTCGGACGCGACATGAGGCTGTCTTCACCGTCCATGGCGGACGCAGTCACGCGTGGTGCGGCCGACGCGGGCGCGGACGTGGTCGACGTCGGCCTCGTCGGCACCGAGATGCTCTATTTCGCCGTGGGCGACCTCGACCTCGAAGGCGGCGTCATGGTCACCGCCTCGCACAACCCGAAGGAGTACACAGGGATGAAGATCGTCCGCCGCGGCGCGCTTCCGGTCGGCGGTGACTCGGGGCTGATGGAAATCCGAACGCGCGCCATGTCCGGTGCCAGGCACGAGACGGGTTCGCGGGGAGCGATTCGCCAGGAGGACATCTGGCCAGCCTGGGTCGACGCGGTCCTGTCCTTTGTCGACGTCGAGTCGGTGAAGCCCCTCCGCGTCGTGATCGACGCGGCGAACGGCATGGCAGGGGTGATGCTGCCGCCCGTCCTCGAGCGGCTCCCGATCGCAGCAGTGCCGTACTTCTTCGAGCCGGACGGCAGCTTTCCGAACCACGAGCCGAATCCGCTCCTGCCTGAGAACCGGGAGTTCATCGTCAAGAAGGTGACCGAGGAGGGGGCCGACCTCGGCGTCGCCTTCGACGGGGATGCCGACCGGTGCTTCTTCGTGGACGACACCGGCGAGTTCGTGCCCGGCGACTTCGTCACCGCCCTGCTCGCGGAGTCGATCCTCGCGAAGGAGCCGGGCGCCAAGATCCTCTACGACGTCCGGGCGAGCTGGGCCGTTCCCGAGACGATCGAAGCGGCCGGTGGGACCCCGCTCGTCAATCGCGTCGGACACGCATTCTTCAAGCACCGCATGCGTGAGGAAGGGGCGGCGTTCGGCGGCGAGGTCTCGGGTCACTACTACTTCCGCGACTTCTCGCGGGCGGACTCGGGCGTGATTCCGTTCCTCCTCATGCTCGAGCTCGTCTCCAAACGGGGACAGAAGCTCTCCGAGATCCTGGCGCCTTACAGGCAGCGGTACTTCATCACGGGCGAGCTGAACACGCCGGTGGCGGACGTTGCGCTGAAGCTTCAGGAGCTCAAGGAACGTTTCGGCCCCGAGGGAAACGTGTCGCACCTCGACGGCCTCTCTGTCGATGCGAAGGACTGGCACATGAACGTGCGGCCGTCGAACACGGAGCCGCTGCTTCGTCTCAACCTCGAGGCGCTGTCACCTGAGCTGATGGAGCGGAAACGCGACGAGGTGCTCGCCGTGATCCGCGAGTGAAGGAGAAACCGCCGTTCAAGTTCAGCGCGCAGACGCGCGTCGCCTTCTCGGACACGGACGCTCAGGGCATCGTCTATTACGGTCGCTACCTGCCGTACTTCGACCTTGCACGAGTGGAGTACCACCGGAACCTCGGCCTCCTCGGGATGGACATCGGCGAGGAGGGTCAGGAGTTCGTCATGCGCGCGGGCACGATCGAGTATCTGGCTCCTGCGGTGTTCGACGACCTGATCGAGGTCTACGTCCGCATGTCCCGAATCGGGCGCACGAGTGTGACGTTCGAGCTCGCCGCTTACCGCGAGCGGGACGACCTGCTCCTCGTCACCGCCACGCAGACGCTCGTGCTCGTCGATCTGGACGAACGGAAGGCAGTGCCTATCCCCGACACCTACAAGGAAGCGATTCGCGCGTTCGAGCGCGAGGCGCTCGAGACGTGACCGCGCATTCCGGTGCGCTCGAGGCCGTCGATCGCATCCTGAACCGCGGCGGTGACGCCGACGAGGTGTTGCGCCAGGTGGTGTCGGTCCTCCACCAGCGGCTCGACGGCTGCACCTGGGTCGGAATCTCATTCCTCGAGGCCGGCGAGCTCGTCCTCGGCCCGCAGGAGGGCGAGCGCACCGCCGAGGTGACGACGACGGTCCCGATTTCCTACGACGGGAGGGTCGTCGCCGAGCTCGGCGTCGTGGGCGGAACGCTGGCCCAGGAAGACCGAGAGCTGCTCGAGCGCGTGGCCCTCGTGATTTCCCCGTACTGCCTCGTCGGCTGGGACACGGGCGGAGAAGCCTGGTCCCCGTGAGACGCGTCCGGTGCCAGGCACGTGACGTGTCCGTTCGGACGCCGGGAGGTTCCCCAGCGCGCCGGCCGTCCGGCGGCCGGCGCAAACGCTTCACCTGAGCGAAGCGAACCTTCTCGAGAGGCCGCGCGCCCGCCCGTTGTCCTCGGAACGGGTCGGGCGCCGCAGCTTTGGTGCCCTCTCCCCCTTCCCCTCGTTGTAGTCAGAAAAGCCCGGCGCGCCATCCCTTGAACGAGGTACCTCGCCCATTCGAGTGACGATCCCTCGATGCAGGGAGCCCCGTACTAGGACGGGGTCACGCGGTAGGCGTCGAAGACAGCCTCGATGTTGCGCAGCGCCGTCAACAGGCCGCGCAACTCCTTGACGTCGCCGACCTCGGCGACGTACCAGTTCTTCGCCATCTGATCCTCGACGGTGCCCCCGTACGAGACGATGTTGGCACCGTGCTCGGCGAACGTTCTCGCAACGTCCTCGAGCAGACGCGGCCGGTCCCACGAGTCGACCGCAATCTGCACCCGGAAGCTCTGTGACGCCCCGCCGTCCCAGCTGACCGGAGTGAACCGCTCAGGTTGCCGCGCGAGGGCCTTGACGTTCGGACAATCGCCGCGGTGGATCGTGATGCCCTTGCCGAGCGAGATGTAGCCGACGATCTCGTCGCCCGGAACCGGCGTGCAGCATTTCGCCAACCGCACGAGCACGTCGTCGACGCCGTGGACGTTGATGCCGTAGTTCTCGCTCCCGACCGCATGCTTGGCTCGCGGCGCCTTGAGCGGGACGGCCTCCTCCTCCGCCACCTGCTCGGTCTTCAGGCGCTGCAGCACCTTGTTCACGACCTGCTGCGCGCCGATCTTCCCCGAGCCGAGGGCGAGGTAGAAGTCCTCGGCCTTCTTGAAGTTCATGTCGCGGATGACCTCTGCGAGCACCGCCGACCCGGCCAGCTTCCGGTAGGGAAGCTTCGCGCTCTTCAGCGCCTGCTCGAGCGACTCACGGCCCTTGTGCTCCTGATCCTCGCGCGTCTCGCGCGAGAACCATTGCCTGATCTTGTTACGCGCGCGCGAGGACGCGGCCAGCGAGAGCCAGTCGCGTGACGGTCCCCGTCCCGCCTTCGAGGTCAGGATCTCGACGAAGTCACCGTTTTTCAGGTGGTAGTGGAGCGGGACGATGCGGCCGTTGATCTTTGCGCCGACGGTTCGGTGGCCGACGTCGGTGTGCACCGCGTAGGCGAAGTCGATCGGCGTCGAGCCGGACGGAAGCGTCTTCACCTCGCCCTTCGGGGTGAACACGTAGACCTCGTCGTCGACGAGATCCGTCAAGAAGGCGCGCTTGTACTCGCCAGGCTCGTCGATCGTGTCGGGCTGTGCCTCCATCAGCTCGCGCACCCAGCTCTCCCAGGCCTCGTCGGTCTTCGGACGCCGACCGCCCTTGTAACGCCAGTGCGCGGCGATTCCCAGCTCGGCGGTCTCGTGCATCTGGCGCGTCCGCACCTGGATCTCGAGCGGGCGTCCCTCCGGACCGATCACGGTCGTGTGCAATGACCGATAGCGGTTGAACTTCGGCATCGCGATGTAGTCCTTGAACCGGCCGGGCATCGGCTTCCACAGCGAGTGGATGAGCCCGAGGGCGCCGTAGCAGTCGCGTGTCCCCTCGTCGCCCGAGCGCTCGACGATGACGCGCATGGCCGTGAGGTCGTAGATCTCGTTGAACTCGCGGCCCTTCTTCGCCATCTTGTCGTAGATGGAGTAGAAGTGCTTCGCACGTCCCGAGGTCTCGGCCGGGATGTCGACCTTGTCCAGCTCGTGCTGCAGGATGCGAGCTGCTTCCGCAACGTGTCCCTCGCGATCCGCGCGGCGCTCTGCAACCATCGCCTGGATTTCCGCGTACTTGCGCGGGTGCAGCGTCTCGAAGGCGAGATCTTCCAGCTCCCACTTCATCGCGTGGATGCCGAGACGGTGTGCAAGCGGCGCGTAGACCTCGAGCGTCTCCTTCGCCTTCTGAACCTGCTTTTGCTTGCCGAGGTATTCGATCTCACGCAGGTTGTGCAGGCGGTCGGCCAGCTTGATCAGGATCACCCGCACGTCCTCGGCCATCGCCACGATGAGCTTCCGATAGTTCTCGGCCTCCGCCTGCTCGCGGCTCTGGAACTGGACGCGCGTCAGCTTCGTGACTCCTTCGACGAGCTTGGCGATCTCGGGCCCGAACTCCTCGCGCACGTCGTCGAGCTCGGAGTCGGTGTCCTCGACGACGTCGTGGAGGAGCGCCGCCGCGATCGTCTCGTCGTCGAGTCGCAGCTCTGCGCAGATCTTGGCCACTCCCCACGGGTGCAGGACGAAGTCCTCGCCCGAGCGGCGCTGCTGTCCCTCGTGTGCGTTTGCGGCGAAGAGGAACGCCCGGGAGATCAGGTCCCGGTCGACCTCCGAGTTGTACGCCGCAACGTCGCCGATCAGCTCGTCGATGAGCTCCTGGTGCTTCTCCTGTGCCGCAAGGACAGCCATATCTCCCAGTGTACTCCGGCCCTCTGAGGCTCCCTCCCCCGTTTCAGTGGCGTCTCTCAAGGGCAGGAAAGAGCGTTCCGATGCTGAACATGTGCCGTCTATGACCTGGTACCGCCGCAGGCAGGAACGTCGTGCCGCCGCTCGCGCGGCGCGCCTTCTCGTAGCGCTCGACCGGCTGGCGTCGTCCCGCGGCAGGCCGCGTAGGGCGCACCGCGCGTCCCTCGGCGCAACCCGCTAGACGCCACACCATCTTCACCGCGCGACGAATCTCGGTCCGGCCGCTAAGCGGCCCTGAGCAGCGCTGGCTCCTCGAGCAGGGAACGAAACGTTTGCGATTCGAGTGGATGCCTCCGGGGTCCGCCCACTTCGACTTCGAGCTCCTCGAAGATCGCCTGCGCCTGGGCGTCGCGCGGCTCGGCTCGCCATTGTTCGCGGAGCCAGGTGTACACCTCTTCGAAGCGGTCGTCGGCGTCGAATACCCGACGCACCACGAGCTGTGGCGACACCGTGCCGTTCCAGTGGTTCTCCTGTAAGCGGAAGGCAACGTCGAACCGGCCGGAACGCCGGTAGCGGTCGAGCCGGGTTCCCTGGCCGAAAGCAATCGCACCACCGGCATCGCGACCGTCCCGCTGAACCCGGAAGCGGAGATGCTTCCCATCTCCGACCGTCGCCAAGTCACCGAGCTCGCAGCCGGGTGCGAGCAACGTGACGTCGGGATTCGCGAGCCCGAACGGCGCGAGCCTGCGCAACTCCTCGCAGAGGTCGAGAGTCAAGTTCGCGCCGCGCGGCAGGATCGCGTCGACCACGGTCGTCAGGGTCAGGTCGTCGGGCGCAAGCACCCCCTCCGCGTGGGCGGCGAATGCCTCGGCGAAGGGTTTCGCCAACTCCGGTGCAATCGAGAGACCCGCAGCCGCTCGGTGACCACCGAAGCGTTCGAGAAACCTCGCGCACCCGCCGAGGGCACCGTGCAGGTCGAACTTCGGGATCGAGCGGCCCGAGCCCTTCCAGAGCCCACCACTGCCGCCGGCGATGAGCACGACGGGACGGTGATAGCGCTCGACCAGGCGTGAAGCGACGATGCCGATCACGCCTTCGTGCCAGTCCTCGCCCCACACCACGTACGCGCGACGACGTCGTTTCGCCTCGGGCCACTCTTCGACCTGAGCGATCGCCGCGCGCAGGATCTTGTCCTCCACCGCCTGACGGTCGCGGTTCAGATCCTCGAGGCGATCGGCGAGGCGGCGTGCCTCGTCCGCATCGTCCGTGAGGAGAAGCTCCAGAGCGGCGCGCGGGTGTCCGAGCCGGCCCGCGGCATTGATGCGAGGGGCGAGCCGGAAACCGACCTTGCCGGCGTCAACTGCCGCAGGATCGACACGCGCCACCTTCATCAGGGCTCGCAGGCCCGGCTTCTGTGTCCGCGCAAGCGTGCGCAGCCCCGCGATCGCCAGCGAACGGTTCTCACCGACGAGAGGCACAACGTCGGCGATCGTCGCGAGCGCAACGAGGTCGAGATGTCGCTTGAGCACATCCGACCCCGAGCCGAGGAGCGCCTCGCCCAGCTTGTAGACGACACCTGTCCCGCAGAGGTCGGGGAACGGATAGTCGGAAGGGCGCGTCGCAACGAGCGGACAATCCGGCAGCGCCTCGCCCGGGCGATGGTGGTCGGTGACGATGACTTCGAGCCCGAGCTCGCGCGCGCGGCGGACCTCGTCGACCGCGGTGATACCGCAATCGACGGTGAGGACGAGCCCGCATCCTTCGCCGGCAAGTCGCTCGAGCGTCTCGCCGCTGACGCCGTAGCCCTCGTCGAAGCGACTCGGCAGGTGCCAGTCGACGGCTGCGCCGAGCTCGCGCAGAACCAGGACTGCGAGCACGGTTGCGCAGATCCCATCCACGTCGTAGTCGCCGTGAACGCAGATCCGACGGCCGGCAGCGATCGCTGCGCGGATCTGCTGGACCGCCCGCTCCATGTCGCCGAGCAGGAAGGGGTCGTGCAGCGGCTGTTCGCCGGCGAGGAAGGCCCGCGCTTCGTCGGGGTCGCCGTAGCCGCGCCGGACGAGCACGCTTGCCGTGATCTCGCTGAGGCCGAGCGCTTTTGCGAGGGCGCTCGCCTGCCGGTGCGGGCACGGACGGATAGTCCAGATGCCCTCAGACATGCACGTCTACCGTACGAACGGTGTCGGACGGCACCGGCCTCAGGGACGACTTCCTGCTCGACCCAAGTGTGACTTTTTTGAATCACGGGTCCTTCGGCGCTTGTCCGCGTGCCGTGTTCGAGCGCTACCAGGAGTGGCAGCTCGAACTCGAGCGCCAGCCTGTCCTCTTCCTCGCGCGGCGGCTCGAGGAACTTCTCGCCGAAGCGCGCGGCGCCCTCGGCGCGTACGTCGGCGCCGACCCGGACGACCTGGTCTTCGTGCCGAACGCCACTGCGGGCGTCAACGTCGCGGCACGGTCGCTCGGTCTGCGTCCCGGCGACGAAGTCCTGTCGACTGATCTCGAGTACGGCGCACTGGATCTCACCTGGGAACGCGTCTGCGCGGAGCTCGGTGCGTCGTACGTCCGAACTCCGATTCGACTGCCGGTGACGAACCACGGCGAGATCGTCGACACGGTCTGGTCAGCAGTCGGACCTCGGACGCGGGTTCTGTACCTGAGCCACCACACGTCCGCAACGGCAATGACTCTTCCCGTGGACGACCTCTGCCGCCGCGCACGTGAAGCGGGAATCCGAACCGTGATCGACGGTGCGCACGTGCCGGGTCACATCCCGCTCGACCTCCGGGCTCTCGACGCGGACTTCTACGCAGGCAACTGTCACAAGTGACAGTTCCGTTTCCGCGAAAGGCTCTGCCCACTTAGACGGCGCTTGAGACCAAGCTGGGCTGACGCCGTCGCAGAATGGTGGAAGAGCGACAGTTGCGCGGGATCTTCGGGCTTCGGCAGCGTGCTCTCAGCCCTCTTTGGCGACGGCATACAGTCGCCACTCGCCTGGAATGCCTTTGAGCTCGTGCGGTCCGCGGTCCTCGAAACCGATCCCCGATCCGGCTACGAGATCCTTGACCGTGTTCGAGACCAGGACATCGTTGGGAGCCGCTTGTGAGGCGATACGAGCGCCGATGTGGACGGCGATGCCCCCGGTCTTGCCATCGACCAGCTCGCACTCGCCCGTATGCAGCCCCGCGCGAATCTCCAGGTCAAGGTCGCGGAGACTGTCTCGGATCGCGCAGGCGCAGCGAATCCCCCGCGCGGGGCCGTCGAACGTCGCGAAGAAACCATCGCCAGCCGTGTCGATTTCCCTCCCACGAAACCGCGAGAGCTGGCCGCGGACGACCTCGTGGTGTTTCTGGAGGAGTTCCCGCCATGCCCGGTCGCCGAGGTCGGCAGCATGGGCAGTCGCATCGACGATATCGGTGAACAGCACGGTCGCGAGCACCCGATCCGGCTCAGCAACCAGCGCTCCCCCGTCGCGGACATTCGCGAGGAACGCCTCCAGCTCGCTAAAGAGCCGTTCTTGGTCGCCGACCAGCGGCTCCATGTTATGGCCCGGAAGCTCGACGAGTCGTGCGCTGCTGATGTGGTCGGCCAGGTAGCGCCCACGTCGGACATCAAACCCCGGTATCTCCGTGCGCTGGAGTACGAGTGTCGGTACCCGGATAAGTGGCAATACGTCGCGAACGTCCAGGTCGAGACCCGCCCGTAAGTACGCTGCCGCTGCTCCGGGGCTGACGCTGAGCCGTAAGACGCGTATGTATCCGCGTCGCTCCTCCTCGGTCCAGCTCGGGTCGTCGCGTCGAACCTGCCGCTCGTAGAAGGCAGGGTCTCCCCAGCCACGGGAGGTCTCCTCGGCGCGCTTCTCGATGTCACCGCGCGACGGAAGCCAGGGGAGTTCGGGCGCTCGGACGAGCCGCGGCGTCGAGTGCATGAGCACGAGCCCTGCGGTGCGGTCAGGATAGGTCGCGGCGAAAAGGACGCAGAGCATGCCACCATCGCCCATCCCGAACAGCACCGCCCGTTCGGAACCGGCGGCGTCCATCACCATGCCAATGTCGTCCATCCGCGCCTCCAGCGTCTCCCCACCGACGAGACGATCAGACATGCCGGTACCGCGCTTGTCGAAGACGATCAGCCGCGAGATCGACGCCAGCCTGTTCAGAAACCGCGCGTGCGCCGGGCTCTCCCAGGCAAGTTCGACGTGGTGCGTCATGCTCGGGATCCAGACGAGATCCGGAGAACCACCGCCGACAACCTGGTAGGCAATGTTGACGTCGCCAGAGCGGGCATACTGGGTCACTGGCAAGGTCACGCCCCGAAGTGTCCGAGTCCAGCCGCGGCAGCGCAAGTCCGCACGCTCCCGCCAATGGGTGCCAGGGTGCCACGCAGCATCACGCGCTTTCGCAGTTTGCGGTATCTACGACAAGTGGCGGTTTCCGTTTCTCCAAAGAGCGTCGGGTGCAACCGCTCCAACCACGGTCAGCCGAAGGCGTCCATGCCCTTAAGGGGGAAGGCCCGCAGAGGCGGGCCTTCCCCTCGGGCGTCCGATCGGGGTGAACTGTGGTGCAGGCGGCTCGAGGTTCAGTCGTCTGAACTGAAACTGTACGTCCCATCCCAGTGCCACACCCCGTCCGCATCAACTGTGACGTTGGCACTGCCTTGGAACATCGCGAATGCACCCGTCCCCCCGTCGAACGTAATGGTTCCCTGAGCGGTAGCAATGTTGAGGGTGACGTGCCCGTACGCTGCGCTGCCATGCCCAGCGGAGAGGACAACATCAGTGTCCAGCATGGGAGGAGTCGTTCCGAAGTTGGCGGCATCGGCGTAGACGACCCTCATGCCAGCCCTGATCCAAGGGATGTTCGAAGAAGTGATCGTGCAGAACTGACCCGCCTGGCCCTGATACTGCGAGCATTCCTTCGTCACATGCAGTTCTCCGGCTCGCAAAGATCCGGAACCGGCAAGTGCGGCGGACGATCCGACCAGGAGCGCCAGCAGCACCACGGCCGCCGACGCAACTCTTGAAGCGAATGACTGACGTACGCTCATTCTGTTCTCCTCACTGAGTCGCGGCGAGCGAGGGTTCGCTCCTTGTCAGCGAGGAAAGTGGGCTAGGCGTCGCAGAAGGCCACGATGACCGAGCTGCCCACCGGGCGACTCGCGCGACTCAACCCGCTGTGCGTGAATTATGTGCAGGATCACGAACGAGCGTCAACCGCGTGTCATCCCGCGTGACTCCCCGCTCGTCATAAATCCGCGGCGGCGCGAATCACCTGTTCGAGACTGAGAGATGTCGTTGCCGAGTCCGTGATGTCGAGCACATTGGCGATCGGAGTCCTCCTGCGCGCTCGTCGGCAACGGACGCGGGGCGCGGCGTTCCCCTGGGCCAGCGTCCTTGCGCCTGAGCGACAGCCGGGGCCACATCGCCACAAGTTGCTCTGCGCTCCGAAAGGCGCCGGCTTCCTCTACGTCCGGCGCCGGCGCGGCCGCTAAGGCCATCCGTAACGCGACCGAATTCAAGTCATCATGGCGCCGAAGGCGCCGGACTTGAATTCGTTATTCCGCGGCGTACGCGAAGGGATGCTCGAAGACGTCGAGCGCCTTCTCCGCCGGTGCCTGCAGCTCGAAGGACACGCCGGAGCGGCTGTCCTCGACGGCGACCCTGAGGGCGTTGGTCACACTGCTCCAGAGGAGCGAGACCTCGATGCCGTCGGCTGAGCGGTGGTGGAGCTCTGTGTAGGTCATATCCGTCATGTCCTTACCGTCGCACGTAGTGGTTTGTCGCGACACCGGGCCAGCACGTGTCTTCCAGTACGGTCAACCCCCGCTCTAACCGGGGGCTAATCCCTACTCCCGCGGCAGCTGGACGCCCAGTAGCGTCAGGCCCACGAGCAGAAGGACGAATGCCGCCGTGGCGGCGATCAGCAGCCTGGGATGGCGTGTCTGGCGGAGCGAGTCCCAGCCGACCCGGCTCCAGAAGACGACGAGCCCCGCGACGGCCGCAAGCCCGACCACGAGCACCGGGGCGAGCAGGATCGCCCGCTCCATCGAAAGATCGGTCAACCAGACGGTGACGACGACGAGCGTCGTAACCGCAACGGACGCGACCGCCACGCGAGGGCTCACAGGGCGAGCCTAGCGCGGAGCTATATTCGGGCGGTGGCGGAAGCCAATTACCGGTCCGGCGACGACTACGTCGTCGAGTTTCTCGGCTACCGATTCGGCTTCAACGCCTCCGACTTCGAACAGCGCGTCACCGCTGCGGCCGTGAAGCTCGGGCTCGTCGGCGACAACGAGCTCGACGAGGACGAGACCGCCGATCTCGTGGAGCTCGTCGAACGCGACTGGATCGACGAGCCGCGGAGCGGGCTCGGCCGCTATCTCGTACGTCACTGGGAGCGAGTGTCGCTCGTGAGCGGCGAATCCCTCGTCTACTGGCTCAAGAAGCTCGTCTTCCGCGGTGCCTGGCTCGACCACCGTGTCAAGGAGGGACTGCTCGAAGTCTCGTGGGACGAGAACGTCGCGGACTTCGGCTATCGCGATCCGAACGGGGATCGCGCGCTCATGGAGCTCGCACCCGTGCCCTCGTGGCACGAGCTGCAATTCAGGCGTTGATCCGCGTCGGTCTGATCGCCGGCTACCTGGCGGCGCTTCTTGCCGTCGACACACAGGTCGACCTCCACGGCCAACTCGTGCTCGGCGGACTGACCTGGGTCGCGCTGGTCGTCGCCGCGCGACCTCTCCCTGCGGAGCGCCGTGCGCAGGTTGCCGTCGTCATCTGCGCGGCGACCGTGGCGGAGTTGACCGGCTCGATCCTCTGGGGCGTCTACTCGTACCGCCTCCACAACCTGCCGACGTTCGTCCCACCCGCGCACGGGCTCGTGTTCATGGCGGGCCTCTCACTGAGCGAGGCGCTGCGCAGACACACGCGCACGCTCGTCCTCGTTGCCGGGGGCATTGCCTTGGTCTGGGGCGTCCTCGGACTGACGTTCCTCCCCCGACTCGACGCCGCCGGCGCCCTTGGCGTTCCGCTCCTCCTCGCGTTCCTCTGGCGCTCGCGCGCCCGAGCGGCCTACGCCGGGGTCTTCCTCGTCGTCGCTGCGCTGGAGCTGTACGGCACCGCTATCGGCACCTGGCGTTGGGCCGAGAAGCTGCCGGGGCTGGGTATCCCGGACGGAAACCCGCCGAGCGGTGTCGCGTCCGGCTATGTCTGGTTCGACGTGATGGCTCTCTTGCTCGCCCCGCGGCTACTCGCGATCACGCGGCAGACATGGCTGTTGCGGCGCCGTCCTGTGCCTGGCACCGAACATGTCTGAAACGGCCGGGTCGGTCGACCGGGGCGCTGCGCGCAAGAGAGGGCCCGCGGGAGAACGGTGTTCCCCCGCGAGACCCGTCGGAGGATGTGAGCTGCGGCCCCTCACGATCCTCCTGGGACTCAGAATCGAGGCGGAAAGCGGTTTCCGCACTCCCCCGGGTGGGTGAAGTGAAGCATCTGGATGAACCACCCGAAGGGGGACGAATCAACCGCACTGGGTGACCGATGCTCACTCACGTAGCAACTGTCCTCAAAGCTCTGTTCTGCGGCAGAGCGAAGCCCCGACCACTGCGGCCCGGGGCGGACATTTCCCAGGGCCGGGACCTATGCGGCGGATCCCGGCCCCTCCTTTTCCGGTAGGGCGAAACCCGGGCGGCGGGTTTCGTCCGCTGGTCCGAGCGCGATCTGTCTGATCGCGCCGACGGGAACGATCAACATGTCCGGATCGTCGTCCCGCTCCGCGTGGACGACGAGCGTCAGGAACCCGTACCCGGGTTCGCCGGACAGCGAGCGCAACGTGAGCCGCTGACCGCCGCCGAGCTCGACCTCGACGTGCGTCCGCTCCGCCTCATGCGACGACGTGTACTGCTCGATCGCACGCAGCACACGCACAACGAAGTCGTCGAGCGAGGGCTCCGCGGCACCGGGCACCCAGAGGTCGGGGCTCAAAAGAGCTTCGTGTCTTCGGCGGCGGAGCCGAGCTGCTCGCGACCGAGCTCCGTGATGACGCGTCCACGCGGCGTGCGCTGAAGGAAGCCGAGCTGCAGGAGGTAGGGCTCGTAGACGTCCTCGATCGTGTCGGGCTCCTCGCCCAACGCGACCGCCAACGTCGAGAGTCCGACCGGGCCGCCGCCGAACTTGTCGAGGATCGTCGCCAGGAGATCCCGGTCCATGCGCTCGAGGCCGTGGCCGTCGACCTCGAGCAACTCGAGCGCCTCGGCGGCGACCTCCGGTGTGATCACCCCGTCGTGCTTCACCTGTGCCACGTCGCGGACCCTCCTCAGGATCCGGTTCGCGATTCGGGGGGTCCCTCGCGAACGACGTGCGATCTCGTCGGCGGCATCCTCGGCGATCTCGACGTCGAGGATGCGGGCAGACCGACGGACGATCTTGCCGAGCTCCTGAGACTCGTAGTAGTCGAGACGAAACGTCATGCCGAAGCGGTCGCGCAGCGGAGTCGTCAGCAATCCCGTTCGAGTGGTCGCACCGATCAACGTGAACGGCGGCAGGTCGAGGGTAAGCGTGCGTGCCGCGGCCCCCTGCCCCACGACGATGTCGAGCCGAAAGTCCTCCAACGCCGGATAGAGGATCTCCTCGATCGCTCGGTTGAGACGATGGATCTCGTCGACGAACAGCACGTCGTGCCGTTCGAGCCCGGTGAGGATCGCGGCCATGTCGCCCTTGCGCTCGAGCGCCGGACCCGCGACGCAGCGGATCCCCACGCCGAGCTCCTCCCGGACGATGAAGGCGAGGCTCGTCTTGCCGAGCCCCGGCGGACCGACCAGCAGAACGTGGTCGAGCGCTTCGTCACGGCGCTTCGTCGCGTCGAGAGAGATGGCGAGCTGTTCCTTGATCCGCTCCTGCCCGACGAACTCGCTTAGCCGGCGCGGCCGTAGCGACTGCTCGAGGTCCTCTTCATCGGGAGAGACCGCGGGAGCGAGGAATTGCGTTGTCGTCGGCGTGAGGGGCACTAGGCTGCTTTTAGCGCTTGGCGTACGCGTTCCTCCGGCGAGAGCTCCGGATCGACCCTGGCGAGCGCGAGCTCTGCTTCTCCGATGGAGTAGCCGAGCTCGACGAGCGCGTCGCGCGCGACGATGTGCGGTTGCGTGCTCCCGGCCGAGGAGATGGGCACCGGTGCGTCGCCCATCTTCTCCTTCAGCTCGAGCACGATTCGCTCCGCGGTCTTCTTGCCGATACCCGGAATGGCCTGAAAGCGCGCGCTGTCCCCCAGCACGATCGCGCGGCGCAAGTCCGTGGCCGGCGAGCCCGACACGATCGCGAGCGCGACCTTCGGACCGATTCCGTTCACGGAGAGCAGCTGCAGGAACAGCTCACGTTCCGCGGCTTCGGCGAACCCGTAAAGCTGCAGCGCGTCCTCGCGAACGTGCAAGTAGGTGTGCAACGCGACCTCGTCGGCACCGTCCGCTTGGTGCACGGCGGATGGAGTTGCCGCGACGAGGTAGCCGACGCCGCCCACGTCCACCACGAGGCCTTCGGGAGTGTTTGCGACCGGACGGCCGCGCAACCGAGCGATCAACCGGCAATCCTCAACAACGGCGGCGCGAGCGCGTGACAGATGGCGACGGCAAGCGCGTCGGCAGCGTGGGTCGGCGTGGGCTCGGCCTGCAGGCCAAGGATTGCCTTCACCATCCTCTGCACCTGCTGCTTCTCGGCGCGGCCGTAACCACAGACGACCTGCTTCACCCGCGCGGGTGGATACTCAGCGCACTCGACCCCGGCGTTCGCGACCGCGACCATGACGGCGCCTCGTGCCTGCCCGACGGAGAGCGCGGTGCGGGCGTCGACGCCGACGAACGACTCCTCGAGCGCGACGGCATCGGGACGATGTTCCTCCACCAACTCCACCACGGCGTCGAAGATCGTCTTCAGCCGTGCCTCCGGTCGTTCGCCCGCGGACGTTTTCCACCACCCGTGGTCGATGGCTTTGAGCCGCCCGTCGCTTTGGTGGACGATGCCGAATCCGCAAGAAGCCGTCCCGGGATCGATGCCGATGACCTTCACGGTCAGAGGTTAGGCGTGGAACCGGACGTCTCCTGCCCGTGATGTCCGAGGAAGACGCCGCAAGGCGGCGCCTAGGCGGACGTATCCTTCCCACGATGCCCGAGGACATCTGGCTCACCTTCCCGGACGGGAGTGAGCACGAGCTGAAGGAAAGCGTGTCGATCGGACGTGATCCCACGAACGATCTGACCTTCACGTCGAACACGGTGAGCCGGGAGCATGCGGGAATCACCTTCACGGACGGACGGTGGTACCTCGAGGACCGGGGGAGCTACAACGGCACGTTCCTGAACGGCACACGTTTGCAGCCCGGTGTGCCGTTACCGCTGCGGCATGCCGACCGGATCGGGATCGGTTCCGAGACAGTCCTCTTCTCCTGGCCCGCGCAGCTTCGGGATCCCGACATGACGGAGACGATGCAGGAGCTGCCGCAAGCGAACGCTGCGCAGTTGTCATCGTTTCAACGCCAGGTCGTGCAGTGCCTTTGCGGACCGTGGCTCGCCGGCGCGAGCCTCGAGCGGCTGCCGTCCAACGAGCAGATCGCGGCGGAGCTCGGCACCCCCGGCGCGACCGGCACGGTGAAAGCGGCGCTGAGGCGCATCTACGCGAAGGCAGGGCTCTCGGACGAGCCCGCGCACGCCAAGCGGCGCGCGCTTTGCCGGGTGGCGCGCCAACGCGGCTGGGTCTAGCCGGTCTTCAGGTCACGGATTCGTCGTCGTGGTTTCTGCGGCGGTCGGAGTCGTTTCGCTGATTGTCGGCGACGAAGGCACTGGGACGGTTGTCGACGTTCCGATGGTCGGCGGTCGTGTGCTCGGCGAGGGGGCCGTTGTCGTCGCCCTCGTCGTCGTCGTCCTGTGAGTCGTCGTCTGTGCCGTGGATGTTGTCTCGGCAGTCGCTGCAGGAGTCGACGGCGTTGACGGCGTGCTCTTGACGGGAGAGGCGGGTCGATCAGCTGGGCCCTGTCTCACCAGGAAGACGGCGGCTAGGGCACCGATGACCGCGAGCAGAAGGATGGAGATGCCCGCCGCGACCGGCATCCGCACACCGAGGGCCCACCGCCGGTGCCCGCTCGACAGGATGCGCGTCGGAGCGTCCGCCTCGACAGCCGGCGGCGCGTCGAGCGTCAGAAGTTCCGCGAGCGCAGCGCCCGAACCCGGCCGTGACTCCGGTTCCTTGGCGAGCGCGCTCATCGTGACGTCAGCAAGCACAGGAGGGACGTCGGAGCGGAGCTCCGGAAGCGGAGGCGGCTGCGCCGTGCGGTGCATGGCTGCGAGCTCTGCTGGATTCCTTGCCTCCAAGGGGAGTCGACCGGCCAGCATGCGGTAGAGCACGACGCCGAACGAGTAGACGTCGCTCGCGGGCGTCGCAGCCTCCCCGGCCGCCTGTTCGGGTGACATGTACGCAGCAGTCCCGAGAATCGTGCCCGCGCCCGTCAACGTCTCCGCACCGCCGAGTTGCGCGATCCCGAAATCGGCGATCTTCGCCCGTCCTTCGCCATCGAAGAGCACGTTCGCCGGCTTCAGATCCCGATGGACGACGCCGTGGTCGTGCGCATGTGCGAGTCCGCCCGCAATGTCGGCAGCGATCCGTACCACCTCGAGCTCGGGAAGTCTGGGCTCTGCGACAAGGCGGTCCTCGAGGGAGCCGCCGGGCAGATACTCGAAGACGATGTAGGGCCGGTCGCCCTCCTCTCCATAGTCGAAGAGGCGCACGATGTTCTCGTGCGCAAGCCCAGCCGCCGCCTGCGCCTCGCGCTCGAATCGGGCGCGATCTGCATCTTGCGCCAGGAGCTTTACGACGACCTTCCGCTCGAGCTCCGGGTCCACCGCAAGCCATACCTCGGCCATGACGGTGGCGCTCAGCGCTTTCTGGAGTCGGTAGCGCCCCGCTATGACACGCGCTGTCATTCAGGCAGTCATGCCCGGACCCGACGAACGCGACACTGATGAGGGAGAAACCTTTGGACTAAGGTCGGCAGTCTTAGGCGACCGTCTCGAGGACGCGCTCCGGAATGTCGAAGTTGGCGTAGACGTCCTGGACGTCGTCGTTTTCCTCCAGCTGGTCGATCAGGCGTAGCAATTTCTTGGCCGCGGCCTCGTCCGCGACCTCGACCGTCGTCTTCGGGATCATCGCGAGCTCGGCCGACTCGACGGTGAAGCCGCCGGCCTCGAGCGCCTCGCGCACCGTGGTCAGCGCCTCCGGTGCGGACACGACCTCGTAGGTCGAGCCGTCGAGCGAGACATCGTCTGCCCCACCCTCAGCAGCGGCTAGCGTCAGCTCGTCCTCATCGACCCCCTCGGCCGGAACCACCACCACGCCGCGGCGCTCGAACAACCACACAACCGCACCCGACGTGCCGAGATTGCCGTCGTGCTTGTCGAACGCATGCCTGACCTCCGACGCGGTGCGGTTCCGGTTGTCGGTCAGAGCTTCGACGATCACGGCCACGCCGCTCGGCCCGTACCCCTCGTACACGACGGTCTCGAACGCCTGCGCGTCGGAGTCCGCACCTGAGCCGCGCGCGATCGCGCGCTCGATGTTGTCCTTCGGCATCGAGTAGGAGCGCGCCTTCTCGATCGCGTTCTGCAGGGCCAGGTTGCCGGCAGGATCGGGCCCTCCCTCCTTCGCAGCGACGATGATCGCGCGCGAGAGCTTCGAGAACAGCTTGCCGCGCTTCGCGTCGGCTGCGCCTTTCTTGTGCTTGATCGACGACCACTTGCTATGCCCGGACACTCATCGCCTCCCGAACAGCATCGAGGAACAGTTCGTGCACCCGCGTATCTTCCGTGAGCTCCGGGTGGAACGAGGCGACGACGATGCGGCCGTCGCGCAGCAGGACCGGCTCGCCGTCTCGCTTCGCCAGAACCTCCACGTCGTCTCCGGTCGACCGCACCCGCGGTGCGCGGATGAAGACTCCGCGGAGCGGCTCCTCGTCACCAGCGAGCTCGAGGTCGGCCTCGAAGCTCGCGACCTGACGGCCGTAGGCGTTCCGGTCGACAGCAAGGTCGACCAGGCCGAGATGGTCACGATCGAGGACGATCATCCCTGCGCACGTGCCGAGGATTGGACGCTCGAACTCGCGGATCGCCCCGTCCAGACCGTAGAGCCGCATCAGACGCATGAAGGTCGTCGACTCTCCCCCCGGGACGACCAGACCGTCGAGGCCCGCGAGTTCCTCCGGCTTGCGGATCTCCACCGCCTCCGCGCCGAGCCGACGCAGCATCGCGGCGTGCTCGCGAAAGTTGCCCTGCAGAGCCAGTACGCCCACCCGCAGCGGCATTACCAGCCCCGGGTCTCGAGCAGCTCTTCGGGGGCGAGCGCAGCGGCCGAGAGGCCGCTCATCGCATCGCCGAGCCCGCGCGAGACGCGGGCGAGAATCTCGCCGTCGGTGTAGTGCGTGGTCGCCTCGACGATGGCCTTGGCCCGGTCGCTCGGATTTCCGGACTTGAAGATCCCCGAGCCGACGAACACGCCGTCAGCCCCGAGCTGCATGCAGAGCGCCGCATCTGCGGGCGTCGCGATCCCTCCCGCTGTGAACGTGACCACCGGCAGGCGCCCGTTCTCGGCCACCCAGCGCACCAGCTCGACCGGCGCCTGCAGGTTCTTCGCCTCGGTGTAGAGCTCGTCAGCGTCCATCGCGCCCAGGCGCTTGATCGCACCGAAGACGGAGCGCATGTGCGTCACTGCGTTGACGATGTCCCCGGTCCCAGCTTCGCCCTTCGTCCGAATCATCGCGGCTCCCTCGGCAATCCGGCGGAGCGCCTCGCCGATATTCGTGCACCCGCAGACGAACGGGACGGTGAACTTCCACTTGTCGATGTGGTGGGCCGTGTCCGCCGGGGTCAGCACCTCGGACTCGTCGATGTAGTCGACTTCGAGCGCCTCCAGGATCTGCGCCTCGACGAAGTGGCCGATCCGCGCCTTCGCCATGACCGGGATCGTCACGGCTTCCTGGATCTCGACGATCTTGTCCGGGTCGGCCATCCTCGCGACTCCGCCCTCGGCGCGTATGTCTGCTGGGACGCGCTCGAGCGCCATCACCGCGACGGCGCCGGCCTCCTCGGCGATCCTTGCCTGGTCGGCGGTGGTGACGTCCATGATCACCCCGCCCTTGAGCATCCCGGCGAGGCCGCTCTTCACGCGCATCGTCCCGATCTCGACCATCGCGCCGATTCTAGCCGGAGGGCCCGGGACCCCTGACGGAATGACCCCGACCGTGCTTCGTTTCGTTAAAGGTTCTTCAACTAGCCCTTCAGGCAGCCAAAGACCTTGTTCATCTCGTCCTCGGGAGGCGTCACCGTCCACAGGAGGACGGCGTTCTTCTGCACTCGCATGACGTCGTCGATGTTCGGCCTCAGCTTCTTGGGCGCGAACCGCCGGAATGCCCCTTCGATCTGCAGGGCGTCGTCCGAGTTCGCCCCGAAGGCGATCGTCACGGTGTTGCCAGGCTCGAACGCCCGCAAGCCGCCGTTGGGGGCTGCGGCCGCCACCACGCCAACGCCGTGGTCCTTCGTGGTAACGCGGTAGCCGAGCTTGCTCAGACACTTCGCGCTGGGGTCGGCCTTGTAGGCGGCCGGCTCCGCCCCGCCACAGGCGGCCAGGAACGACGCCACGACAATCAGGAAGACGAATCGCTTCACGCCGCGGGCGACTGTACCGCGCGGCGCGGTCAGCGAGGTTCTGGAACTCCTCGAGGATCGCGTGTGTAATGGTCTGTGTGGTTCGCCGTTCTGTGCCCTTCCTGGTCGCGCTGGCAGCACTGCTGGCGGTCGCACCGGCCCAGGCTGCGTCCCCGAACTACATCCTCGTAAGCGGACCGGGGATCAAGCACCCGATCCTGCTGGCAGATTGGAGCGAGAACGGCGCACTGGTGTCCGCGCTCGTGAATGCTCCAACTGCAGGGGGAAGCGCTGTGCGCCATCTCGCCCGCAGGCCGAGGTTCGATCTGGCGGAATTCTGGGGCTGGAGCGCCCTTCCCCGTCCGACTCGACCTAGTCAGGCAAACCAGCATGGATGGCTCTATCCGGCGCGTGGCTCCAAGCCGGCAGTGATCGTCCTGATGGTCAACGGCCTCAGGGTTCCCCGCCTCCTCCCCACGCGGGTGCGCGACATCCTCGCCCGCCACCACGTTCCGCTGCGCCTCTAAGGGCAGCTGCGCCGGAGCCCGCCGGTCAACGCCGGAAGACCTTCTCGCAGTCGCGCGATCAGAGCATGCTTCGCCGGGTCTGGGCGAGCCCGGCAGGCTGAGCGGCTACCCCACGCGAACGAATGCGATCCTGCTCATTCGCCTGTTCGCCCCAAGGCTCCGCTTCTCCGACTGCGCGACCAGGCGGCGCCGTCGCCCACTTCTCGGTTTCGTACCACTCGGACACCCGACGGCCAATGACCCCGAGAACCGCAGCTGCCGCCAACCCGACAAGTACGGAGAACACGAGAAACGATCCAGCGCCGACCACGATCCAAGGCCACACGGAGACGGCACTCTATTTGACCGCCAGGACGCGCGCTACCCCATGCGTCCTGGCACTTCTCGCGTCCGCCGAGATACCTGAGATTTGCGCAGTTCGGAACACAGTCCGTGACACGCTCCAACCAAGGGTCAGTTCGCCACCGCCGGCTCGGTGCAACCGGCACCGGCTTCGACTGAAGTCGAACTAGGCTTTCCTCTAAGGAGTCGAAGTCGCTTCGTCGCGTTCTGCCGGCGCGACGTTGAAACTGAACATCATCCCGCTCTCGTGATGTTCAGCTATGTGGCAATGCGCCATCCAGCGGCCCGGGTTGGTCACGTCCAGGAGGATGTCGACCGTCTCCCCGGTCCGGATGAGCACGGTGTCCTTCCAGACGAGGTTGGGCTCGACGACTTCGTTGCGAGCGAGGATCAGGAAGCGACCAGCCCCGTGAACGTGGAATGGGTGCGGCATGGGATGGTCTGAATCCATCTCGTTCACGAGGCGGATCTTCACCTGGTCGCCGACGTGGAACACCCAGTCGATTTGGGCGTTCTCAGCGCCCGTCTCCCGGTCGACGAACTTCCACCTCATGTTGGCCGGAGTCGTCATCCGGTTGACCTCGACCATGTCGTCTTCCCACTCGATTCCCTGGGCGGTGTCGTGACCGCTCTCCGCCTTGCCGTGCTGATGGTGGTGCCCGTGATGGCCGTGCTCGGAATCGCTTCCGTGCCCGCCATGTTGCTCGTGTCCTTGGGCCTCCTGTCCTGCGCTTGCCGCGTGATGATCGTGGCCGTCCCCGTGGTGCCCATGCCCGCCGTGCTCCTCGTCTGCTTCGCCTTCGCCTTCATGGCCCTGGTGTCTGTGGCCCCGGTGGCCTTCGTGCTCGTGGTCGTGGTGGCCGTGACCTTGGTGCTCGTGGCCGTGACCACTTCCGGCTGCGACCAGGTTCGCCGACAGGAGCTTCATGCCGCATTTGGGGCAGCGGTCAGGCGTGTCGCTCGTCACCTCCGGATGCATGGGGCACACGTAGGTCGTCTCTTCTGCCGCCTGGGCGAGCAGCTTCATCCCGCACTTCGGGCAGCTTCCAGGCTCGTCGCTCACCACTTCGGGGTGCATCGGGCACGCGTAAACGACCGGTACGCCCTCGGGCACGCCCATATCCATCTCGGCGATGACCGAGAGGGTTTTGTCGGGCGGCGCCTTCAGGAACGGCTCGATGCGCTGGCGCAGCGTGGCCATGTCGCGGTTGGTGCGCAGTTGTGCGAACTCATCGACGTACGACGGCTCCGGCTGCTGGTCGGTGACCGCGATCGATGCAAGTTGGTACGTGCGCTCGGGCGTTCGGTGCTCGAGCTCAAGCTCACCGGGCTCTGCAAACAGGACGTCGACGACGACGCGCTCGGATGGGGAAAGCAGCACCTCTTCAACGAGCTCCTCGTGCTCGTAGTGGCCGGCGTCGGCGCCGACCAGTTTCATCTGCCCGCCCGGGAGCGCCGCGTTGAAGACACGCGTGTTGGCGGTGTTGGTGAAGTAGAAGCGCACGACCTCGCCGCGCTTGGCCTCGAGCGAGAGATCGGGCTCACCGGCGACGAGCATCACGTTGCCGAAGCGGCCCATCGCCACGTGCGTCGTTTCCGACTCCCTGAAGGCGGCGATCTGCCCGTCCTCGATCAGGATGTCGTCGAGGGTGAGCGGCAGCTCGCGGTTGGCGGCCGGCCAGTAATCGGGATCGCTCGGGGTGGCGAGGATGTTCCCGTAGAGGCCCATCTCTTGTCCGTAGTCCTCGCGGATGTGCGGGTGGTACCAATAGGCGCCGGGGTCGGGCACGTGCACCTGGTAGGTGAAGGTCTCGCCGACCGGGATCGGCGCCTGGGTGTCGTGCGTGCCGTCGTAGCGGTTCTCGAGTCGCAGACCGTGCCAGTGCACGGTCGCGTCTAGGTCGCCGTGGTTGGTCACGTGGACGGTGATCGTGGCGCCCTGGGGGACCTTCAGCGTTGGACCGGGAACTGAGCCGTTGTAGGCCAGCATCCGCACCGTCGCGTCGCCGATGCGCTTCTTGACCGGCATGATCTCGAGCTCGAACTCGTCGCCGTCGGCGAGATCGACAAGTTCCGTTTTGCCCGCCTCGGGTAGACCCTCGGTCTCGCGCGGGAATTCGATTGTCTGGGTATGGCTATGCAAGCTCGGGTCGTTCATCGCTAGTTCCTTTCGTTTGAGCGATCTTGAGCCAACGCGCTCGCGCCGACCGGGGTGTGCACCGACGGCCGCGCATTCGATTTCTGATACTCCGCGATCCGCTCCGCAATAAGTTCGGCGTCGTCTTTCACCCAGCCAATCAGCGCCGAACCGCGTGTGTACTGCCAGGTGAGGCCGAGGAAGTAGAGGCCCGGGACGTCGGTGACGCCACGGCGGTGGCGGACGCGTCCGTCCTTGTCGAGGATCGGCAGCTTGATCCACGCGTAGTCGGACCGGTAGCCCGTCGCCCAGATGACGGCGCCGACCTCGAGCTCGCTGCCGTCTTCGAAGCGCATCCTGTGCCCGTCAGCGTCGACGACGCGCGGTTTGAGCTCGACGCGATAGCGCTTCTTGAGCTCGCGCGGGCTCGAGCCGATCAGTGTGTCGCGGGTGCTCAGCTTTCGGCCGAGACGCGAGTCGACCGACTTGTCGAGGATTCGCGCTTTCGTGAGCCACCAGAAGAGGTCGCGACCAAGCAGGCGCTGCGGCAGTGGCTTCTGGCGCGATCCGACCGAGAGCGTCACCTTGTGCGTAGCCGAAAGCTCCTTCGCGATCTGGAAGCCGGTGTTCCCGCCGCCGACGACGAGCGTCGTCCTGGGCGGCACCTCGTCTGGCCTGCGGTAGCCAACGGCGTGAGTCTGGAAGACATCGTCGGCGAGCCGTTCGCCCAGGTTCGGCACATATGGCGTTTGGAAGGGGCCGGTCGCGACCACGACTTGGTCGGCGGTGATCGTCCGTCCGTCAACCTCGAGGCGAAAGCGTCCTTCGTCGCCGAGGTCGAGCCTCTTGACTTCGCTGTTGAGCTCGATGGGGAGCTCGAACGTCTCGGCGTAGCGGTCGAGGTACGCGATCACCTCGTCCCGGGTCGGGTAGCCGTCCGAGTCGCCGG
>JBKPTB010000014.1:0-18970 GCA_046735315.1 Actinomycetota bacterium
CCGGAAGCGCTCCACTCACGCACCTCGCTGATGTCGACCGCGAGGACGGGCCCGTCCGGCGGCTCGTCGCGGTACTGCGGGTACTTGTCCTCCAGCAGTCCGAGTGCACGGTCGCGCTCCTCCCCGGCGTCGAGCACGCGAGCATGGCCGCGTAGGCGGATCCACCAGAGTCGGCTCCAGTCCTCCTCGTAGTAGTCGACGAGGATCGTCACATCCGGGCGGACGCGCGCGTTCTCGATCCGCCGCAGCGTCTGCGAGCGCTTCGGCTTGCGGTCGACCGCTGAATAGAGCGTGTCCCCGTCGAGGGCGAACACGATCGGGACGAGGTGAGGCCGGCCGTCCCGATCCGTCGTCGCCAGCCTCGCCACGCGTGCCGTGGCTAGTCTCGGGTTGTGCATCTCGGTGTGATCCTGCCCAAGGTGGGCAGGGACCGAGCGTCTGGCGGCACAAGAGGAGGAAAGAATGGCTACACCGGAGCGTCGTTACGGCCCCGCGGGCGGTTTGACCGTCGGCGGGATCATCGTCGTCGTCGGGATCGTCCTGATGTTCGTCTGGAGCTTCTGGGTCGGTCTCGTCGTCGCGTTGGTGGGACTGATCTTCTTCGGCGGCTTCGTGCGCGGTCGGTGGTACTAGAGACCGGCGACATCGACTTCGGGCGGGAGGTAGAGGACGCGCTGGCCTCCCTCCCGCCCGCACTGCGAGAGGCGGTGTCGAATGTCGCGGTCGTGGTCGAGGACGAGCCGCCGCCTGGTCAGCCTCTGCTCGGGCTCTACGAGGGCATCCCGCTGACGAAGCGTGGAAGCGGCTACGCCGGTGTCCTGCCGGACAAGATCACGATCTACCGCGGGCCGCTCGAACGACTCTACGGCGCCGATCGGGAAAGTCTGCGCCGGCAGATTCGTCGCGTCGTGCTGCACGAGATCGCGCACCACTTCGGGATCAGCGACGAACGACTCGAGGAGCTCGGACGCTATTAGAGTCCACCGGTGAGCTTCTTCGTCGCCGCGGAGTCGTATGACCGCTTCATGGGTCGCTACTCCGTTCCGCTGGCGCCCCAAATGGCGGACCTTGCAGGCGTGGAGTCCGCGCAGAACGTTCTCGACGTCGGCTGCGGGCCCGGCGCGCTGACGAGCGAGCTGGTCCAACGTGTCGGCGCGCCGAACGTGTCGGCGGTTGATCCCTCGGAGCAGTTCGTCGACGCCGCGCGCGAGCGCCATCCCGGGGTGGACGTCAGACGTGCGGCCGCTGAGGACTTACCCTTCGCAGACGAGACGTTCGACGCAGCGCTTGCGCAGCTTGTCGTGCATTTCATGGCGGATCCCGTGGCCGGGCTGCGGGAGATGGCGCGCGTCACCCGCCCCGGTGGGGTCGTGTGTGCTTCGGTCTGGGATTTTGCGGGCGACCAGACGCCGCTCACGCCGTTCTGGACCGCGGCGCGCGAGCTCGACCCGAAGGCGCGCGACGAGGCGGGCGTGCCTGGCGCCGGCGAGGGCCAGCTACCTGAGCTCTTTGCCAAGGCCGGGTTGAGTGAAGTGGAGGAGAAGCCGCTTCAGGTTCGGGTCGAGCACGCGACCTTCGAGGAGTGGTGGCAACCCTTCACGCTCGGCGTCGGCCCCGCCGGCGCGTACGCAGCCGGGCTCGATCCAGCGCGCCAGGTTGAGCTTCGCGAACGCAGCAGGCAGCTCGTGCCACCGGCGCCGTTCACGCTCCCGACGCGCGCTTGGGCCGCGCGCGGCGTGGTCTAGGCTCGCGCCGTGTACTTCGGCGTCATCCTGCCGAACTACGGCCTGGACTCGAATCCGGACGGGATCCGTCGCATCGCCGCACTCGCCGAGGAGCTCGGCTTCGACTCGGTCTGGACGACGGAGCACATCATCGTGGGGCCGGAGGGAGTGGATCCGTACGGCCGCGTCTACGACCCGCTTGTCACGCTTGCGTGGATCGCGGGCTGGACGGAGCGGACCGGGCTCGGCACGTCGATCGTCCTCGTGCCGCTGCACAATCCGATCCACCTGGCGAAAGAGGTCGCCACCCTGCAAGAGCTCTCCGGCGGTCGTTTCATGCTCGGCGTCGGCATCGGGTGGCACAAGGACGAGTTCGACTTCATGGGCGTGCCGTTCAAGGGCCGCGGCCGGCGCGTGGACGAGGCGATCCGGGTGATGCGCGCGCTGTGGAACGGTGAGCGCGACTTCGACGGCGAGTTCTGGTCGTTCCACGACGCGACCGCGGAGCCGCATCCGTCGCCGGTCCCTGAGATCTGGATCGGCGGCAGCTCAGCGCGTGCGATTCGCAGGGCCGTCGAGCTCGGAGACGCGTGGCATCCCTCGCGGCGCTCTGACGCCGATCACGTTCGCCGTGTCAAGAAAGAGCATCCGGAACTGCGCGTGATTCCGCGGACGACACCGGACAAGGTCGACGCAATGCTCGAGGCCGGGGCGGAGGGAGCAGTGGTCGCGTTCGACAGCGAAGACGCGATGCGCGACTTCGCACAGCGCTTCGGGTAGCGCTCCAGCTAGGCCGACACTCGAGTTTCGCCCGCGAGAGCGGCGGCAAGCTCGCTTCTCGAGTCGAGTTGGAGCTTGCGGAAGATGCTCGTGAGGTGACCCTCAACCGTGCGTGCGGTGACGAAGAGGGTCTGCGCGATCTCGCGGTTCGTGAGACCCTGGCTGGCGTGTTCGGCGATCCGGCGCTCGCTCGCCGTCAGTGAGTCGAGCCCCGTCAGAACGACCCGGCGCGGCCGCGCGCCGGTGGCGCGGAGCTCGGTCTCTGCTTGTTCGGCGATCGATCTGGCGCCGGCGCGGTGAGCGATGTCGAGAGCCTCGCGGAGCAGCTCTCGAGCTTCCGTTCGTCGATTGCGCCGGCGAAGCATGGCGCCGAGGTCGGCGAGGGCCTGCGCCCTGTCCACCCTCGCCTCACCGCGCTCGAACGCGCCGACGGCTTCACGGAGCAGGACCTCGCCACGCTCACCACCGGCCACGAGGCCTGCCGCACGGCATGCCACACCAAGTACGCGCGGGGAGCCGAACGTGCGTGCCAGCTCGAGCTCCTCTCCCACAAGACGTTCCGCCGGCTCGTGATCGCCGAGTGCGAGATGCGCGAGTGCGGCTTCCGAGCGCCAGGAGAGGTAACTCGGGCAGAAGATCTGCGCTCGCGTCAAGAGCCTCCCAACGCCCAACAAGTCCTCCAGCCCTTCCTCGACTCGTCCCTGCGCAACTCGTAGACGGCCTCGGGCGAAGCGGACTTCCGCGGCGATCATTGATCCGCCCTCTGCTTGGGAGTCGAGCGGCCCGAGCGCCTCCTCCGCCGCGTCGAGCTCGCCCTTGTCGACGAGGGTCCTGACGAGCACCGCCCCGTTCAGCAGGCGATACATAGGTGGTGCGGGCAGCTTGGTCGCGGCCAGTGCGGTCCGGGTGTCTCCTTCGGCGGCAGACAAATCGCCGCGTCGCAGGGCGAGCCAGGCGCGGCTTGCCAAGCCGACGGCAAGTCGGGCACTGTCGCCGGTTGCTCGGGCTTGCGCGATCGACGCGTCGAGCAAGGGCCTGAGCTGTTCATACCGCTCCGCCCAAAGCAGGGAGAAGGTCGTCAGCGAAAACCATGTTGCGAACGAGAACCAGGGTTTGTCCTCCGAGCTGGTGTGAGTGCTTTCGGCCAGCAGCGCCCGGGAGGCCAGGTCAGCGCCGACCTCGGCGGGTTCGTTCGCCAGGATGGAGGTGAACGCAGCGACGGCCAACGGAAGTTCAGGCGGCGCCGGATGGTGGGCCGTTCGCGCCAGTAATCTCGTGCGGCGCAGCGGCATCGACGGTGCTGTCGCGCTGTCGTTCATTGCGGGAACGACGGCCGCAGCCTCGAGTAGCAGTCCGAGTTCGGTGTCGCGAGAATCGAGCGACGACGATGCCCGATCGAGAACCTCGACGGCCTCGCCGAAGCGCTGAGCGCGGCTGAGTGCGTGGGACAGCACCATCGCCGCGTGGGTGGCGGCCACGGTGTTCGGTGCCGCGTCCAACGCTTGTTGCAAGTGCTCGGGCCAGCCGGCGAGCCCGGCGCTCGCCTCGGCCATTCCGAGGTCGAGCAGCAATCCAGCACGCTCACTCGGCGGCGGTGGTTCGGCGAGCACTCGGCGCAGGAAGACGGCCGCCGACTCGGGAGCGCCGCGCTGCCTCGCTTCGCACCCGGCCTCGACGAGCCGCTTGACGACCCAGTCGTCGGCGGCCGGCTCGCTAATGAGCAGGTGCTTGGCGACACGCTCGTTCGCGCCCGGTTGCTCGGCGAGTAGTCGCGCGGCGCGGCGGTGGCCCTGCGCACGCTCGGCGCCGGTGAGTTCTGAGTACAGACCGGTCCGGACGATCGGATGGGCGAACGTCAGCGGCCGGCCAGGCTTGAGAATCCCCGCGGTCGCCAGCAGCTCCGCGGCGTCGGCAGCCTCGTCGTCGTCGAGGCCCGCGAGTCGCGCCGCTTGGAGAAGGTCACTCTGCTCCAGGATCGCCAGCGCTCGCGCGAGCAGTCCGGCGTGCTTCGGTAGTCGGCGGAGCCGGAGCCGAATCGAGCGGCCGACCGTCTGTGCACCGATTCCCTCGACATGGCGCGCAGCTTCTGCGGTCGGAGCTATCCCACCTTCGCCCAATGCCTCCACGAGTTCGCGCATCAGGAACGGCATTCCGCGCGTTGCGCGCAAACACTCGTCGACGAAAAACGGATCCGGAGGTTCACCGAGCCTCGACTCGACAAGCTGGGCAATACCGGTTCGCGTCAGCGGAGGAAGCCGAATCAGATCAGCGGACGGATCGGTCGCCAGCGTCGCGAGCAGCTCACCGTCGGTGCCGGGCTCCCGTGGGCGTGTCGCCAGCAGCAGCGCGATGTTCAGCTCTTCGAGACGTGTGAGCAGAAAAGCCAGGTAACGCAAGGACGGGGCATCCGCCCAGTGCGCATCGTCGACGACCAGACAAAGGGGGCCCGCGGCGGCCAGGTTCGCGCACAGCCAATAGAGACCGTGCAGGATCGCGAACGAGGGATCGACGCCCGACGAGGCCGGCGCCGTGGCAGCAGGTGCGCCCGGAAACGCGAGCAATCCCGCTGCAACGCCGGCACCGGCTTGCAGCAGGTCGCCGCGCTCCGCTGGCGACGCTTCCGCGAGCATCGGCTCGAAGAGCTGACGGACCACTCCGAAGGCGAAGTCGCGCTCCAACTCGGCACCCCGCGACCGCAACACGCGCATGCCGCTGTCGGTCGCGGCCGCCCGCGCGGCGGCGAGTAGCGCCGTCTTACCGATTCCGGCCGGTCCCTCGATCACGAGGAACCTGCCGCGCCCAGTGCGAGCGTCGGCCAGCGTCTCTTCGATGCGCTCTAACTCATGCTGCCGTTCGAGGAGCAGTTCTGTCACCGCGAACGGCGGAAACCCGATCCTGCTACCACCGTACGACGGCGAGGTGACAGCCGCCGCGAATGCCGTTGAGGCGGTGGGACTCCAAGCAGGACGCGTCAGCGCATCCTGCACCCGAGGGATCAACGTCCTCTGCCCATCTGGGGGGTGCAACGACGGGGCAGCGTCTCGCAGTCCCGGATCGTAGATATCCGATTACTCACCGGTTGTCCTCCCCGATTGCGGGATCGGAAAGTCCGGGGGATCTCCACGGTGCGAATCACAGTCCCGGCCTTCGACCATCGGGCTGTCTGATTCGGGCTCGGCTACGAGCTGATCACCAAAGGAGGCACATCAGCATGAGAACGACACTTCACACGCCGTCTCTGCTATTCGCCGCAGTTGCCGCCGCCGCACTCGCTGTGACGGGCAGCGGCTCGGCGGCCACGCCGAAGACGGTCAACGGCACGGTCGGACCCGGCTTCACGATCGGGCTGACCATGAACGGCAAGAACGTCACAAGACTGAAGGCCGGAACGGCCTATCGCTTCGTCATCAGCGATCGCGCGGACATTCACGACTTCCACCTGAGCGGACCCGGTCTCAATCGTGTTCTCACGAGCGTGGAATTCACAGGGACGAAGACCTTCGTGCTGAGGCTGAAGAAGGGGAGCTATCGCTTCGTCTGCGACCCGCACTTCAGCATCATGCACGGCCGTTTCGTGGTCGCTTGAGCCGCGACTAGTCGCAAAGACAGGGGGGTCGCCACGGTGCGAACCCTCGTCCGACGTCTCCACCATCGCCGTGACAACTCAAGTCCTCGAGCCGTACGCGGCTCACTCGAAAGGAGAAGTGCACAGATGAGGAACCTCAATCGATTCAAGGAATCGCGCACCGGTTGGCCGGCGTTGGTGGCGGCTTTGGTCGTAGCCGTCCTCGCCGTCGCGGGCGCGGCCGGGATCGCGGCCGAACGAGGAAACGCCGCGACCGCCGACAAGGGCGCCAGAGCCTCGTATCCACCAAGCCAGGCGAAGGTCCAGCGTCCGAAGATCAAGCGCGGTGTGCTGACCATCAAGGGCACCAAGGCGAGCGACAAGCTCACGCTTCGTTTGCAAGCCGGCCAGCCCGACATTCTCCAGGTCGACGTCGGTGACGACGGCTCGCCCGACTTCAGCTTCCAGCGCAGCCTGGTCGCGAAGATCGCCGTCAATGCCCGATCTGGCGACGACGCCGTGCGGATCGACGAGAGCAACGGCTCCTTCACGGACACCATCCCGACGACGATCGACGGCGGCCGCGGAAACGACACCATTGCCGGCGGCAAGGGCGTCGAAACGCTGCTCGGCGGCTACGGAAACGACTCGATCGACGGCAACGGGGGCAACGACCTGGCCCTGCTGGGTGCCGGCGATGACACCTTCGTTTGGGATCCAGGCGACGGCAGCGACATCGTCGAAGGCCAGACCGGTGCCGACACGATGGTGTTCAACGGTGCCAACGTGTCCGAGCAGGTCGAACTCTCTGCGAACGGCAGACGCCTCAAGTTCTTCCGCACGCAGGGCAACATCACGATGGACACTGCCGGCGTCGAGCGGGTCGACTTCAACGCCCTCGGCGGCGCCGACCTCGTCACCGTCAACGACCTGACCGGGACCGACGTCAGCAGTTTGAACGTCGACCTCGCAGGCACACCTGGTGGAGCGACGGGCGACCGCGCCGCTGATCACGTTGTGGTCAACGCCACCAACGGCAACGACACGATCGACGTCAGCGGAGACGCGAATGTCGTGAAGGTCAGCGGTCTTGCTCCGACGATCAAGATCCTCCACCCGGAAGTCGCGAACGACCGGCTCGACGTCAACACCCTCGCCGGCCGAGACACCGTCGGCTTCGTGGGCTTGGCGGCCGGTGCCATCCAGCACTTCGTGGACGGCGCGCTCATTCCGTAGAGAACCCCATCCGAAACGACGCGGGGCTCCCGGCCTGGGGGCCCCGCTCGAAACACCGAAAGGACTCTCATGAAGCTCGAATTCACAGAGAAGAACCAGCCAAGTCGGGAGCTGGCGCAGCGCTTGAGCGGGGCAGACGAAGTTCGTCTTCTCTGGCATCCCGCGATCGACCGTGTGGAGCTTTCTGTCCGCGACCTCGTAAGCGGCGCGGGCTTTCGCGTCGAGGTCGCACCAGCCCACGCGATCGACGCCTTCTACCATCCGTACGCCTACACGGCCGGACGAGAGACGACGATCGTCGATGGCTGACGTCGAATACCTGCAGGAAGCAGTCCGCGCGCTCGTCGAAGAGCGCCAGGCGTTGCACGACCGGGGCGCGAATCGCGACGAGCTCGAGTCGAACCGGCTCGAGCTTGCCGCGCGCCAAAGGGAGCTCTCCCATGCCCTGATCGACCGCTACTTCCGCGGCGCCGAGCCCAACGCCGCCTGAGTCACTTAGTGCGGTAGTTGAGGTAAACCACGCCGCTGTCGAAGCGGCGCTCCTTCAGCAGCTCGAGGTCCAGGCGGACATCGTCGGGGAGAGACTTCTTGCCTCCTCCGACGACAACGGGGGTAAGGAACAGCTGGTACTCGTCGACCAACCCGGCCTTGATCGCCTGGGCGGCGAGGTCGGGACCGCCAATGGTGAGGTCGCGTTCCGCCGTTGCCTTCAGCTGCCGGATCGCTTCGGGATCGAAATCTCGCTCGATCTGCGTTCTCGCGCTGGAGACCGCCCCCAGCGACTTCGAGTAGACGATCTTGTCGGCCGCCTGCCAGATCTGCGCGAAGTCTCGGAAGACGGGCGACTGGCCTGCGGCTGTGTTGGCGGTCTCCCAGAAGACCATCACTTCGTACATCCGGCGCCCATAGAGGTAGGTGCCAACCGGACGTTCGAGGTCGTTGACGAAGTTGTGAACCTCCTCGTCCGGCGCAGCCCAGTCGAAGTTCCCGTCCTCGTCCGCGATGTAGCCGTCGAGTGACGCAATCGAGGAATAGATCAGGTCGGCCATGCTGACTACCGCGTTGCCGTTGACTTGTGCACGACCCATCCGAGCCCCGCGTCGGGTTGGCTCGCGAGATTGCGCATGTCCTCCAATCCCACTCGGAGCTCTTCCGGGTCGGCGCCGGGCAGTTGCGCGAGCGCGGGCAGCGCACTCTCCATCACGTCTGCCGCATAGCTTGCTTGACCTGAGAGGTCCTCGTCCTGCCACCAGAACGGACGCTCGCCCGGGTCGACCCAACGAAATCCGGCCTCGTCCAGCCACCCGGGAAGCAGCGTGCCGGCGTCGCTCCAACCCGAGGCCGCCATGCCTTGCACCATCGTGCGAAGGAGGGCTTCGAGCGCGGGCGTGGACGGCTCCGCGCGGCACGTCGAATAGTCGACCTCGATCGCGGTGATGCGACCCCCGGGCACGAGCACTCGCCTGGCCTCGCGCAGCACTGCGATTGGATCGCCGACGTGCTCGAGAAACCACATCATCCAGACGTGGTCGAAGGAGCCATCGGTGAAAGGGAGCGCAAGGGCATCGGCCTGACGCAACGTCGCCTCGACGCCCGAGCGTTGCAGGTGTCCCCGGGCGAAGTCGAGTTGCTTCTGCTCGATGTCGACGCCGAACAGCTCGACACCCGGGTACTCCTGTCCGAGGACCGCCAGGACTGCGCCGACGCCACAGCCGACCTCGAGCAAACGTGTTCCCGGCTCGAGGTCGGTGCCGTCGCGAATCAGTCGATGACGCCAGTGCTCGGCCTGTTCGACGAGCCGCTCCTGCTCCGGCGTCCCGTAACCGTGCACGTAATCAGTCATTGCCCCATCGCCCACTAGCCGAGGTTACGCGTAGGAGTCAGGCGGAGCGCGAGGCGCGGCCGGCCAGGGCTGCGGCCGTTGCGATCGCCAGCGCGATCGCCGGCGCCTTGAACCGTTTCGAGAACGCGCCGATGCGGGCGGTCACCTGTCTACGCGCTAGCAGCTCGTGCTGCAGGCAGCGAACGCCCATCGTGAGCGTGCTGCAGCCGGGTTCCTGGCACTCGTGGACGAGCGGCACCCAAAAAGCCTACGCGGTTCCCCGGACGGGAGCAACGTGCGCGACCGCAGCGGCACCGTCTATGGCCGCGACAGGCGTTCTCCGCGCTCAAAAGGTCTGATACGCCCGGGTAGCCGGAGTCAGGTTTTCCGCTGGCACCGATGTCCAGCGAGGGGGGCGTACACCATGGTTTCTCGAAGGCAGCAAACCACCAGGAGGAACCACGATGAACATCACCACAATCGGCAGAGGAAATATCGGCGGCGGGCTCGGTCGACGCTGGGAACGAGCCGGCCACACGGTCTCGAAGTCGCCGGTCTCCGAGGCAAGATCGCAGTTGAAGCGACGAACGCTTTCAACGGGCGCGACAACGGGTACGAGTCGCTCGCTCACGAGGTCAGGGCACGCACGAACGGTCCTGTCGCGAAGGCCTTCAACGCGAACGGCGCAGTTCTCTTCGATCGAATCGACGAACAGCGCGTCCGGCCCGGTTGCCTGTATGCGGCCGACGACGAGGCGCGGGAGGTCACTGAACTGCGGATTCGCGACGCCGGCTACGACCCGGAGGGCATCGGTGGACTGGAAAGCGCGCGCGCACTCGAGCAATTCGCGCTCGACGTCTTCGCCAAGCTTGCGCCGGTCTTCTACCGCTTCGCGTCTCCAGGCGAGCTCTAGTAATGGGCGAAGAGGCGCTAGAGCAGCTGCTCGATGATTGGGCCATAGCCTGGTCGTCCAACGGCTCGAACGATCCCGAGAAGGTTCTTGCCCTTTTCATTGACGACAGTGTCTTCGAGGACGTCACCTTTGGCGTGGTTGCTCGCGGCAAAGAGGAACTTCGCGGATTCGCCAACAGAGCGTTTGCGGCAGTCCCGACTTCGAATATCAGCTGACACGCTGGTTTGCCACGAGCCAGTGGGCCGCTGTCGATGAAGCAGGTCGGAATCCTGCCGTCGCAATCGGCAGCGTGCGGACCTGCCCCTTCGTTCAGCCGTCGATCTGCTTCTCCATCGAGACGCAGGCGATCGCGACGCCATCGGGCATGACGACCTCGTGCTCCTCGAGCGATCGGAAGCCGTAGGCGAGATACAGCGGCACACCGGGCATCGTGGAGACGAGGGCGAGCTCAGTGAAGCCCTCGCGTCGCGCGGCAGCCTCACATTCCTCGAGGATCCGGCGGCCGAGGCCCCTCCGTGTCCAGTCGGCGCGCACGAACATCGCACGCACTCGGGCAGGCTCGCTGGACGGGTCGAGGACGCGTGCGTCGCCTTCGACGTTCCCGCTGCCCGTGTAGAGCCTGTCGCGCCTGCTCCAACCGCCACATGCGACGAGGTCGTTGCCGCTCTCGAGCACGAAGTAGGTTCCGTCGGCCAGCAGCATCGGATCGACCTCCGCGACGTAGCGGACTGCGCTCGCCGCCTGCTGCTCGTTGTAGAAGCGCGGAAACAACACCTTGGCCGACTCCTTCATTAGCGCGTCGACGGCCGTCCTGTCGTCGAGCGTCGCGACCCGGAGTACCGGTTCATCGAGTTCCACGCCGCAACTCTACGGCGCTCTCATTTTCCGCCACGGCCGACACTTGGGCGTGGGGCTCCACCTGGCGATAGATGGGCGTACTGTGGCGGCGTGAACTCCCGCCGGATCTCGCGCCGCCGTCGCTCGCTGATCATCGTCGCGGTTCTCGTACTGGAGACGGTTGCAATGCGGCTCCGCGGCTACCGGATAGGTGGAAATCTCGTCGTCCGCTGCCGGAGAGGTCATCTCTTCACGACGATCTGGCTTCCAGGAGCGTCCCTGAAGGCGGTCCGCCTAGGTTGGTGGAGGCTTCAGCGGTGTCCGGTCGGTAATCACTGGTCGATCGTGACCCCGGTCAAGGAATCCGATCTGAGCGACGAAGAGAAGCGGATCGCACGCGACCACAGGGACATCCGGATCCCCTAACGCTCTGGGAGCGGCGGCACGCACGCTCGGGAACATTCCTGAACCCCGGCCCAGAGAAGGTTGCTGTTTCGAAACCGTCGTATCTCAACAGGTAGCTGATCTCGATGTTCGCGTAGCGGTCGTGGCCGTCCCAGACTTCACTGCGTATTCCGAAGAGTGAATCCGCCCCGTCGATGAGCAGGACCGCCTTGACGCCCCGCTAGGCGCAGACTCAAGATTGGGACAAACGGGCGTCTCGCCTACTGCACCGCTTACGATTTCAGGAGAGCTGGCGTAGGTTCCGTCGTTCCGCGAGCGAGGGGGAGAGGCTCGCCGCCAGGACGATGATCGCGGAGCTGAACGCGATCCAGAAGTAGATGGCCAGCACGACGCCGAGGCCGCCGTAGTCTCGCGCGTACAGGTTTACCCAGAACTCCATCACGTAGCTCGAGACGATCATCAGGGCGACCACGCCGACGGCGGTCACCACCGCACCTGGGAGTAGGTCGCGTCGCGTGACCAGCTTGTGCGTGAGCAGCCACGGTCCCCAGACAAAGAAGATGACGAGGAGCCCTGCCCAGCCGAGCGCGAGCGACATCCCTACCCAGGAGGGGCTGCCGCGAAGTTCGGTCAGCTGAACGAGTAGCAGCAAGATGAGCCCGTAGACGCCGAGCAGCACCGCCGCGTAGAGGGCTTGGTCGCTCTGTCTGGTCGGCAGCGTGATCTGCCAGGCGCGCGCGTGAACGAGTTGCAGGACGCGGCCGAAATTGAGTCCGAAGATCAACGCGCCCGCGACCGCAAACAGTGCCGAGCCGAGTTCGTGCGTTCGATCGTGAGTGAGCACGTCGCGAATGAGGCTGGCCGTGGAGGCATTGAGCCCGTAGTGGTGAACCAGATGGTTCGCGAGCGCGGCCGGATGAGCGTCGAGGTATTCCTCCATCACAAGCAGCGCCGGCACGATCGCGACCAGGACGTAGAGGGAGAGCAAGGCCGACTGGAGTGGCCCGTCCACTGCCCGATAGCGCCGCCACGCGCTGACCGCCACCCCGGAGGGCGAGCCGGGATCCTGCCGCTCGGCCCACGCGCGAGCCGAGTCCGAGACGGCCGCAACGCGACCCCGCGCCCTTCGGAACATCCGCGACCCGTGAGTCCTTCTCGGCATCGCGCACAGACGACACACAAGAGGGATGCTCGGCATCCTCCCGTTAGGAGGGTTCTGCGAAACTCCCGAACTCTGGCCTAAGCAGCGTGGTGCTGAATCAGGGCGCGGCCGAGCTCTGACTGCCGCCGGACGAGCTGAATGCGATTCCGTTCGAGGGACTCTCGGTCCGCGCCCGTTGTTCGTAGTTCCTGCCGTTCCCGCACCAGCTCGCCGATTCGATCTCTCAAGCGCTCGACGTCCGAGTGGTTCTCGAGGGCGGCCATCCCGCAGAGGATGCGCCCTTGGACCTGTTCATCGCATGTGGAAAGTGGGAGGAATCTCGCGCAACGTGCGGGGTAACTGCCCACGGCAGCGCTGTGGAAGACGCTGCGCCTGTGGAAAGCGCCCACGTAACCGACTACCGCGCGGATCAACTTGCGCAGGGGTGGAGGCAATCGCAACACTCTCGGGGAAACGTCCGTTCGGCGTGGGGGACTGGTGGAGATCGGGGAGCCAGAGCGCACTTACACGGTTGAGCCGGTGCAGGATCCGGTGCCGCGTGAGCCTCCGGCCGAACCCGCGGAGCCGCCTGCTTCGCCGTCTCCGGCCGAGGAGCCGGTCGGCCCCGAGAAAGCGCCGGCACCGTGACTGCGGCACCCGATTACATCGAGCCGACTGTCGGCTGGCGGGCGTGGCTCGTCGTGCCCGACGAGGACGAGGTCTTCCGGCTTCAAAGCATCGTCTACGACACGCTCTGGTCCCCGCGGAACGAGCTCGTGGCGCGCTGCTTTCACCGCCCATTGTCGCTCCGCTGGCGAAGGCGCACCGAGCATGCCCCGCCCGCGAGCGATTGCGGCTGCGGTATCTACGCCGCGCGGGAGCCGCAAGAAGCTGCTGCCTACCTTGACGGACGCAGCTGGGCCGACGGCTTGAGGGTCCACCGCGTCATCGGCACCGTTTCGCTCTGGGGCCGCGTCGTCGAGTGCACCCGTGGTTGGCGAGGCTCGTTCGCCTACCCGAAGAAGATCTTCGTGCCGCCGACCCGCGCCCCGTTTTGGCTCAGTGCGGAACGGGTCGAAGAGATCGCGCTTGCCCTGACCGACTACGACGTCCCTGTCGAGCTCCTCGACGCGGACTCCGGTGACCCCAAGGACTTTGTTGCGGCCCTGGATGCTCGGGTCGCCTAGAGGGCGGGAGACGACCCTTCCAGACTGGCTCTGGCCACGAAGACCCTGCAGCAGAATGAGCGTTCAGGTGAGATCTCCATCAGTCGGCCGCGTCGGGGACGACCGCGTACAGCTGCCGTGCGCCGCCTGGGATGCCTTTGAGGTGGTGCTGGCCGCGGCTCTGGAACTCGATACCGGAACCAGCGACCAGGTCCTTGACTGTGCTTGAGACGAGCACCTCTTGCGGCTCCGCGAGGGAGGCGATGCGGGCACCCGTATGGACGGCGATGCCGGTTACCTTGCCGTCCAACAGCTCGCACTCGCCGGTGTGCAGACCGGCGCGTACCTCGAGGCCCAACTCGCGTAGGGCATCGACGATGGCGCAGGCGCAGCGAATCGCCCGCGCTGGCCCGTCGAAGGAGGCGAAGAAGCCGTCGCCAGCCGTGTCCACCTCTTTGCCCCGGTAGCGCACCAGGTGGCGGCGGACGAGCTCGTGGTGGCGCTCGAGCAAGTCGCGCCATGCCCGGTCACCGAGCGAGGCAGCCTTCTCGCTGGAGCCTACGATGTCCGAGAAGAGCACCGTGGCGAGAATGCGGTTCGGCTCGGCTTCCTCCCAGCCGCCGGTCTCCCAAAGGTCAGTGAGGAAGCGCTCGGTCTCTCCGAGGAGGCGTTCGGAGTCGCCCAGGTAGGGAAGGTTCTCGCTCCCTTCGAGTTCGATGAACCGCGCGCCTGTGATCCGCTCGGCGAGGAAGCGACCGCCCCTGACATCAATCGCGTGCCCTGTACGGTGGAGGACGAGTGTGGGGACCCGAACTGCGCCGAGCAGTTGGCGGACGTCGATTTCGAGATTCATGCGCGCGAGCGCGGCCGCCGCGCCCGGGCTTGCACTTCGCCGCATCAGCGCCGCGAGATCCTTCGCTGCGGCTCCGTCATGGCCCTCGAGCCAGTCAGACGCCAGTTCAGGTGTGCCCCAGCGGTCCTCGAGCTCAGCGACGTCGCGCTCGGCCTGCTCCCGAGAGGGCGCCCAGGGAAAGTCGGGTGACTTGACGTAGCGGGGGAGGGTCGCGTAGAGGACGAGCGCCCCGGTGCGCCCTGGGTAGGTGGCCGCGAAGAGGATGGCGAGCGATCCCCCGTCGGCGAGGCCGAAAACTGCCGCGCGCTCCGAATCTGCCGCATCCATGACCGCGCGGATGTCGTCCATACGTGTCTCGAGGTCGGGCACGCCCGACACTCGGTCGGAGAGGCCTGTCCCCCGCTTGTCAAGCATGATCAGCCTCGAGAAGGAGGCAAGACGGCCGAGGAAAGCGGCCCGGAGTGGGTCGCCCCAGTCGAGCTCGACGTTGGAGACGAACCCGGGCACGAAGATGACATCGAAGGGGCCAGCGCCTACAACCGTGTAGGCGATGTTGATGTCGCCACTGCGTGCGTATCGGGTCTCCGGCTGCACGAAGACAGTGTTGCGGGTCGCCTGCTGTTGTGCGAGTGACGCTGCCAACTACATCGCGGTCAAGCCGAACTCGCGTCAGCTTGACCGCGCCTTGCGGACTCGCTTTGCAACGAAGGCGACGGCGCTAGGCGACCTTCGACGAATAGGACGGGGCGTCGCCGGGATTCCATTCGGTAAGGCTGCCCTCAATTCTGTTGCCGCCTCTAAGCTTTCACCGTGCCCTGCTGCTGCAATTCGCGTGGTTGCGACAACTTCTTCACGCCACGTTTTGCTCGGCGCATGGCGAAGCGCTATCGCAAGAAAGGGCTCGACGCGACTGCGCAACGTATGGTCGAGTTCCTCGAGGGGCGCGGGATCGCAGGCGCGACCGTGCTCGAGATCGGCGGCGGCGTGGGCGAGATCCAGATCGAGCTTCTGAAAGCCGGCGCTGCGCACGCCGTGAACCTGGAGCTCTCGCCCGGCTATGACGAGGAGGCGGAGCGGCTCCTGCAGGAGGCTGCACTCGAGGGGCGCGTCGACCGGCGCTTGCACGACATCGCGGTCGATCCCGAGGGCGTCGAGGCGGCTGACGTCGTCCTGCTCCACCGAGTCGTCTGCTGCTATCCGGACTACGAGCGACTGCTCGGGGCCGCCGCCCAGCGCGCTCGACGCTTCCTCGTCTTCAGCTATCCGCCGCGCAACGCACTCTCGCGGCTCGTCGTCACCGTCGAGAACCTCGTCTTCAGGCTGCTGCGGAAGGAGTATCGGAGCTTTACGCATCCGCCGTCCGCGATGCTCGGCGTCCTGGCGGAGCGCGGACTTCGTCGCACGTTCGAGCATCACACGCTCGTCTGGCAGATCGCCGGGCTCGAGCGCTAGCCCGTTTACGCTTTCCCCTTCGCCGCCGTGGGCCAGCGACTTCGTCTCTAAGCTAATCCGGCCTTGATGAGCGAACGAGACCTCGAGCGGAAGGCCAGGGTCACGGAGATCCTGCTCGCCGCTGCGCGTGAATTGGCGGAGGGTCTCGAGCCCGAGCGTGTGTACGAGCGATTTCAGGCGCTGCTGGCGACGGTGATCCCGCATGACGGTCTCCTCGTCTCCTCCTATGACACGGGGGAGGACCTCATTCGCTGCGAGTACGTCTGGAACGAGGGCAAGGGGCTCGACCCGTCGAAGCTGCCTCCCCTGCCGCTGAATCGTGCGGGTGGAGGAATGCAGAGCCGCGTCATCGTCAGTGGCGAGTCGTTCCTGTTCAACGACGTGCCGACGCAGGTGCGCGAACGAGACGGGGAGTTCTACAACGTCGATCCGGATGGCACGATCCGAAAGATCCCGGAAGCCGGACCGGCTGCTACGAGTGCGGCGATGATGGTCCCGGTCAAGCACCAAGGCAAGGTCGTCGGCGTCGTGCAACTGATGACCGATCGGGGCGAATACACACGGGAGCAGGTCGAGCTCTTCGAAGGGCTCGTCGCGCAGATGGGCGCGGCCGTGCGAAATGCCCGCCTTCAGAAGGAACGCAGCCGCTTGGAGGCAGCAGAAGAAGCTGCTCGCGCGGTGGCCGCCGAGCGCGAACAGGCAGCGCAGGTACTTGAAGCCGTCGGTGACGGGATCTTCCTGCTCGACCGGAGCGGCGTCGTGCGCCTCTGGAACAGGGCGGCCGAGCTCGTCACCGGACTGCGTGTCGGCGCGCTGCTTGGCCGGCCTTTGCAGGAGACGATCCCTGAATGGACGGAGCTTTCGCAACGCATCCCGGTTGCGTCCGGGGGAGCAAGGGCGGGATCGGTGACCCTTCCGGTTCGGATCTCTGCCCGGGATCTCTGGCTCTCCTTCGTGGCGGTCGACAGTGCCGCCGGGGTGATCTATGCGTTTCGCGATGTGACGAGCGAGCGCAGATTCGAGAACGAAATGAACGACTTCGTCGCGACCATCTCCCATGAGCTGCGCACGCCGATGACCGCTGTCTACGGTGCCGCAACGACGCTGCTTCACCGCGAGCGAGCACTCAACGAGGAGCAGCGGCGGCAATTGCTCGAGGTGATCGAGGCCGAGGCACGGCGGCTCGCCCACATCACGGAGGAGGTTTTGCTGACGAGTCAGCTCGACCGTGAGGACGTGCGCATCGTGCAGGAGGCGGTTGACGTGGTCGACGTCGTTCGCGCGACCGTCGAGGCGATGGCGACCCGGCTTCCAGATCCTGTGTCGGTCGAGCTCGACATCGATCCCGGTGTCGGCGCTGCAATAGGGGACCGTGATCGCATTCAGCAAGTCGTCTTCAACCTCCTGGACAACGCCGTCAAGTACGGCGGCGCAACGGGCGTCGCTGTTCGCATCGGAGCAGAAGACGGCGCGATCTGCATCGACGTCACCGATCGGGGACCGGGCATCGGGCTCGCCGACCAGGAGCGGATCTTCGAGAAGTTCTACCGGGCGGATCCCCAACTCGCCCAGGCTCCGGCCGGCACGGGACTCGGTCTCTACATCTCGCGCGAGCTGATCACGCGAATGGGCGGAACGCTTCGCGTTACCTCCGACCCGGGCGAGGGAGCGACGTTCGCCGTCAGGTTGCCGTTGGCCGAATGAGCAGGGGTCGAATCGGGACGGTTTGCTTCGGCATCGCCGGGCTCCTGGCGTCGATTGCCGTTGGCTGCGGAGCCTCGAGTCAGAAGACGGCAGCCGCTGCTCCGCAGCCGATCTCTTTTCGCGACGAAAGCGGGCTCGTTCACGGCGTCGTTCTCGGCGGTGGACCGCTCGGGGTCGTGCTCGCCAACCAGAGCGACCGCGATCGGACTGCATGGGTGCCCTTTGCGCGACTGCTCGCGGCTCGCGGATACCGCGTACTCGCATTTGATTACGGCCTCGACTCTCCCGAGTCCGACGTAGCCGCCGCCGCGCATGCGCTCGAACGGTTGGGCGTCCAGCGTGTTGTCCTCGTCGGAGCGTCCAAGGGGGCAAAGGCCTCGCTGATGGCGGCGGCCGCTCCGCTTCCCGGGGTTGTCGGCGTCGTGTCGCTGTCCGCGGAGCGTACGGCCGGCGGCCGGGACGTCGTGCCTTTCGCGCGAAGGCTTCGGCTGCCGACACTCTTCGTCACTGCGAAGGACGACCCCTGGTCGAAGAGCGACACGCCGTTGCTCGAACGGGTCGCGAGCAACACGGCGAGCCGCCGACTCGTCGTCGTTCCGGGCAACGCGCACGGGATCGCCCTGACCACCAGTGCACGCGTTGAACGTGCCGTGTTCGCGTTCCTGCGCGATCGCCTACCTGACCCCGCGGGGCCGCAGCCGCTCGCGAAGCGTTGCGGAACATCGATCGCCGCCCCGAACCGAGCCTTCTGGTTCCGTGCGCGCGACGGGATCCGGCTCGACGGCGGAGTCGTCGGCTCGGGGTCGACGGCGATCGTGCTGGCGCACCAGTATCCGAGCGATCTCTGTCCGTGGCTCGATTACGCGGGGGTGCTCGCGCGGTCCGGGTTCCGCGCGTTCCTCTTCGACTTCCGCGGCTTTGGCAAGTCGGAGGAAGCACAGACGCCTGCAGCCGCGTGGCGACTCCAGGACGACGTCGCCGGCGCGGTCTCGGAAGCCAGGCGGCAGGACGCGCGGCACGTCATCCTCGTCGGCGCCTCGATGGGCGCCGTCGCCGTTGCCGTGGCGGCTCCGACGATCCGACCGCCGGTGGACGGCGTCGTCAGTCTCTCCGCCGAGTGGGATCTCGACAGCATGCTCGGCTCGCACGGACTCAACGCGTCAAAGGCTGCGCCACGCCTGCGCGTGCCCTGGGTGCTCGCGACCGGGACGAACGACCGTGTTGTCTCACCCGCTCAGACGAAAGCGCTCGCCGCGCGAGCAGGCGGGGCTGCACACGTGATCGTCATTCCGGACGGTGGACACGGCTGGAGCCTGCTCGAGGCATCGCCGCAACTGGTGCGGACGTTGGCCGCGTTCTATCGCCGACCTGC
>JBKPTB010000015.1:0-12269 GCA_046735315.1 Actinomycetota bacterium
CGACGCTGTTGCCGCGCTTGCGCAAGTACACATGGCGGTCGGGCCGCGCCACTCGCGCATTCGCAGCCGGCCGCAGCTCACGGATCAGGCGCAGCTCCTCCAGCGCCGCTTCGAGCTCCGAGCCCATGACGCGCCACTCGATCCGTTCCAGCGCCGAGAGGGCTGCCTCGACGGCAGGGCGCTGGCGCTCCGACCTGAAGTAGGAGCGCAGCCGTGCACGGAGATCCCGTGCGCGGCCGACATACAAGACCTGGTCGTGACGGCCACGGAAGAGGTAGACGCCGGGTGACGAGGGGGCGCCGAAGGCGAGCGTCCGCTTCGCGTACACCTTGCGGATCCGCGGCGCGGCGAGCTCGACGAGGTCGGCAACCGTGCGAGCGCCGCGCTCCTGCGCAAGCCCGACCAGCTGCACGAGGATCTCTGCCGTCGCCTCAGCGTCGGGCAGGGCGCGATGACACGGACGAGCGGCAGTGCCGAACAACTGAGCGAGCGACGCCAGCCCGGCGCGAGGCGTGCGGCCCTCGAGCAGGCGGCGGGCGAGCCCGACCGTGTCGACGACGGGCCCGGCGAGCCGTGCTCCCGTCAGCCGCTCCGTTTCGCGGTCGAGAAACGCGAGGTCGAAGCGGGCGTTGTGTGCAACGAGGACGGCGTCCCCCGCGAACTCCAAGAAGCGCCGGACGGCGATGCCGGGGTGAGCCTGCCCGCGCAGTTCCGCGTCGCGGAGGCCGGTGAGGGCGGTGATCGCCGGCGTAAGGGCGACACCCGGATCGACGAGCAGCTCGAACCTCTCTCCGAGCTCGAACTCATGCACCCGCACCGCCCCGATCTCGCAGATGTGTGAACTGCCGGGACGCAGGCCGGTCGTCTCGAGGTCGACGACGACGAAGGTCGCGTCCTCGAGCAGCAGTTCGGCTCCCGGAGGTTCCGCCAGCCCGACCGCGTCCCCGCACCAGGCAAGGCGCGCGTCCTCGCCGACCACGTCGTCCAAGAGGCTCCGCGCGAGCCCCAACGGGGCGTGCCGGAGGGCAAAGAGCCGCCGGGCCGCCTCCTCGGCAAAGACGGGCCCTCGCCGCTCCTCCACGAGCTCGACGAGCCGGTCCGCCGAGTCGAGCCGCAGTTGCATGCGCGCCAGGATAAGCGAACATATGTTCGATGGCAAGCCGACGGTCCCAGCGGGTTTATCGAGGGGTTCGAGCTCGGCTCTCGCAGCACAGCGCCGCCGTCTAATTCGGCTCTGAAGCCGTTTCGTACTAACGCCTAACGCGGAAGGACGTCTGTAACAATCAGCGATCCGCGTGCGGACGAAGGGGTCCGGCCGCCGTGAAAGACCCAACGGGAGGAGTTCGATTGTGAGACGGAGATTCAGATTGTCTTGGCCGGTCGGCGCGGTGGCGCTGCTGGCCGCTCTTGCTCTGCTCGCCGCCGGCTGCGGTGGAGGGGGCAAGAAGTCCTCGAGCGGAGGCAATGCCGGCAGCGGGAAGACGTATCCCGTTCTGAACGTCGTGTGGGACGCCCCGGACTACATGGATCCGGGCCTCTACTACACCGTCGCCGCTTACCAGCTGGCGAACTACATCTGGACCGGCCTGGTCGGCTACAAGCACACCTCTGGTTCGGCGAGCGCGGAGCTCGTGCCGTACCTCGCGGAGAGCATGCCCAAGATCTCCGCGGATGGAAAGACCTACACGTTCACGCTCCGCAAGAACCTCAAGTACTCGGACGGTACTGCGCTGAAGGCGAGCGACTTCCGGTATTCGATCGAGCGCGACTTCAAGATCGACTCGCCTGGTGTCGGGTTCTACTCCGACATCGAGGGTGTGAGCGGTCCGCAGGGGTTCGCCACGACGAAGAAGGGCCACATCTCCGGCATCACGACCGACGACGCGGCGCGGACGATCACGATCAAGCTGACGCAACCCCGCGGTGACTTCCTCTACATCCTGGCGCTCGAGTTCTCGGACATCGTTCCGAGTAGCACGCCGAACAGCGACCAGTCGACCCATCCCATCCCGGCGACCGGGCCGTACATCCTGCAGAGCTACGTGCCAAGCAGGAGCTTCGTGCTCGCGCGGAATCCGAACTACAACAACCAGATTCCGACAATGCCCTCAGGGAACCCGGACAAGGTCGTCGGCAAGATCATCACCGACCCGGTGGCGGCCTATCAGCAGGTCGTGAGCAACAAGTCGGACTACGACTTCCAGGTCGTTCCGAACGACCGGCTGCAGGAGGCGCAGACGAAGTACAAGGATCAGCTGCGGATCTACACGAACGCGAACACGTACTACTACGCGCTCAACAACGCCATCCCGCCGTTCAACAACATCCAGGCGCGCAAGGCGGTCCAGATGGCGGTCGATCCGAATGCGATCATCTCCGGGATCTACGGCGGTCTCGGCCGACCGACGCAGAACTTTCTGCCGCCCGGCTATCCGCAGTACAAGAAGATCGATGCCTGGCACTTCGACCTGGCAGCTGCGAAGAAGCTCGTCCAGCAGTCAGGGACCTCGGGCCAGACGGTCGACGTGTACGGGACGAACGAGGATCCGTCCAAGGCGACGATCGAGTACCTGTCGAACCAGCTCTCGAAGATCGGCTACAAGCCGAAGCTGCATCTTCTGAGCCACCAGGTCTACTTCCAGACGATCGGAAACCAGGCCACGAAGGCGCAGGCGATGTTCACCGACTGGTTCCAGGACTACCCGCATCCGCTCGACTGGTTCGACACGCTCCTGAACGGCAACCGGATCACCAAGCTCCACAACAACAACGTCGGCAATGTGAAGGTGCCTTCGGTGGACAAGGAGATCGAGGCGCTCAAGAAGGAGACGCAGAACACGACCGCCGTCAACAATCGCTGGGCGAAGGTCGACCGCGATCTGATGGTGACGTACGCCACGACCGTGCCCTACATGAACCGATCCCAGACCGACTTCTTCAGTAACAGAATGGACATGAGCTGTTACACGTTCAGCGTCGTTCTCTACTGGGACTGGGGCATCAGCTGCGTGAAGTAGGGCCTTTTCGAGGTAGAGGAGCCTGGCTGGGCCGGGCTCCTCTACCCTTGCTTGGCAGAATCGAGTAAGGGAAAGTAGGGGTAGGTGGCGACCGAGACGTCGACCGAATTCACGCTCGACTCGGCGGCGACGCTCGCCGCCGAAGACCAGGGTGCGATCGAGGGCAAGAGCCCTTGGGCGCTGGCCTGGCGCCGGCTCAGGCGGAACTACGTCGCGCTCGCATTCCTTGCTCTCTTCGTCCTGATCGTCGTTGCCTGCTTGCTCGCCGGGCCGTATGCCCACCACGTCGCGCATACGGGCCCGAACGACAACCATCTCGGCGAGACCTTCACGCGGGACGGCAAGCAGGTTCCGGTCGTCTCGCAGGGTGGATTCGTGAACGGACAGTTCGTAGCGGGAGGGATCCCGGTCGGCCCGCAGCTCTGGCACGCCGGCGGCCGCTACGTCTTCGGCGCCGACAACCAGGGGCGCGACGTCGCCGTTCGGCTTCTCTACGGCGGCCTCAACTCGCTGAAGGTCGGAATCGGCTCGGCCGTGATCTGCACGCTGCTCGCGCTCGTCTTCGCGCTCCTCGCCGGCTATTACGGCGGCTGGGTCGACTGGCTGATCTCCCGCTTCTTCGACCTGATCTGGGCCTTCCCGGTCTTGCTCCTCGCGATCGCGCTCGGCACCGCGTTGTCGATCAACGGCTTCCATCACTTCGGGATCAACATCGACAGCGGGAGCCTCTGGATCCCGACGCTCGTGATCTCGTATGTCTTGATCCCCTACATCGGTCGACCGCTGCGTGGACAGATCCTGTCGTTACGCGAGAAGGAGTTCATCGAAGCGGCGACGGCCCAGGGCTCGAGCCCTCTCCGTGTGATGTTCAGCGAACTGCTCCCGAACATCGCGTCTTCCCTGCTCGTCTTCTTCACGCTGATCATCGCCAACAACATCCTCACGGAGGCGGGCCTATCGTTCCTCGGCGCCGGCGTGCAGCCGCCGAACCCGTCCTGGGGCACGCTGATCGCCGACGGCCAGAGCCGGATCCAGACCGCGCCCTGGCTCGCAATCATTCCCGGCATCGCGATCGTCCTGACGGTGCTCTCCCTGAACATCTTCGGCGACGGCCTGCGTGATGCGCTCGATCCACGAGCCAAGGTCAGGATGGAGCACTGATGGGCATTTTCATCATCAGGCGCCTGATCGGAGCGTTCCTGGTGCTCGTGGCCGTGAGCTTCATCACGTACCTGATCTTCATCAAGATCCCCGGCGGTGATCCGGCCACCCGCATCGCCGGCCGAACTGCGACCGACGCGAACATCGCCGACATCCGCGAGAAGCTGCACCTGAACGATCCGTGGTACTCGCAGTACTGGGCGATGATGAATTCGCTCTTCACTGGCACTCTCAAGTCCTACTCGAGCCAGCTGAACGTCGTCCAGCAGATCAAGAGCGGGATCCCGGCAACCTTCTCGCTGTGTATCGGCGCAGCCATAATCTGGCTCTTCTTCGGGATCGTCGTGGGGGTGGTCTCCGCCGTGAAGGCGGGCCTGTGGTCAGACCGCGTGATCACCGTACTGGCGCTGATCGGGATCTCGATGCCCGTCTTCTGGCTCGGGCTGATCATGCGCTATATCTTCGCGGAGCAACATCCGTTCTCGTTCTTACCGGACGGCGAGTACGTCGCGCTGTCGTCGAATCCGTGGCAGTGGTTCGTGCACCTGCTGCTGCCGTGGTTCGTCCTGGCGGTGCTCTTCATCGGTTTCTACGGGCGCGTCCTGCGTTCGAACATCCTCGACACGATCAATGAGGACTACGTCCGCACGGCGAAGGCCAAGGGGCTGCCTCCCCAGCGCGTGATGGTGAAGCACGTGCTCAGGAACTCCCTGATCCCGATCGTGACGCTCTTCGGCCTCGATTTTGCAGCCGTGATCGGCGGCAGCGCGATCCTCACCGAGACCGTCTTCGATCTGAAGGGTGTCGGACAGTACGCGGCTGAGTCGACCCAGAACCTCGACCTACCGCCGATCATGGGCGTAACGATCTACGCCACGTTCTTCATCGTCATCTTCAGCGTGGTCGTCGATCTCCTGTACGCCTGGCTCGACCCTCGAATTCGGCCCACGTAGCGATGGCTGAGCGCCTGATCGAGGTCAAGGACCTCAAGGTCCAGTTCGCGACCGAAGACGGAATGGTTCGCGCGGTGGACGGCGTGAGCTTCGAGCTATCCCGCGGCCAGGTGCTCGGAATCGTCGGCGAGTCGGGCTCGGGCAAGAGCGTCACAGCCATGACGCTCCTGGGCCTGACGAAGGAGAAGAACACGCGCTTCGAAGGCGAGGTCCTCTACAAGGGCCGCAACGTCCTCGCGATGAACGAGGGCGAACTGCAGCAGGTTCGGGGCAATGAGATGTCGATGATCTTCCAGGACCCGATGACCTCGCTCAACCCTGTCTACACGGTCGGCGCGCAGATCTGCGAGGCGATTCAGATCCACGAGCACGCCGACAAGCGCGCCGCGCGGCTGCGAGCCGTCGAGTTGCTGAAGCAGGTCGGCATTCCGAACGCCGAGTCGCGCGTCGACAACTACCCGCACGAGTTCTCGGGCGGTATGCGACAGCGCGCCATGATCGCGATGGCGCTTGCGTGCAATCCGGATGTGCTGATCGCCGACGAGCCCACAACGGCGCTCGACGTGACGATTCAGGCTCAGATCATCGAGCTCATCGACCGGTTGAAGGACGAGTTCAACTCTGCGGTGATCCTGATCACGCACGATCTCGGCGTCGTCGCAGACGTCGCGGACGAGATCGTCGTCATGTACGCCGGGCGCGTGGTCGAACGGGCGTCGGCGCGGGCGCTCTTCTACGACCCCCAGATGCCCTACACGTGGGGCCTGCTCGGGTCGATTCCGCGTCTCGACCGACCACGGCAGGAACGACTTCACTCGATCAGGGGGACGCCTCCGTCGCTGATCCGGACGCCGGCCGGCTGCAAGTTCCGGCCCCGTTGCCCGCAGGCGTTCGAGAAGTGCATGGAGGAGCCGCCGCTCGCGAACCGGGTCGAAGACCCGGGCCATCTCGATCGATGCTGGCTGTCCGTTGAGGACAAGCGTCGGCTCCGCGAGGCGACGCTCGCCGGCGAAGAGGAAGCTGCGTGAGCGAGCGCAACGGCGGCGACCCGCTCGTCGAAGTCCGCAGCCTCAAGAAGTACTTCCCGATCCGCCAGGGGCTGCTCCAGCGCGAGACCGGGCGCGTGCACGCCGTCGACGACGTCACGTTCGGCGTCCGTGAGGGAGAGACGCTGGGTCTCGTCGGCGAGTCCGGCTGCGGGAAGTCGACGCTCGGACGCACGATCGTGCGCCTGCTCGAACCGACCGAGGGCGAGGTCATCTTCCAGGGCCGGAACATCTCGAGCATTGGCACACGCGCGCTGCGGCCGCTCCGCCGGGAGATGCAGATGATCTTCCAGGATCCCTACGCGTCCCTCAATCCGAGGAAGCGGGTCGGCTCGATCATCGGGACGCCTCTGAAGATCCACGGGGCGGACAAGTCCGAGCGCCGGAGGCGCGTGCAGGAGCTGCTCGAGACGGTGGGGCTCTCGCCCGAGCACTACAACCGCTTCCCCCACGAGTTTTCGGGGGGCCAGCGGCAGAGGATCGGTGTCGCCCGGGCCCTGGCGCTGAATCCGAAGCTGATCGTCGCCGACGAGCCGGTCTCCGCACTCGACGTGTCCATTCAGTCCCAGATGCTGAACCTGCTGGGCGACCTCCAAAAGGAGCTTTCGCTCACGTACATCTTCATCGCCCACGATCTCGGGGTCGTTCGCCACGTCAGCAACCGCATCGCGGTCATGTACCTCGGGAAGCTCGTCGAGCTCTCGCCTGCAGACGATCTGTACGAGCGGCCGATCATGCCTTACACCGAAGCGCTCCTCTCGGCGGTCCCGATCCCGGATCCGGACCTGGCCCATGCGCGTGAACGAATCGTCCTGGAGGGCGATGTCCCGAGCCCGATAAATCCGCCGACGGGGTGCCGATTCCATCCGCGCTGCCGCTACATGACGGACATCTGTCGTGAGGTCGAACCGCCGCTCGTCGACTACGGGAAGGGCCATCTCGCCGCCTGTCATCACCCCCTCAATGTGGACAAGGCGACGCTCGACCGGGTGTCGGTTTCGACGCGCCACACGCCGGAGTCGGCCGACGAAGGAGCCAAGCCTCGGCACCCCGGCAAGGACGAGGCCAGGCCAATCCCTCGATCGGGGTAACAACCGCCGCTAAAGCGGCTTAGTCATGCGGCCGATAGCCCAGGCATGGACGCCGCAGAGCGCAAGGAGATCCTCAGCCGCTACATGGACCATCAGCGCCGCTTCGAAGCCGTCGCGGCCAAGCGGCAGAACGGAAGCGCCGAGGTCATTCCTTTCAGCGGCCCGCTCCGGGAACTCGAGCAGGAGCCCACGATGCGCGAGATCGAGGTGCTGCAACTGATCTCGGACGGCCTCGTGAATCGCGAGATCGGAGTTCGTCTCTTCCTCAGCGAGGAGACAGTGAAGTCGCACGTCCGCCATCTCCTGGCAAAGCTTCAGGCACGCTCACGCGCGCATGCGGTCGCAGTCGGTTTCCGACGTGGCCTGATCGCCTAGCGCTGCCCCTGTAGCCCGTTTTCCACTGGTCTGTGGAAATCCCTCAACAGGGGGATGTCCACACAGTGTGGAAAACAGAAGCTACGCGGGCTTTACCAGGTCTTCGATTGTGCAGCCACAGTCGCCACGGAAACCGCGGCACTAATGGCTGCCAAAAGACGAGGAGTGATGCGCACTCTTCGACTCCCTCAATTGGGGGACTGACGGCAGGGCGAGTTTAAGCAGGTATGAGGAGATATTTCAAGGCTTCTAGGGAGGATCCGCGAGATCTCGCGATCCGGCTTTACGCCTGCGTCTTGGTACTCCTGAGTGCGGTACTTGTGGTTGGGCTCGTCCTTGCCGAGGGACTCGGTAAGGATCGATCGCTCTGGCCTCTGCTTGCCTTTGCGTTCCTGGCCGTCATGGCCGAGCGCCAGAGCGTTCGGTTTACGGAGAACATCGAGCTGTCCGTCGCGTTCCTGCCCCTTCTTTTTGTGGCGGTTGTCTTCGGGCCGCTGGCCGCCGCGGCGATAGGTGCTGTCACGGTCTTGCCCGACTTCCGGCGGCCTTATACGCGCTGGATCATTTGGACCGCGAACCGCACGATTATCGGCGGCATGGCCGGCTTAGCGGCGCTCATTCCAAATCCGACAGGCAGGACGGTCGGGCCGATCCTCGCCGCCACGTTCTTGGCAGCCAGCGCGGACTTCGCGCTCGACCTTGTCCTAAATACCTTGACCCTTGTGATCCGAGGCACGGGATCCATCCGGGATCTCGCCCGGACCACAGGCCCCGTCGCTCTGGCCGGAATCCCGCTCTACACGTCATTGGTGGGACTTCTCGCGTACAGCTACGTAGAACTGAGTCCCTGGAGTGCGGCGCTCTTCTTTATTCCGGCTTACGCGGCGCAACGTCTCTTCGTCATGTATCGCGAACAGAGGGATACGCTCAATGACCTCGCGGAGGCGAACGCGCGTCTCGAAAGGGCGAACTTGTCGTTCGCGGCGGCTCTCGTCGCGACGCTCGACGCGCGAGACCGCTATACGGCTGGTCATTCGGCGTCGGTGGCGATCTATTCTCGTGACATCGCTCTACGACTTGGACTGAGCGATCGCGAGCAGCGGCTGGCGCACCTCTGCGGCCTCGTCCACGACATCGGAAAGGTCGGTCTCCCCGCAGGTCTTCTTGAGAAGGCTGGAGCCTTGACCCTTGACGAACGCCGGCAAATGGAGCAGCACTCTGCGATTGGGGAGCGCATCTTGTCGAAAGTCGATGACTACGGAGAGATCGCTCGAATTGTCAGGCATCATCACGAGCGGGTCGATGGGCTCGGGTATCCGGACCAAATGGTCGAGGAGGACATCCCGCTCCTGTCTCGGATCATTGCTGTAGCGGACGCATACGACGCGATGACATCGGATCGTCCGTACCGAGATGCGATGCCAAGCCGTGTGGCTCGACTGAGGCTTGCCCAAGCTGTGGAGAGCCAATTCGACACGTCGGTGGTCGCAGCCTTCGAGGCAATACTCGCGGGGGCTGATGAGCATTACCGCTCTGGCTCAAGATCGGACTTTCAAGCAGAAGCTGAGGATCTTCGGAGCGGCCTTCATGCCGCAGCTGTCGCAGGCTAAGGCTTCGAGCTTACGGCCACCGCCTCGGCACGGGTTCGCGCACCAAGTTTCCGGAGCACGTTGCGGACGTGCACCTTCGCGGTACTTTCGGCGATCCAGAGAGTCTTCGCGATTTCGCGGTTTGACAATCCACTGTGCAACAGGCTTAGGACTTCCTGCTCTCTACGCGTCAGGGCACCATCACGCGGAAGCTGGTTGATCCGAGATCGGAGGCCCGCCCTCTCTGCGTGCGGATAGTCGCACTCAGGGATGTGGTCCTGACACGCGACGGCACTCTTGTCTCGGATATCACCGATCTCTGCCAGGAGCGGCGGATGTGCACGATACGCCAGTACAAATGCGTCGTAGTTTTCGGTCACATGAGATTCGCGGAGTGCGTTTGTAACCGAGGAAGCGCGAACCCCAGAATCCGAGTTGGTCGTTGCAAGCACTGCCGGGATAAAACTGCGGACAACGCGCGCTTCGATGTGATCCGTACATCTCCGAGAGGCCTCAAAGAGCTCCAGGGCACGCTCGCGGTTGCCAACGCAGGCGTAGGCTAGGCCTTGTACGGCAAGCAAATCTCCTTGCATGCTCGGCCCTGGAGCCCGGTTCGGTTCCACCGCGAACGCCTCGAGAGCCCGGTCAGGTGCCCCTTGTGCGAGGTGCGTTCGTGCAAGTAAGACCGCGGCATTGAGCTGGCCATGTAGGTCCGAACGCGCGCCGGACAGCCGGTGAGCCTCGCGAAGAGAGGATGCCGCGCGAACGAAGTCCCGAAGACCCCAGAGGGCGACGCCGAGCAGCTCAAGAGCATGGGGGGTCACCCAAGCAAGTCCCGAAGTATCCGCCTCGTTGATCTGCCGCTCCGCGATTTCGAGTGCTTCCTTGTACCTGGCCACAAGTACAAGGGCGGTTCCGTAGGTCTGAAGAAACCCGGTGCGGACGAGTGGGTCCGTTGAGTGATCGAGAAGACTCAGAACGCCCGACTGATTCCTCAGTTCGGACTCAACGCCGCCCCATCGCGCCGCCAGGTGAAGCTCAGCCTGACTCAGTCGCAAAAGATCATCAACGCTCGCGTCCGGAACGCTCTTCATTTCCTTGAGGATCTCGCGCGCCTGCTCTCTGTCGCCATGATCTGACACTGCAAGAAACTGGCTCCAGAGAGCTGCTCTCATGTCACGAGCTGTTTGCGCGGTCTGACGGGCCGACGCGAGGTATGAGATCGCGTCCTCGTAGCGGTCGTCCAGGTGTCCGATCTGACCAATTCGGTGGAGTGCTCGAGAAAGATGCGGATGATCGTTTGGGAGTTCCGCAATCAACCGCAGCGCATGTGAGCGAGCCTGATCCCAGCGATGCCGGCGAAAGCAGACCTCCATCTCGGCTAGGGAGATTGTTGGAGATGTCGGATCATGCTTCCGCGCCACTTCCAACCATTGCTCGACAGACGCAATCGCCCCTTGATCAAGAAGATCATCAAAGCCCGCCTCAATAGCCTCGAAGACAAAATGCGACAATCCGCGCCGATCGGCGAGCTGCAGAGCGTCGCTGAAGCGACGCTCATCGATTTCCCACTGGCAGATCGTGGATGCAGCGCGCTCGATCTCCAACTCATTGCACTCAGACAGCTTTAAGAGGAGAAATTGTCTGAGCAGTGGGTGCAGCTCGTACTGTGCGTCGTGTCTCGTAAGAAAACCTCGCCGCTCGGCCTCTCCGAGGACTTCTGGAGATCGGTCGCCGAAGAGTTCCGAAGCTAGCCGGCTGTTGATTGTCGAAGCCAAAGCCAGCTGGCAAATATCACTGCGATGCTCAAGGGTGAGTTCGTGATAGAGCTCCGAAGCGAAGAATTCGTAGAGTCTTTCGGGGACCTCGCCGCTCGAGCTGTCGACTGAGCCCGAAACCAGGGATGCGAGGCCGATCACGGCCGGCCACCCTTCGGCAAGAGCGACCAGTCCGGAGAAGCGATCGCTATTCGACGATTCTCCGAGTGTCGCGGCGGCCTCGCTATGCGTCATCGCCAGGGCGTTCTTCCCAAGTTCAAATGCGGTGCCGTAGAGAACGTCGCGGGCCGAGATCCATCGCGGCCGGTTACGGCTCGTAATAAGCACTCGAGCAGGCATCTGTTCGACAAGCGCCTCGATAAAGGCCTCGGCCGGCTCGGACGAAGACAACGCTTGATAATCGTCAACAACTAGCCAGGTCAGATCGGGCCAGTCACGCAGATCTTCGGCCAGGATCGTCCCCAACTCCGTCGCCTCATCATCTGGGCTTGCTGATCGCCGAAGTCTTTGCTCGATTCGCCTGGATGCTAGGCCGAGTTGGTTGGCAGCCGCGTGTGCGATATCCGACGCCAGTACAGCAACGTCAGCCGAGGGCGGCGCAGCTCGGTACCAAACGGCGTTGCATTGGGTCTCGCCTAGCCACTGTCGAGCGAGAGTCGTTTTGCCGTATCCGGCGGGAGCCAGGAGAAGCACAACCTGGGCCTCGGCTCCATCAAGCAGCCACGTTAGACGCGGCCGATCAATGACATATGAGGGAAAAGCAGTTGCCTTTGTAAGTGCCTTGCCTGCGCTCATCGCCCTCCCCTTTGCGGGCGCCGCAGTTCCCTACGTCACATTAACGTCGGCCAGTCGCGAAATCGAGTGTCTGTTTGGGCTGACCGTGCCTGCGACCCCGAGGGGCCGCAGGCACGGTGCCGTCAGCCCCCGCAATCGGCCGCAGCCGACTCGAGGCTTCGCGCGAGCGGGTCGTCGCCGGTTATGGCTCGATACGCGACCGGGATCTGCCGGCGTCGGGTGACCCCGAGCTTCTGTCGCAGGACATCCGAATGAGCCTTCGCCGTCCGTGGGGAGATGCCAAGGCGCTCGCCGACCTCGTCGTTCGAGCACCCGGCGGCGATGAGCTCGATGACCTGCCGCTGCCGCTCGGTGATCGTGGGGAGGGAGTCCCGCAGTGCGTCGTACATAACGGTCGAAACTAAATGGCCAAGCGCTCCCTGACCATTCGCCGAAAGGCGTATTTCCGAGGGCTACACCCTCGG
>JBKPTB010000016.1:0-13767 GCA_046735315.1 Actinomycetota bacterium
TACGGCGACGCCTTTCGCTGGCACTTCATCGGCCGCGTGCAGTCGAACAAGGCGAAGATCATCAACCGCATCTGCGAGCTGGTTCACTCGCTCGACTCGGAGTCGGCGGCGCGCAGGCTCGAGGTACCGGCCCTCCTGGAGCTGAACCTGGCCGACGAGCCGTCGAAGGCCGGAATCACACCGGACGAGCTGCCCCGATTCCTCGAGCTCTACGGGGAGGTCCGAGGGCTGATGACGATGCCGCCCGAGACCGGCGACCCGGAGGCGTCTCGCCCCTATTTCCGCCGCCTGCGCGAGCTTGGCCGTGAGCACGCCCTGCGCGAGCTCTCGATGGGCACGAGCCAGGATTACCGCGTCGCAGCCGAAGAGGGCGCGACCCTCGTTCGCGTGGGGTCGGTCCTGTACGCGGAGTAACATTTCGCGCGAGATGGGCTTCGCGGACGTCTGGAACAAGACCCTTGTCTACTTCGGCATCGCCGAGGAGGAGGACTGGGACGAGGAGTCCTACGTCACCGACGAGGACCTGCAGCGAAGCTACGCCGAGCGCCCGAACGTGCGCCGCCTCGCCCCCCGGCGGCGCGAGCGCGAGTTCGACGACTGGACCGACCCCGAGCCCCCGGCGAACGAGAGGACCGCGGTCCTCCGACCGCGAGTCGCCGCTGTGCCCTCACCGGCGTCCGTGCGGGTCCACCTCGTCATCCCGCGGAGCTTCAACGACGCCCAGCAGATCGCCGACAAGTTCAAGGAGTCGATCCCCGTCATCCTGAACCTCCAGAGCTCGGACCAGGATCTCTCGAAGCGTCTCATCGACTTCGCCAGCGGGCTCACCTACGCGCTCGACGGCGGGATGCAGCGTGTCGCCGACAAGGTGTTCCTGCTGACGCCGCGGAACGTCGAGGTGTCCGCGGAGGAGCGCGCGCGCCTGCTCGAGCGCGGCGGATTCTTCAATCAAGCGTAAAGCCCTCGCCGTAGGAACCCGACGCCGGCCGCCGAACTGAGCTGAATGGCCGTCGCTGCCACGCTCGGCTTGCTCTACGACGCTGTCGACAACGTCGTGAGCTTCGTGCGCGTCTTCATCTACGTCTACTCGCTGCTGATCCTCGCCTACATCATCACGTCCTGGGTGCGGCTGCCCTACTCGACGTGGCTGAACCGGATCCAGCGCTTCCTCTACGACGTGTGCGATCCCTACCTGCGGCTCTGGCGTCGAATCCTGCCGAGTTTCGGACCGCTCGACCTCTCACCGGTGGTAGGCGTGGCGTTTCTCTACATCCTCCTGGCGATCCTCACGAGCATCGCCAATCGCCTGCACTGAAAGGGGAGACCATGACGCTCACTCCCGTCGAAATCAGACATCTCAAACCGGGGAAGACCCTCCTGCGCGGGTACAACAGGGCGTGCATCGATGCGCTGCTCGACGAGATCGCGGCGAGCTTCGAAGACGTGTGGCGAGAGCGGGCAGACCTCGCCGACAAGGTCGAACAGCTCGAGGCCGATCTCGTTCGCTACCGCGAGCTCGAAGGACTCTTGCGCACGACCCTCGTGTCCGCCGAGAAGGCTGCGGTCACCCTCAAGGAGCAGGCGCGGAAGGAAGGCGATCTGATCCTCGAGGAGGCGCGGAACGAGGCCCGGGCGATCACGCGGAACGCCCGCGCCGAGCACGACCGGCTGCTGACCGAGATGCGCCGGCTCCGCGCGCTGCTGCAATCCGCGCTCGCGCTCGTCGACGAGAAACCGCCGGCCGAGGCCGAGGCTGCATAGGTGTGGGGCGGGCCCACGCGGGCCTGCCCCACAGTCATTCGTCGCTCAACCCGCCGTGATCGTTCCGAACAGGCCGTGCGACTCGTCGTCCGGACCGGCCGTGAAGAAGAGCGTGGTGGTCGGGCCGTTGTTGGCCATTGCGCCTTTGCCGAACTGGAGCGCCCACAGGCCCTCGATCGTCAGGACCTTGCGATCGCCCGTCCGCAGCTGCCCGACGAGCTCGAAGCTGCCGTCCAGTTGCGGCTCGTACGCGCTGATCTGTCCATCGCCGAAGTTCCCGATGAGCAGGTCGCTGCTGAAGCGGCCGAAGTTCGCCGGCGCCATGGCGATGCCCCACGGCGAATTCAGCTGACCGTGCGTCGCAACGCGTCCGAGGAACGTGCCCGTCGTGCTGAACCTGTCGACGAAGCCGTGACCCGCGCCGGCGACGTCGTCGTGCTGATCCGCGTCCTGCTTCGCGTAGGTCACAACGAGGGTGCCGTTTACGTTCTGGATCCCGAAAGGCGCGTAGCCCGCGGGAATCCCCGGGTCGACGAATTTTCCAGTCGTGTCCACGGGCTGGAAGCTGCCGTCGAAGACGTCAATCCGCCCGTGATGGAAGTCCGTGGCGTAGAGCCGATCACCGGCGATCGCGAGGCCCTTGTAGACGGCTTCCGGGCTCGAGGCTTCTTGCATGGCCGCGTTGCCGGAAACAGTGGAGGTCCACGCGAGGATCTGGCCATGCTCGGTCGCGAAGATGAACGTCGCCGGTGCCGTGGTCGTTCCGTTCGTGATCATGAAGTTCGAGCTCGAATTCGACACAGCGCCGGTCGGTGCGCTGGAGACCGCGACTGGTGCACGCGCGGTCGTGCCGTCGGCCTTGTACACCGTGGAGACATCCATCCCGTTGTCCGCGACCCACCACGGCGAACCTGCAGTCGAAGTGAGTCCCCAGGCGTTGACCAGGTTGGAATCCGTATTCGCCGCCACACCCGAAACATCGGACACTAGGTTGGTGACGGAGTAGACGTTGTCACTGGCGGCTGTCGCACCAGCGGGCAAGACCGCAAGCAGCAGTGCCGCCCCAACCGCAGCCGCACTCACGAGACGTCGAGTGAAAGCTCTCTCCATTTCTCCCCTCCGATCGAGATCGAGTGGACCCCAAGGGATTCCTACGCGGCGGGCGCCGTCCCGGTTTCCTTTGGCAAGGGAAAGAGGGTTCAAAGCTAGACTCCCTGCATGGAGGCGGTTTCGACGCGCCTGCGGCTGAGGGTGTCCCCCGGCGCGAACCGCGCTGGTGTCGTCGGCCGCTACGGACCGAGCTGGAAAGTGCGTGTCACGGCTCCGCCTGACGGCGGGCGAGCGAACGAGGCGATCGTCCGGCTGCTCGCGGAAACTCTGTCGGTGCCACGCGATGCAGTCAAGCTCGTCTCCGGCAGGGGTGCACGTGACAAGATCGTCGAGCTGACCGGGATCGACGCGGACCTGGTCGAACGACGTCTTGCCTCGGCCGTGCGAAAGGAAGAAGTCTCGTGAGCGCAATCGACACAAATCGTTTCCGCGAGGCTCTGCTCGAAGAGCGAAGACGCGTGGAGGCGGCGCTCCAGAACCTCCACGACGAGAACAGCGGAACGCTGTCCGAAGACGCCGGCGAGGAGACCGCCTACGACAACCACCTTGCCGACACCGCCACGGAGACCTACGACCGCGAGCTCGACTACACGCTCGAGGAGAACTCGGAGCATCTCCTCGGCGAGATCCACGGTGCCCTCCAACGCATCGAGAACGGCACCTACGGCACGTGCACGAACTGCGGCCGGCAGATACCGGAGGAGCGTCTCGAGGCCCGGCCGTGGGCGACGCTCTGCATCGACTGCCAGCGCGACCAGGAGCGTCGGTGACCGAACGTCTCCAGTCGCGTCCGGCCGACATCCGCGTCGGCTCGAGCACCGACGGTCTCACACCGATCTCCATGGCCGAGCGCCCGTTCGGGGCCACCTTGCCGCAGTGGTTGAGCCTCGTCGCGGTGGCGCTCGCCGCGCTGGGAGCGGATCAGTTGACCAAGTCGATCGTGAGGGGACGTCTCGACCTGAACGACGAGGTGCACGTCGTTGGTCCCTTCTCCATCCACCACGTGACGAACTCTGGTATCGCCTTCGGGCTGTTCGCGAGCGCGACCTCGATCGTGATCCTGCTGACCGGTTTCGCCGTTGCGTGGATGCTCTACTTCTTCGCTCGCTCGGGGTCGCGGCATCCCGTGTTGCCCGTCGCACTCGGTCTCGTCATCGGAGGCAGCGTCTCGAACCTCCTCGACCGTGTCCGCCTCGGTCACGTCACGGACTTCCTCGACTTTCGCTACTGGCCGGCGTTCAATCTCGCGGACACCTTCATCGTCGTCGGCGTGGCTGCCTTGCTCCTCGCGCTCGTCGTCTCGGACCGCGAGGCGACGCGGCCGGGCCGGGTCGTCTCCAGGGCCGATCGCCCAGGATGACGGCGGGCGTGCGCGCAAGGCGCGTGCGTGAAGCAACGCGTTCCTGAGGAAGCTGCCGGCGAGCGGCTCGACCGCTACCTCGCGTCGCTGGCGGAGGTGGGCTCGCGCAGTGCGGCTGAGCGGTTGCTCGAGTCGAAGTCGGTGCTGGTCGACGGGCGCCTGCAGGGCAAGAGCCATCGGTTGGCCGGAGGCGAGGAGCTCGAGTTCGAGCCGCCCGAGATCGCTGAATCGAGCCTCGCTCCCGAGGCGATGGACTTGCGCATCGCGTACGAGGACGAGCACCTGGTCGTCGTCGACAAGCCCGCGGGCCTGGTCGTGCACCCCGCACCCGGTCACAGGAGCGGCACGCTCGTGCACGGACTGCTGGAGCACGACGTCGCAGGCGGTGACGCAGATCGCCCGGGGATCGTGCACCGTCTCGACCGGGACACCTCGGGACTGATGGTCGTCGCCCGCTCGGAGGAGGCGCACCGCCGCTTGCAGTCGCTCGTGCGCAACCGTGCGCTCGAGCGCCACTATCGTGCGCTCGTCGTCGGCCTGCCACGCTCTCGCAGCGGTCGTATCGAGGCGCCGCTCGGCCGGGACCGCCGGGATCCCCTGCGGCAGTCCCTCGACACCGACACGCCGCGCGAAGCGATCACGTACTTCGAGGTGGTCGAGCTCCTCCCGCGCCACACGCTGCTCGACGTCCGGCTCGAGACCGGGAGGACCCATCAGATCCGCGTTCATCTGGCGGCGATCGACCTGCCGGTCGCGGGCGACCCCCTCTACGGCCGCCCGCGGGAGTTGGACCTGGCGCGCCAGTTCCTGCATGCGGCCCGGCTCGGCTTCGACCATCCCTTCCGCGACGGGCGAGTCGAGGTGGAGTCGCCGCTTCCCGCGGACCTCATCGCCGCGCTGAAACGCGCCCGCGACGGACCGTAACCGCTAGAATGCGGCGGTTTTTCGTACACCGACCCGGTGGATCGGTCTGGGTGGGGGTGCCGGCGATCGACGGATGCCGGTTCCAGCCAGGCCCCGCCGGAGCAATGAACAACTAACCAGAAAGGGGACCTGATCCCGATGTCCGTCGTCACGATGCGCGAATTGCTGGAGGCTGGAGTCCACTTCGGGCACCAGACACGGCGCTGGAATCCAAAGATGCGCCGCTTCATCTTCACGGAGCGGGGCGGCATCTACATCATCGATCTGCAGCAGACCCTGCAGCTCCTCGACGAGGCTCACGACTTCGCGCGCAACCTCGCCGAGCGCGGCGGTTCCATCCTCTTCGTCGGCACGAAGAAGCAGAGCCAGGGAGCGGTCGAGGAACAGGCGAAGCGGGTGAACATGCCGTACGTCAACCATCGTTGGCTCGGAGGCCTACTGACCAACTGGCGCACGATCTCCGACCGGATCGACCGCCTGCACGAGCTCCGCAGGTTGAAGGAGGAAGGGCAGCTCGATCTCCTGCCTGCCAAGGAGCGCATCTCCATGCTGAGCGAGCTGGAGAAGCTCGAGGAGAATCTCGGCGGCGTCGCCGACATGAAGCGCCAGCCAGACGCGGTCTTCATCGTCGACCTGCGTAAGGAGCAGCTGGCGGTGCGAGAAGCGCGCCGGCTCGGCCTGCCGGTCGTCGCGTTGGTCGATACGAACTGCGACCCCGACGAGGCCGACTACGTGATCCCGGGCAACGACGACGCGATCCGCTCCTGCGACCTGATCGTGCGCGCGATCGCAGACGGGATCGCGACCGGTCAACAGAAGGCGACTCCCGCTGACTTCACGCCCGCGCGAAACGGCGCTCCTGCCGAAGAGGAGCCTGCAGCGCCCGAAGGTGCGGCCGAGCAGGAGTCCCCGGGCGATGAGCAGACCCCGGAGGCTCCAGTCGCGGAAGAGGTGCGGACGGATGGCTGAGATCTCCGCCTCGCTCGTCAAGGAGCTCCGCGACCAGACCGGCGCGCCGATGATGGACTGCAAGCGCGCGCTGCAGGAGGCAAACGGCGACATCGAGGCCGCGGTGCGAATCCTGCGCGAGAAGGGAATGGCCGGCGCCGCCAAGCGCTCCGACCGTGCAACGCCCGAGGGCAAGGTCGGCTATCAGCTCGCCGACGACCACAAGCGGGGCACGATGGTCGCCGTTGGCTGCGAGACCGAACCTGTCTCGAACAACGAGGAGTTCCTCGCCTTCGCGAAGAGGGTGCTCGAGACCGTCGAGGCGAACGGTCCCGGCGCCGAGGCGGGGCTCGAGGAGGAGCGCGCCCAGCTCGTCGGGAAGCTCGGCGAGAACATCGTCGTCACCGGCACAGCGCGTTTCGAGGCCGTCAACGGCGGCCTGATCGCCGCGTACGCACATCCGCCTCGAAACAAGATCGGCGTCCTGCTCCAGATGCGCGGCGGATCGGAGGACCTGGCGCGCAAGGTTGCGATGCACATCGCCGCGCTGAAGCCGAACTGGATCGGCCGAGACGACGTCCCGGACGAGACCGTGGCGCAGGAGCGGGAGATCTACCTCAGCACCGACGAAGTGCAGTCGAAGCCTGAGCAGGCCCGGGAGAAGATTGTCGAAGGAATGCTCAACAAGCGCTTCTTCGGCGCCAACGTGCTCGTCGACCAGGAGTGGATCCACGATTCCTCGAAGAAGGTCGGGGACGCTCTCGGCGAGGCGGGCGCCGAGGTGCTCGAGTTCGAACGCTTCGAGCTGAGCGGGTGACGGTCTCCCCGGAAGAGACGGTGGCCGCGCCGAGCGAGTCGGCGCCGGTCTTCCGCCGGATCCTGCTCAAGCTCTCGGGCGAGTCGCTCATGGGCGACCGGGAGTACGGCCTCGATCGCGAGACGATCGACGCGGTTGCCGAAGAGATCATGCAGGTGCAAGCCGGCGGCGTCGAGATGGCGCTCGTGGTCGGCGCCGGCAACATCTACCGCGGCATGGCGGCCGCGGCCGAGGGCATGGATCGCGCCACCGCCGACTACGCGGGCATGCTCGCGACGGTGCTCAACGCGCTGGCGCTCCAGGATGCGCTCGAGGATCGCGGCGCGCACACGCGCGTTCTCTCCGCCCTCGAGCTGAAGGAAGTCGCCGAGCCGTACATCCGGCGTCGCGCGATCCGTCACCTCGAGAAGGGACGGATCGTCATCTTCGCGGCAGGAACCGGAAACCCGTTCTTCACGACGGACACGGCCGCCGCCCTGCGCGCGCTCGAGATCAACGCCGACGCCATCCTGATGGCGAAACACGGCACGGGCGGGGTCTACGGCAAGGATCCGAGACTCGATCCGGACGCCGAGTTCCTGCCCGAGCTGACGCACCTCCAGGCGATCGAACGGGGCCTCCGGGTGATGGACACGACCGCGCTCTCGCTCTGCATGGACAACAATCTGCCCATCTACGTCTTCGCCCTTGCGCCCGGAAACATCAGCCGCGTGGTTGCCGGCGAGCGTCTCGGCACGATCATCTCCACGCCGGCGAAGGAGGAACGCTGATGGCCACGGTCGACCAGCTGATCGAGGACGCCCAGAAGCGCATGGATGCGAGCGTCGAGCACACGCGCACCGAGTTCAACACGGTGCGCACGGGCCGTGCCTCGGCCGCGCTCCTCGACCGGGTTCAGATCGAGTACTACGGACAGCAGACGCCGCTCAAGCAGCTCGCGACGATCAACGTCCCAGAGCCGCGCATGCTCACGATCCAGCCCTTCGACCCGTCCTCGATCAAGGCGATCGAGAAGGCTCTGCAGGAGTCCGACCTGGGCCTGACGCCGTCCAACGACGGGAAGATGATTCGACTGCCGATGCCCCAGCCGACCGAGGAGCGACGGAAGGAGCTCGTCAAGGTCGTGCGCAAGATCGCCGAGGAGGGCCGGATTGCGGTGCGAAACGTCCGTCGGGACGCGGTGCACCATCTCAAGGAGCTCACGACGAACAAAGAGGTCGGCAGCGACGACGAGCGCCGTGCCGAAGAGCGTGTGCAGAAGCTGACCGACGACCACACGAAAACGATCGACGACCTTCTGAGGCACAAAGAATCGGAAATCATGGAGGTCTAATCCGCGCTGCCGCGGAAAGTGCTCCGCACGTTCTGCGGGTCTGAGGGAAGACCTTCGCTGCGCCCGTGAAACAGACAAAGGCATGAGCCTCCTTACGAAGATCAGAACGCTGCGACACGTTCGCCCGTCGCCCGAGCCCGACCTGCCGGACGCAGCGCATGCAGTCGCGATCATCATGGATGGGAACGCACGGTGGGCGCGCAAACGCGGGCTGCCGATCGCTGCCGGTCACCGCGCCGGGACGAAGGCTCTTCGTCGCACCGTCGAAGCTGCGATCGATCTCGGCGTCGACTCGCTGGCCGTGTACGCGTTCTCGACGGAGAACTGGAACCGGCCGCCCGCAGAAGTCGAGCTCCTGATGGAGATCTTCACGGAGACGATCGAGCGCGAGCTGCCGGATCTGGTCAGGCAAGGAGTCCGCACCCGCTTCATCGGCCGGCGAGATCGAGCGCCGGCAGCCTTGCAGCAGCGCATGGCCGCGCTCGAACGGGAGACCGAAGGCAACGGTCGCCTCAACCTCTGGATCGCGTTCGACTACGGCGGACGAGCGGAGATCGTCGATGCGGCGAACCGTGCCGTCGCCGGCGGTCGAGAGGTCGACGAAGGGACATTCGCGTCCTACCTGAATGCGCCCGAGATGCCGGACCCGGATCTGCTGATTCGTACCTCGGGCGAGCTGAGGATCTCGAACTTCCTCCTGTGGCAACTCGCCTATGCGGAGCTCGTGTTCGTCGACACGCTCTGGCCGGATTTCGGCGAGGAAGAGCTCCGCGCCGCTCTCGACGACTACGCCAGCCGCAGGCGCCGCTTCGGCGGGCGGTGACGTCCCTCATGGGCCCGTTCGCGTCCCGCGTTCTCGTCGCGGTGATCGGACTACCGATCGTGCTGCTGCTCGTCCACGCGGGCGGCTGGTGGCTCTTTGCCCTCGGGGCGGTGGCGGCAGTGCTGGCGCTGCACGAGTACGCCCTGATGATCCGCTCTCTGCGGCCGGTGATCCTCGCCGCCTACGCCGGCGCGTTGCTGTCTTTGCTCGGCGCCCGTCTCGGTGGCGTCAGCTGGACGATGGCCGGGCTGCTCGCCACGATCGTGCTCGCGTTCCTGCTCCACTGGCTTGCGGAGACCAGGCAATCCGCGACGATCGCGATTGCGTCGACCGTGCTCGGCACGGCCTGGATCGGGCTGTGCCTGGCACACCTCCTCCTGATCCGGGGTATCCACCCCAAAGGCGAGCTGGCCGCCTTCACCGTGCTCCTGGCGGTCTGGGCGGGGGACATCGGGGCGTTCTTCGCCGGACGACTGATCGGGCGTCATAAGCTTGCGCCCGCGCTGTCGCCGGGCAAGACCTGGGAAGGCTTCCTGTTCGGAACGGCGGCGACTGTCTTCGTCGCGTTCGTCGCCCTGTACAGGCAGGAGTACCTGCCGATCTGGGAGTCGCTCGTCCTCGGAGTCGTGATCGCGATCGCTGCCCCGCTCGGGGATCTGTTCGAATCGGCCCTCAAGCGGGATATGCAGGTGAAGGACAGTGGGCGTCTCCTGGCGGCACACGGCGGCGTGCTCGACCGCATCGACTCGCTGCTCTTCGCGGTGGTGGCCTCGTATTACCTGCTGCGCGCTTTCAACCAGGCCTAGGTAGTCGGCCACTCCCGGCCACGAACCTACACTTCCGGAGTGAAGCGAATCGCACTCCTCGGGGCCACCGGGTCGATCGGTCGGCAGGCTCTCGAGATCATCGACGGACATCCCGAGCTGGAGCTCTGCGCGGCCGCCTCCGGGTCTCGACCGATCGACGGCCTGGCGCCGCTGACACAGGTCGGAGGAGACCTGACCGAGCTGCTCGAGCGGGCTGAGCCCGACCTCGTCCTGAACGCGGTCGTCGGATTTGCCGGTCTTCCGGCCACGCTCTGGACGCTCGAGCGGGGCATCGACCTCGCGCTGGCGAACAAGGAGAGCCTCGTCGCGGCGGGTGAGCTCGCCCTCGACGCACAGCGACGGGGAGGAGGACGGCTGCTTCCGGTCGACAGCGAGCACTCGGCGGCCTTCCAGTGCCTCGCCGGCCGCGCGGCCGAGGAGGTCGTTTCGCTCGTCCTTACAGCTTCCGGTGGTCCGTTCCGCGGACTGGCACGGGAGCAGCTCGAGGACGTCACCCCGGCTGACGCCCTGGCGCACCCGACCTGGAACATGGGCCCGAAGATCACCGTCGACTCGGCCACGCTCGCCAACAAGGGACTCGAGCTGATCGAGGCGCATTTCCTGTTCGACTTGGCCTACGACGGCATCGAGGTCGTGGTGCATCCGAGCTCGATCGTGCACGCGCTCGTTCGCTTCCGCGACGGCGGGACGCTCGCGCATCTTGGCTACCCGGACATGCGCGTCCCGATCTCGTACGCGTTGACCTATCCGGAGCGGGCGACCACCTCGCTCCCGACGCTCGATCTCGCTTCGGGCTTGACGCTGGAATTTCACGCGCCCGACCTCGAAACGTTCCCGCTCCTTGCGCACGCCCGCCGGGCGGGGGTAGAGGGAGGGAGCTATCCGTGCGTCTTCAACGCGGCGAACGAAGTCGGGGTTGCCGCGTTTCTCGACGGGCGACTTGCGTTCCTGGACATCGCCGAAGTCGTCGCAGATGCCCTCGACGCTGCGGATGGATCACCCGCGCGCGACCTCGATGAGCTCGTTGCCGTCGACGCGGCCGCCCGCCGTCACGCGGAAGGAGCGCTCGCCGTCGCATGAGCATCTTCGTCGCGATCCTCGGGCTGGCGGTGCTCATCCTGCTCCACGAAGCGGGGCACTTCTTCGTCGCACGCGCCGTCGGCATGAAGCCGCGCCGCTTTTACCTCGGCTTTCCGCCCGCGCTCGTCAAGGTGAAGCGCAAGGGCATCGAGTACGGCATAGGTGCGATCCCGTTCGGCGGCTACGTGAAGATCCCGGGGATGCACCGGCCTGCTCCGTCCGACCTGGACGTGCAGCTGGGCCCGGCTCTGAAAGAGGATCCGAGCCTCTTTCCGAAGATGACGCGCGTCAAGCGCGCACTCGAGGCCGAGGACCTCCTCGCGGCACGTGGCGCGCTGCCGGACCTGGAAGAAACCGTGGCGCAGGCGAAGCTCAGCTCCGGCGCGGGCAAGGCCGCGCGACGCGCGGTCGAGGAGCTGCGTGACGGGTTGAGCAACGACGCGTACTGGCGCCAGGGAACGTGGAAGCGGATCGCGGTCATCTTCGCGGGTCCCGGCGTCAACATCGTGGTCGCGATCGTGCTCGTCGCCGTCGCCTACATGATCGGTCTTCCCGGCGATCCGACTCCGACCGTCAAGCATGTGAAAGCCCAGACTCCGGCGAGCGCCGTCGGGCTACGTCCCGGCGATCGCATCGTGTCCGTGAGCGGTCAGGCCACACCCGACTTCAACGCCGTCTCGCGCACGATCCGTGACTCTCGCGGTCGACCCATCAGAGTCATGGTCATGAGGAACGGGAAGCTTCTGACCCTCGGGCCCGTGAGGACGAAGCAGATCGGAGGTCGCTGGGCGCTCGGCTTCGAGCCCGGGTGGGTGGTGCTGAAGTACGGGCCCGGGGGTGCGCTCTCCCACAGTCTCAGCGACACCTGGTCGGCGACGAAAGGAACGATCACGTTCCTTCCGCGCCTCCTCACGCGGTCCGGATCCAAGCAGGTGTCGAGCCCGGTCGGAATCGTCGACTACTCGAGCCGCGCGGTCTCGCTGACGTTCACCCTCTTCCTGCAGATCCTCGGCCTGATCAGTCTGTCGCTCGCGATCCTGAACCTCTTACCCCTGCTCCCGCTGGATGGGGGCCACATCCTGTTCTCGATCATCGAAGGCCTGCGAGGCCGTGCGGTTGGGCGGGAAATCTATGAGCGCGCTTCCGCCGTGGGGATCGCACTCTTCCTGATCCTGATGTTCATCGGCCTCTCGAACGACATCAATCGGCTCGGAGGCGGCTGATCCGACCTCGCGCCGACGCCGCATGCGTACACTGGCGGCGGATGGCCTCGGACCGACAGATCAGCGTCGGCGATGTGCAGATCGGCGGCGGAGCCCCCGTCGTCGTCCAATCCATGACGCTGACGAAGACGCACGACGTCGAGGCGACGACCGCGCAGATCGCTGCGCTTGCCTCGGCCGGCTGCGAGATCGTGCGGGTAGCCGTTCCCAAGACCGAGGATGCGGACGCGTTGCCGAGGATCATCCGCTTTTCGCCGATCCCGGTGATCGCCGACATCCACTTCAACGCGAGCCTGGCGCTGAAGGCGGTCGAGGCGGGTGTCGCCGCCGTGCGCATCAACCCCGGCAACATCGGCGGCTCCGACAAGGTCGCCCAGGTGGTGCGTGCGGCAAAGGCGGCCGGGATCCCGATGCGGATCGGCGCGAACTCCGGCTCGTTGCCGAAGCACCTGGCGGAGCTCGCGCAGCGAGATCAGGCTGAGGCGCTGGTCGAGGCAGCGCTCGAGGAAGTGCGTTTGCTCGAGAGCCTGGACTTCAAGGACTTCAAGATCTCCGTCAAGTCGAGCCATGTCCCGACGATGATCCGGGCGTATCGCCTGCTCGCTTCGAAGGTTCCGTATCCGCTGCACCTCGGCGTGACCGAGGCCGGCACTCCTTTTGCGGGCTCGATCAAGAGCGCGGTCGGCATGGGTGCGCTGCTCGTGGACGGCATCGGTGACACGATGCGCGTCTCCCTGACGGCCGACCCCGTGGAGGAGGTACGAGTGGCCTGGGAGATCCTCAAGTCGCTCGGCCTGCGCGAGCGTGGCCCGGTGATGATCGCGTGCCCCTCGTGCGGTCGCGACAACGTTGGCGTCCAGACACTCGCGGAGAAGGTCGAGGAACGGCTGCGCGTGTATCCGCAGCACTTCGAGGTCGCCGTTCTGGGTTGCGCCGTGAACGGGCCCGGCGAGGCGGGCGACGCGGACTTCGGCATTGCAGGCGGCCGTGACACCGGCTTTGTGTATGCGCACGGTCGCGTCCTGAAGAAAGTGTCCTCCGACATCCTGATCGACGAGCTGTTCCACGAGATCGACAAGTGGATCTCAGAGGGCATGCAACGCCCCAAGCGCTTGAAGATGGCCAAGCCGGCTGCCCTGGCCATGGCTGAGGCGTCCCTGATCCCGCTCTCCGAATAGTCTGCCCGGACAACAGTGATTGCCCGGGCCTCAAAGCTGTTCCTTCCGACGCTGCGCGAGCCGCCGGCAGACGCCGAGGCTGCGAGCCACAAGCTGCTCGTCCGCGGCGGCTTCATCCGTCAGGTCGGTGCAGGGCTCTGGACGTTCCTGCCGCTCGGCTGGCGCGTGCACCAGAAGGTCGTGCAGATCATCCGCGAGGAGATCAACGCCATCGGCGGGCAGGAGATGCTCGAGCCGGTGCTCACGCCCGCGGAGCTCTGGGAGACGAGCGGCCGAATTCGAATCCCCATCGTCTTCAGGCTGAAGGACCGCGCGGGGCGCGACTTCGTCCTGCCGTTTTCGCACGAGGAGACGATGACCTTCCACGCGCGCGAACTCCAGTC
>JBKPTB010000017.1:0-6234 GCA_046735315.1 Actinomycetota bacterium
TCTCATGCGGACCGCCGACGAAGGATGGGGCAGCGGAGCATTCCTGCCGCTGGTCGCTCCGACAATGGCCGACGACGCGTCGTTCAAACTGTGGTGGGCGAAACTCGAACGGCTCTCGGGAAGCCCGGGAGCAATCCTCGCCTTCCTTCGAGCGCAACGGGAAGCGGACGTCCGACACGTGCTACCCGCGATCCGGGTTCCCACGCTGATTCTTCAGCGCAATGATGATGCGTACCGCAATCCGGGCAGCGGGCGGTACTTTGCCGAGACCATCCCGGGCGCCAAGTACGTTGAGCTGTCCGGCCGCGACAACCTGCCCTACGTCGGCGACCAGGACGCCGTCCTGGATGAGGTGGAGGAATTCCTTACGGGAGCTCGGCACGCCGCGGAGCCCGACCGAGTCCTTGCCACCGTCCTCTTCACAGACATCGTCGGCTCAACGCAACGGGCTGCCGAACTCGGCGACCGCGCTTGGCGGGACCTGTTGGAACGGCATGACGCCCTGGTACGAAGGGAATTAGATCGCGGGAGGGGCAGGGAGGTCGACACCGCAGGCGACGGGTTCCTGGCGACTTTTGACGGGCCGGCGCGGGCCATCCGATGCGCGCAGGCGATCGCCGAGAGGGTTCGGGACCTCGGGCTCGAGGTGCGCAGCGGACTGCACACGGGCGAGATCGAGGTCGCCGGAGATCATGTCCGTGGGATTGCTGTCCATATCGGCGCCCGAGCAGCGGCCCTCGCCGGACCGGGAGAGGTGCTCGTGACTTCCACTGTGAAAGACCTAGTGGCAGGCTCGGGGATCGAGTTCGAGGATCGAGGCGAACACGCGCTCAAGGGCGTGCCGGGCGCCTGGCGGATCTTCCTCGTTACGTCCGGCTGAGGCCTTCGCCGACGAAGCCGGGATGAGCTGCGTTTTCCTGCGGAACTGCGGGGAACAACAGCATGCTCCAAAAACCAGGTGATCGCCAAAGGGAAAGGAACGCCGCCATGAACAAGGGGTCTAGCCTGTTCATCGTCGTGGCCCTCGCAGTGGCAGGACTTGCACTGGCATCCGCTGCCTCGGCCGCGCCCACCTCATCGACTTTCACGATCGTCGGCTACGAGTACGCCTTCACGTCGACCGTCGGTTCCTTTGCCGGCAGCGCCACCGGCGACGCCGGCGACCACGCTGGCTGGAACGCAACCATCAGACACGACCCGCTTGGCTCGACGCCCACTTACGTCACCGGCGGATCGATCGAGCTGGCAACGGCAAACAGCAGTGGTCACCTCGACTACGTGACAGCCACGCTCGGCTATCAGAGCGGCATGATCACGACGATCAACTCCGGGCGGAACTGCACCAACCAGCAGTATCTGGTGACAGGAGACGTCCAAGATGTCACGACCAGCTCGACATCGAATGGATCTGGCACGTTCTTGGTCACACTCACGCATTACCGCTACTCGCTCTTCGGCCACTGCGTGATCTACAAGGCCAGCGTGACGGGAACGGTCAGCTTCGCTTACTGAACGCCCTGCTAACCCCGGATCGCGGATGGATACGGCGCCAGCAGCGCCTAGGTCGAAGCCGCCAGCATGTAGGAGCGGCCGTCCAGCTCGATGCGCACGCTTCGGATCTCGTTGGCGGTGAGACAGGTTTCGACGGCTGCGAGTACCCCGAGTACGGCGGTTTCTGATCGCTCTTCGAGCTCGACGGTGACCGCGCGGCCTGAGCGGGTAGGCGAGTAGGCGGCGAGTTCGCGCATCAGGCAGTCCGCGTCTCGATCTGTTCGCGCTCGGATCTGTAGTTGCCGCACAGCGTCCCCCCTGCTCTGACTGTAGGCAGGGTTCGCCTCGGCGCAAGCTTTTCTAGGGATGCCGCCGGCTAGCGCGGCCGAAGACTAGTGCTAGTAGCCCGGCGAAGGCGATCCCGCCGTAGATGCCCACATTCTGCTCCCTTTCAAAGGGAATCCCCGGTCGAGCGCCCTCAGAACCGACCGAGGATCCCGCGTTCTCGGGTGGGGGTTTTTCCCAGATGGCGAGCACGAAACCGACGACCCGGTAGCCGCCCCGAGCGGCGACGCCCGTCGCCACGTGAGGCGAGACGATCACAACTACCGTCCTAGCTGAATCGTCTCCTTAAGAGACTTTGGCGTCTTGCAGTCGCGCCAACTCGAACAGCTGCTTTGGCCTCAGACTCGTGCTCGGCCCGAACTGCCACACGGTCAAGATCCGCGCGCCGTGCACCCAGAAATAGAGGAGAACCGTGTCGGACACCATCCGACCTCGGATGAGATCCGGCTCGTACCAGGTGCGTGCTCTGGAACCGGAAGCAACCTCCCGCGGCTGTTGCGCAGATAGAGGCGCTGCCAGTAGCTGACGATCGCGTCGATGCTCGGCGTTCGAAAGACATCCGCTGTGCTGATGATGCCTCGACGAACAGTGACGCCGTTGAAGCCAGTCTGCATGCCGGCGACCCACTCGCGCGCCAATTGCCGTTTGATCGAGGGCGGCGCGTTCACGCTGACCTCTCGCAGAGTATGGGCGCTCGTAAACGACGCGTTCAACCGATACGCAGTGCCAACGTCGCGTTTCATCAGAACCAGGTGGGCAGCTTCATTCGCGGGAGTGGCTCCGGCATTGGCAGCCAGCGTCACTACACAGAGCAATGAGGTCGTGAGCAAAGCCCCGGCACCGACACAAACACTCTTCACCCGCTCACCCTCCAACTCGTATACGACGGCACTTCGTGTGTCGGCGCTGGATCGGAACTCCCGGTCACTCCCCAGAGGGATCGCCTCAGGGCCCTAGGTCTTCGTCTAGGCAAGCCTCGAGGAGCAGCGATTTCTTTACTTTCCGCTAGCGGGCTCCCACTATCCTGCGCTGCGGGGTTATGAAGCGTTTCGTCGTCGTCTGTGCGTTGCTGGGATGTGTCGTTCCCACACCGTCCGCACGTACCGGGGGCCCGGCGATGCTGATCGGGGCTGCGGAGGACAGCGTGCGTCAGCCGACGCTGGCACAGGCGAAGGTGGAGATGGATCTGCTGGTGCGAGCGGGGTTCAACGCTGTTCGGGTGACGCAGATCTGGGCGCCGGGCCAGACGACGCCGAGCGCGGCCGACCAGACGATTCTCCGCAACGTCGTGCAGGCGGCGCGGCTGGACGGGGTGCAGGTTCTGCTGACGGTCATGAACTTCGGCAACCGGACCACGCCACTGACAGACCAGGCGCAAGAGGAGTTCGCGTCGTATGCCGCGGCGTTGGCGCGGGTTCTGCCACAGGTGCGGTATTTCGTCATCGGCAACGAGCCCAACATCAACCGCTATTGGCTGCCGCAGTTCAACTCGGATGGAACCGATGCCGCTGCACCGGCATACGAGGCGCTGCTCGCCCGGACTTACGATGCACTGAAGGCAGTCTCGGCGAGGATCGTCGTTCTCGGCGGCGCCATCTCCCCGCGTGGCGGCGACGATCCGGACTCGATCCGCCCGACGCACTCTCCGACCGCATTTCTGACCGACCTGGGCGCCGCTTACCGCGCGAGTGGCCGGACGACGCCGATCATGGATGCGCTGTCGATCCATCCCTATGAGGACAACTCGAGCGTCGCGCCGATCAAGGGCGTCCATCCGAACTCGACGACGATCGCGCTCGCCGACTACGACAAGCTCGTCACGTTGCTTGGCACCGTCTTCGTCGGAACCGCCCAGCAGGGGTCGACCCTGCCGATCTACTACGACGAGTTCGGCGTCGAGGCGCAGATCCCGCCGGCCAAGGCGTCTCTCTACACGGGCCGCGAGCCGGCGACGATCAAGCCGGTGCCAGAGGCCGTGCAGGGGACGTACTATCGCCAGGCGGTCGAGCTCGCCTTCTGCCAGCCGAACGTCCGCGGATTGTTCCTCTTCCATGCGATCGACGAACGGGATCTCAACCGCTGGCAGTCGGGTCTGTTCTACGTCGATCGCTCGGCGAAGTCCGACCTTGGCCGGGTGCGCGCGGCGATCTCACAGGCCCATCGTGGCGTCGTCGCCCACTGCCCTGGGCTCGCGTTACGGCCGCGCGGCAGCCTGGTGGTCTCGGTTCGTCCCTTCCCAGAGGCGAGGCTTCTCTGCGACATCGACTGCACCTACGCCGTCACCGTCCGCCGTGGCAGCGTCGTGGCGGGTCGCTCGCGCGGCCGCGCCGTTGGCGGCCTCACGAAACGGATCCGGCTCAGGTCGCTGCACAGCGGCATCTCCTACACGGCCACGGCGACGCTGAGCGCAGCGGTGAATCCGGGCCGCGCGACAGTCCTCCGCGCAGCTCCTTTTGCCGTCCCCTGACCGATAATGAGTCCGTGCGCTTGATTCATCGGAAGCGAGCGAGTGAGGACTCTCTTGAAGAAGGCGAGTGCTACGACCATTCGTACCGGGAGCACGTGTCCGACCACGTTGAGCTCGTTCGCCTCGAGCCTGCGGGGGTCAGGGTCGAGATCCCGGTGGAGGTCGAGGCAGAACATCACGTCACCACCGAGCGCTTGAAAGGTCAGTTCGAGGAACGACTCGCTGCACGAACGCGCCGCTCACGCCGCGCTCGCCGTAAGCTGTGATCTCGTGAAGATCCTCTATCTCGCCGTTACCGGCGCGTCCGACCCGACCAGGGCGTCGCTTCCGCTTCACATCGCGGCCAACGGCTCGGTCGAGGCCGGACAGGAGTGCGCAGTCGTGCTCGCGGGCGACGCGACGGAGCTCGTCTCGCGCGCGACGGCCGAGCAAGTCGAGGGCGTCGGCGTCCCGCCTGCGAAGGAGCTCTTCCAGAAGCTCGTCGACCACCAGGTCCCTGTCTACGTCTGAAAGGGCTGCGCCGTCGCCCGTGGGGCGACCGACTCAGATCTCGAGTGGCTGAAGGCGAGCTGGCTCACGCCGCCCGAGTTAGCCCGAATGATCGTCGACTACGACCGCGTCGTCAGCATCTAGTTTCGGCGCGATCAGGGCGCCGAGAATCGCGCCGGCCAGCAGAAGCTGAAGGTCTGCCGGGAAGCGTCCCGAACGGTGCCAACCGCGGCGACCGTGGAAGAGTTTGCGGCCGCCCGGCCGCATGAACGGGAGGATGTGCTCGAGGTCAGGTGCAGAGCTCGCCGCGGCGCCGAGCGTCGCCGGATCGAGCGGGCCGCGGCGCGCGGCGAGGAGGGCGAGACCCGCGAGCCCGCTGCTGATCTCGAAGCGCCGCGAGCGGATGTCCTGGTGTGGCAACCGATCGCCCGCGAGGTGAAGGATCGGACCCAGCAGTAGCGCGGCGAGTCGTGACCCGCTGGCGGCACCGGCCGCGGCGCCCGTCGCCACGTGAAGCGAGACGATCACAACTACCGTCCTAGCAGACGGCCGCGCTCAGGTCAGGTCAGGCGACCGCTGAGTCCGGGTTCGCGAGCTTCGGTCCTGCAGCCGCGAGGTGCTCAGTGATCTGATCCGCCGGCATCGGCCGGGCGAACAGGAACCCCTGGCCGAGATCGCAACCGAAGTCCTGCAGAGAACCGAGCTGCCCCTCGGACTCGATCCCCTCGGCCACTGCGACGAGGCCCAGAGCGTGCGCGAGATTGACGAGGTGGGATGTGATCGCCGCATCCTTCGGATCGTTGACGGTCCCCTGAACGAACGAGCCGTCGACCTTGATCATGTCGATCGGGAAGTGACGGAGCTGGCCAAGGGAGGAGAAGCCGGTTCCGAAGTCGTCGATCGCAATTCGCACACCCAGTCCGTGCAACTTCGTCAGTTCGGCTCTGGCTCGCTCACCTGCGATCCCGTCCTCGACGACTGCCGTCTCCGTCACCTCCAGTCCGAGCACGCTGGGCGGAAGCGACGCGGCCTCGAGCGCCTCGCTGACGACCACTCCGAGCGTCCCGCTGCTCAGCTGCTTTACGGAGACGTTCACCCAGGTCACGAACGACTCCGGCACGAGACCGGCTCGGCGCCACTCGGCAGCCTGCAGGCACGCTTCCCGAAGAACGAACTCACCGAGCTGCATGATCAGCCCGGTGGCCTCGGCGATCGGAATGAAACGCGCTGGCGGAACCGATCCGCGAGTCGGTGATTGCCAGCGAAGGAGCGCTTCAGCCCCGACGATTCGATTCGTCGCGAGCTCCACCTCCGGCTGGTAGTGGAGGCTGAACTCACCACGCTCCAACCCAACGCGCAGCTCGAGCTCGATGCCGAGGAGCTCGCCTGCCTTCACGGCCATTTCCGGACAGAAGATCTCGTAGCGATTTCGACCGCCATCC
>JBKPTB010000018.1:0-9774 GCA_046735315.1 Actinomycetota bacterium
GAGGCCGCGGCCGGCGAGCAATTCGTCGTGCGTCCCCTGCTCCACGACGCGTCCGTGCTCGAGCACCACGATCAGGTCGGCGTCTCGGATCGTGGAGAGCCTGTGCGCGATGATGAACGCGGTGCGGCCCGCGAGCAGCAGGCGCAGCGCCCGTTCGATCTTGCGCTCGGTGCCGATGTCGACGGACGACGTCGCCTCATCGAGGATGAGGATGCGCGGATCGGCGAGCAGGGCACGCGCGAGTGCGATCAATTGCCGCTGCCCGAGCGAGAGCCGAGAGCCGCGTTCTTGCAGCTCGGTCTCGTAGCCCTCTTCGAGTCGCAGGATGAAGTCGTGCGCTCCGACCGTCTGTGCCGCCTGGACGACCTGGTCCGGAGTTGCGTCGGGTCGGCCGAACGCGATGTTGTCGGTCACGGCGCCCGCGAAGAGAAAGCCTTCCTGGGGCACGATGCCGAGCTGACGACGTAGCGATGCCTGCGTCACGTTGCGAAGGTCGTGGCCGTCGATCGTGATCCGACCTTCGCGAGGGTCGTAGAAACGCGCGAGCAGTTTTGCGATCGTCGATTTGCCGGCTCCCGTGTGGCCGACGAGCGCAACGGTCGTCCCCGCCGGCACGTTCAGGTCGAGCTCGTGGAGCACGTCGGGCCCGTTGCCGTACCCGAACCTCACGGCCTCGAAGCGGACGTGTCCGGCCACGGGCGGCAGCGACTGCGCTCCCGGCCGGTCGCGCACCTCGGGTGTCTCGTCCATCACGTCCATGATCTTGTCCAGCGCAGCCGTCGCGGAGAGAAAGGTGTTGTACAGCTGCGAGAGCTGCTGCACGGGATCGAAGAAGTTCTGGACGTAGAGCATGAATGCGAACAGCGTTCCCAGCGTGACGTCACCGTTGAAGTACAGGTGGCCGCCGTAGCCCAAGACGACCGCGAGCGCAATCGACGAGAGCAGGTCGACGAACGGGAAGTAGAGACCGTTGAGGACGACCGTCTCCATGTTCGAGTCGCGATAGCGCTCGCTCACGTTCTTGAAGTTGCGGGTGTTCGCCTCCTCGCGCGTGAACGCCTGCACGATTCGCATGCCGGCGATGTCCTCGGCGAGGGTTGCAGTGACCAGGCCGAGGCGCTCGCGCACGGCGCGGTAGGCGCGCGTGGAGCGCACGCGGAAGATCACCGTCGCGACGCTCATCAGCGGGATCACCGCGAGTGTCGCGAGCGCCAGCCGCCAGTCGAGGATGAAGAGGAGGATCGCGGTCCCGAGGAGCGTGAGCGTGTTCTGGACGAGACTCGTGACCCCGTCCGTCACGAGCTGATCGATCGCCTCGACGTCGTTCGTGAGGCGACTGATGATCACGCCGGCGCGCGTGCGCTCGTAGAACCCGAGCGAGAGCCGCTGGAGGTGGCGGAAGAGACCGATCCTCAGGTCGGCGAGGATGCGCTCCCCGACCCACCCCGTCAGATAGGTCTGCACGTAGCTCATGCCCCAGTTCAGGAGCCCGGCCAGAACGAAGGCGCCCACGATCCACCACAGCTTCGTGAGGTCCTGCTGGCGGATCCCGTCGTCGACCGCGTACTTGGCCAGTAGCGGTGGCGCGAGGGCGGTCGCGGTGGCGGCGAGGAGCGATACGACCGAGAGGGCGGTGCGAGCCTTGTAAGGACGTGTGAGGCGTGCGAGCGCCGCGATCCGCCGACGTGTGCGCCGCCAGGACCAGTCGTCGACCTCGACCTTCTTGATCGAGCTCAGGTGGCTGCCCGGCTGCCAAACCCTCACCGGTCGTCGCCCTCCTCACTGTCAGGTACACACGCGCGCGCCCCCACCCGGGAGGGGAGAGGTTCCACCCGCCACCCGCGGTCGACGCTATCCCACGAAGGCGCGTTTGTCCGTGCCAATTTGGCGCCGAGTCCGAACATCATCACGATGCCGCCTCCAGTGCTTCGGTTTCGGCGCGGGCCTCGACGGCGTCCGCGAACTGACGTTCAAGCAACCCATGGTCGTAGATGTCGCGGTAGACCGGACTCGTGTCGAGCAGCTGCTCATGGGTGCCGCGCGCCACGATCCGGCCGTCGTCGAGGACGACGATCTCGTCGGCGAGCGCGATCGTCGACAGCCGGTGGGCGATGATGAGCGTCGTCCGGTTGCGCATCGCCTCTCGCAGGCCGAGGCGAATGCGCGCCTCGGTCGATGCGTCGACCGACGCGGTCGCATCGTCCAGGATCAGGACGCGCGGATCGACGGCGAGAGCGCGGGCGATCGCAAGCCGCTGGCGCTGTCCTCCTGAGAGCGTGATTCCGCGCTCCCCGATGACCGTGTCGTACCCGTCCGGTAGTCGCTCCACGAACTCGTGTGCCTGCGCAAGGCGGGCGATTCGCTCTACCTCCGCTTCGTCGAGCCCCGGTGCGCCGAACATGATGTTCTCGCGAACCGTGGCCGAGAAGAGGAACGGATCCTGTGAGATCACGCCGATGGCATGGCGAAGGGATGACAGCTTCACCTCGCGCACGTCCGCGCCGTCGAGCGTGATGCGCCCCTCAGTCACGTCGTAGAACCGAGGAACCAACGAGGTGAGCGTCGTCTTGCCCGAACCTGTGTGGCCGATCAGCGCGACCGTCTTGCCCGCCGTGAGGTCGAGGTCGATGTCCTCCAGCACCGGGCGTTCGTGCAGGTACTCGAAGCCGACCGACTCGAAGCGCAGGTGACCCGGGCCATCAGGCAGCTCGATCGCGCCCGGCTGGTCGGCGATCTCCTCGGGCTCGTCCATCACCTGGAAGATGCGCTCTCCCGACGCGGTCGCGCGCTGCGCCTGGCCGACCCACATCCCCAGCGAGCGCAGCGGCATGATCAGCATGCCGAGGTACAGGTTGAAGGCGACGAAGCCACCGACGGTCAATGAGCCGCTCGTCACCATGCGCGCTCCGACCAGCAGTACCGCACCCTGTGCGAGCATCGGCACCCATGAGATGAACGGAACGTAGAGGGCGCGTTGCCGGTTCGCGCGCACCGTCTGCTGGAAGACAGCCTCGGAACGCTCCCTGAACTTCTCCTCCTCCTGCGGCTCCTGCGCGAACGACTTCACGACGTGGACGCCGACGATGTTCTCCTCGGCGACCGTGGCGACGTCCGCGAGCTTCTGTTGGACGTCGCGGAGCGTCGGATGTGCGACGTGGCTGTACCTGTACGCGAGCACGACGAGCACGGGTGTGATCGCAAGCGCGATCAGCGCCAGCTTCCACTCGAAGAAGAAGAGGACCGCGGTCACGGAGAGAACGGTGAGCGCGTTCTGGAAGAAGAAGATGAGCCCGTAGCCGAGGAAGAACCGGACGCCCTGTAGGTCCACGGTTGCACGCGACATGAGCTGTCCGGTCTGGTGCCGGTCGTAGAACCCGAACGACAGCCGCACGAGGTGCGCGTACAGCCCCTGTCGCAGGTCCATCTCGACCGCAAGCGCTTGCTTTCCGCTGATGAGCCTGCGTCCGGCCATGAGCGCTGCCCGCAACACGCCGAGGCCGACGATGAACCACACGTACATCCAGAGCTTGCCCGCGTCGTGCGGCGTGATCGCGTCGTCGATCACGTTCTTGGTCACCCAGACGAGCGCTATCTGGGCTCCCTGCGAACCCACGGCCAGCACGATCGAGACGATCAGCGAGAGCTTGTAGGGACGAAGGAAGCCGAGCAGGCGGGCGAATGTCACCCGATACGGCGTGTCACTGTGCTCCTTCACCCCTGAAATCTAGCGGCGCGCGTTGTCCTCACAGACGCGCCAGCTCAGCTCGTACAAGGCGTGCAGCAGCTGCGGCGAGCTCTCTGTTTTCTGGGGCGTTCAACCAGCCGCTCGCGCCGGACGGGTGCGGCAGCGGGACGACGACGGCGCCTTCGTGCTCGTAGGTTCGGCCGATGCACTCCGAGAGGCCGCTGAGGCCGAGCAGGCGCCGGATCGCAAGGCCGCCGACCGGCACGATCAGCTTCGGGCGCATGAGCCTCAGCTCCCAGTCCCGCCAGAAGGAGCAAAGCTCTTGTTCGCGCTGGGTCGGCGTGCGGTCTCCACGCCCCGTCGGCGCCCGTCCCGGGTAGCAGCGCGTCACGGATGCACAGTAGAACGCGCCGTAAAACGCCTCCTCGTCCAGCTCGAGCCAGCGTCTAAGCGTGTTGCCCGCACGACCCCGCCAGGGTCGTCGCTCCGTACCCTCCACGACGCCCGGCGCCTGGCCGTACATGTACGCGCGCCGGCCGAGAAAGTCGTTGAGCACGGGCAGAGACTCGAGGTGGAAGCCGGCCTCGACGCAGGCACGGCAGCCGCGCAGGTCGTGCTGCAGCGAAGCGAGGGACCGATACGAGGCGCGCCGGCGCGTCAAGCGCGCACGACGAGGAACCAGCGCCCCTCGAAGAGGGTCTCACCGCCGAGCTCCTCTGCAAGTTGTGCGCCTTCGAAGACTCGCTTGTAGACCGTCCAGCGGGAACCGTCGCTGAGCAGACGATCGTCCCAACGCTCGGGCAGGTCGTCTCCACGGCGTCTCGAAGCCACGACCACGAGCTCGGGTGCTACTCGCTTTGCCTCTGCGAGAAATCGCTCGCGGTCGTCTTCTTCGAGATGGCAATAGAAGTAGCTCGTGAAGACTCGGTCGAAGGTGCCGTCCTCGAACGGCAAGGACAGTGCATCCCCCTCCACGAAGGTGGCATTCGGGGCCCGAGCCCGGGCAAGCGCGAGCATCCGTTCGCTTGCGTCGAGTCCCACCACCTCTCCGTGCAGGTGCTTCGTCAGGAAGCCCGTACCGCACGCGACGTCGAGCGTTCGCAGCGGGGGCAGGTTCGCGATGACCTCTCCGAGCTGACCACGCTCCTCGTCCCACCCGGGCCGCTCGCGATCGGCGAACAGTCCCTCGCCGAGCCACCAGTCGTCGTATTCGGGTGCGCGGCGGTCGTAGTACGCCTTCACGGTTCGTAGAGTACGCGTGGTGGACCTACCCCTCGAGTCGGTGCCGAACTTCTCCGAGGGGCGGGACCGCAGCACCATCGAGGCGCTGCGCGGTGCGCTTTCCGGGTCCGGTGACGTGCTGGACCTGCACACCGACGTCGACCACAACCGCTCGGTCTTCACGCTGGTTGCAGACGACGACGCACTGATCGACGCGCTGCTGTCGGGCGTCGCGTGTGCCCGCGAACGCATCGATCTCCGCACGCACGAGGGAGCCCATCCGCGCATCGGCGCGGCGGACGTCGTTCCGATCGTCGCGCTCGACCCCGCCGACTCGGAGCGCGCTCGAGCATGCGCGCTGCGGCTCGGCGCACGGATCGGCGCCGAGCTGGAATTGCCGGTCTTTCTGTACGGCGAGTCTGCCCCCGGCCGCAGCCCGGCCTTCTACAGGCGTGGAGGGCCGGTCGAGCTGCAGCGCCGGCTCGATGCCGGGGAGCTCGAGGCTGACTTCGGTCCGGCTCGTCTCGACGAGCGAGCCGGCGGAGTGATTGTCGGTGCGCGTCGTCCGCTGATCGCGTTCAACATCAATCTCGACACCGATGACGTCGATGTCGCTCGGTCGATCGCCGCCCTCGTGCGCGAGAAGGGCGGTGGCTTCCCCGGCGTCCGCGCGCTCGGGCTTTCGTTGCCAAGCGTCGGGCGCGCGCAGGTGAGCATGAACGTGGAGGACTACGAGGCTGCCGCGCTACACGAGATCGTGGACCGCGTAGAGCAGGAGGCACGCGCACGAGGAACGCGAATCGCCGACGCCGAGCTCGTCGGCCTGATGCCCGCTGCGGCTGCACTTGCCGCGGCGGAGCCGGTTCTGCGAATCGACGGCTTCAATGCCTCGCACGTGCTGGAGCTGCGTCTTCTGGAGCGGGAGCGGGCCTGAGCGAGGCGACTCCGGCCAGGCCGACCAACGGCAACGCGACCGCGGCGGCGACGAACACCGACCGGGTCGCGAGCACGGCGAAGAGGGGGCCGATCAGCAGGAGGCCCGTCGCATGGGCTCCGCGGTGCACCAGCGAGATCAGCGAAATGACCCGCCCGAGCACCGCATCGGGAACCTCTTCCTGCGCGGCCGAGTAGAGGAGCACGATGACGCTCGCCTGGATCGAGCCCATGATCGCGGCCGCGGCAAGAGCGGGAGGCAGCGAGCCCGCGAGCGCGAAGAGCGCGAACCCGGCTGCGTAGCCTGTCCAGAGAAAGAGGCCGAGGCGCACCTTGTGACCGACGTGGATCCGCGACAGCACGGCGCCGGATGCGACCGCCCCAACCGCATATGCCCCCGCGACGAGAGAAAAGCTGCCCGCGCCGAGATCGAGCGCTTTGCGCACGAGTTGGGGGACGCCCACCATCCACGTACCCGAAGTGATCGTCACGGCCACTCCGAGGACGATGACCCCGATCGCGAGGGTGCGTCGAGGCCGCAAGGCAGCGAAGCCCTCTCGGATCCGCGGCATGGCGACCGCCTCCGCTTCGGTTCTCCGTGCCCGGACCCCGGCGATCAGGAGCGCGGAGACGAAGAACGACGCAGCGTTGAAGAGGAAGAAGACGCTCAGCGGCATGAAGACGAGCAGCCCGGCGGCGGCAGCCCAGCCGCCCACGCGGACCGCCTCGGCGGATGCCCGCACGAGGCCGTTGGCCGCCTGGACGTTCCGCCGTTCCACGAGCGACGGCAGCATCGCGCCGTACGCCGGCTCGAAGTAACTCGTCGCCGTGACGACGACGAACGCAGCGACCACGAGCATCCACAGCTGCAGGTGCCCGGTGAGTCCCGCGATCGCGACCGGGACGAGCACCGCCCCTCGGACGAGATCGGCGCCGATCATCGTCGTCCTCCGATCGCGCCGGTCGGCGACGACGCCTCCATGCAGGCCGAAGAGGAGCGCCGGGACGCTGTCCGCCAGCCGAACGGCGAGGATGCCGAGCGGACCGGCTGCCACGAGCGCGAACCACATCAGCGCGACGTACTGGAACGCGTCACCGAGCTCGCTGACGACGACCGCGGCATACGTCCGGCGAAAGTCGCCGCGGCGCAAGAGATGCAGTGCTCGCTCCGTCGGCAGCTTCGCGTCGACGAGCGCTTCCTCGGGCTCTGCGGTCAGTGGATCGGCCACCGCCGGAGTCTGCCCGCTCGACGCAGTGGCGAGCGCCGCGCTGACTAAACTGGCCGCGCGATGGCTCAGGCGACCGCGATCCGCCTGACCGGAGACGATCTCCGGATCGAGGACGTGTGGTCGGTCGCTCTCGAAGGCGCTGGTGCCGCGCTTTCGGACGAGGCGCGCGGGAAGATGCGCGCCGCCCGCGATCTCGTGGAGCGCGCGGCCCATGGAAGCCGTGAGCACACCTACGGCATCAACACCGGCTTCGGTCGGTTCGTCTCCGAGTCGATTCCGGAAGAGCTGACCGGGGAGCTCCAGCTTCGCCTGTTGCGTAGCCACGCGTGCGGGGTCGGCGATCCCTATCCCGCAGAGATCGTCCGCGCCGCAATGCTGTTGCGGGCAAATGCGCTCGCCAAAGGGACGTCGGGGGCCCGGGTCGAGACGGTCGAGCTGCTCATCGAGTGCCTGACGAGAGGCGTGCTTCCGTACGTGCCGAGCAGAGGATCGGTTGGTGCCAGCGGAGATCTGGCTCCGCTCGCGCACCTCGCCTTGCCACTCGTCGGCGAGGGGGACGCCTGGTTCGACGGCCAGCTGCACTCCGGTGCGAACGCACTCGCGTCTGCGGGGCTCGAGCCGACGACACTCGAAGCCAAGGAGGGCCTATCGCTGATCAACGGCACGCAGTTCATGGCGGCGTTCGGAGCGCTCGGCTCGGTGCGCGCGCGTCGGCTGGCCAAGACGGCCGACCTCGCGTGTGCACTCTCCCTCGAGGCCCTCCAGGGATCGCGGGCAAGCTTCCTGCCGCAGATTCACCGGCTCCGTCCGCTGCGCGGCCAGGGCGACTCCGCCGCCAACGTCCTGCGTCTGCTCGAAGGCTCCGCGATCAACGAGGCGCACAAGTGGTGCGACAAGGTGCAGGACGCGTATTCGCTGCGCTGCGCTCCACAGGTACACGGTGCCGCGCGTGATCTGCTCGGCTACGTCGAGGGCACGGTGGCGGTGGAGCTGAACGCCGCCACGGACAACCCGCTCGTGCTGGTCGAGGACGAGCTGCTCGTCTCGAACGGCAACTTCCACGGTCAGCCGCTCGCCTTCGCGTTGGACGCTCTGGCGATGGCGAGCTCCGAGCTGGCGAACATCTCGGAGCGGCGGCTGGAACGTCTCGTCAATCCGAATCTGTCCGACGGGCTGCCCGCGTTCCTGACGACGGACGGCGGCCTGAACTCGGGGTTCATGATCCCGCAGTACGTCGCGGCAGCCCTGGTCAGCGAGAACAAGTCGCTCTGTCATCCCGCCAGCGTCGATTCCATTCCCACGAGCGCCGGCCAGGAGGACCACGTCTCGATGGGAAACGCCGCCGGACTGAAGGCATGGCAGGTGCTCGCGAACTCGGAACGCGCACTGGCAATCGAACTCCTCGCCGGAGCACAGGCGGTCGAGTTCCTCGCACCGCTCGAACCGGGGCAGGGGGTGCGCGCGACCCACGACTTCATTCGCACCCTGTCGCCGCGCCTCGGAGACGACCGTCCGCTTGCACCGGACATCGAGGCGGTCGCCGGCTCGATACGCGACGGTTCGCTGATGGCCGCGGTCGAGAGTGAGATCGGAGAGCTCGCGTGAGCATCGCGCGCGCCGTCGATGCCGTCGTCGACGATCTCTGCGGCGACCTGACCCACATCCATGCGCCACGGGGGACCGAGTTGAACGCGCGGTCGTGGGCGACCGAGGCGCCGCTGCGCATGCTTTTGAACAATCTCGATCCCGAGGTCGCCGAGCGGCCCGAGGAGCTCGTCGTCTACGGCGGGTCGGGGAAAGCGGCGCGAAACCCCGAGGCCCTCCGGGCGATCGTCCGCGCGTTACTCGAGCTTGGCGCCGACGAGAGCTTGCTCGTCCAGAGCGGCAAGCCGGTGGGGATCTTCCGCACACACCCCGGCGCCCCGCGCGTCCTCATCGCCAACGCGATGCTCGTACCGCGGTGGGCGACGTGGGACGAGTTTCGCCGACTCGAGGCACTCGGGCTGACGATGTACGGGCAGATGACTGCCGGGAGCTGGATCTACATCGGCACCCAGGGAATCCTGCAGGGCACCTATCAGACGTTCGCGGCTGCGGGCGAAACGCACTTCGGCTCCCCGGACCTTTCGGGGAGGACGATCCTCACGGCGGGCCTCGGTGGTATGGGCGGTGCGCAGCCGCTCGCCGGCACGATGTCCGGAGCCGCGATTCTCTGCATCGAGGTCGACCCCGCGCGTATCGAGCGGCGAATCGAGACGCGCTACATCGACGAGACGACCGACTCGATCGACGACGCGCTCGCGCGCATCCGTGCCGCCGCCTCAGACCGACGCCCGCTCTCCGTCGGCCTCCTCGGAAATGCGGCAGACGTCGTGCCCGAGCTCGTGCGCCGAGGCGAGCATTTCGATCTCGTCACCGACCAGACCGCCGCACATGACCCACTCATCGGCTACATCCCGGCCGGGCTCTCCGTCGGCGAGGCTGCTGCTTTGCGCGCCTCCGACCCCGAGGAGTACCTCACGCGTGCGCGGTCGTCGATCGTTCGACACGTGGAGGCCTTGCTCCAGTACGTCCGAGCCGGAAGTTATGTTTTCGATTATGGCAACAACCTCAGAGGTGAGGCCCGTGAAGGTGGAGTAGCGGAGGCCTTCTCATACCCGGGCTTCGTCCCGGCCTATATACGGCCGCTGTTCTGTCGCGGTGTCG
>JBKPTB010000019.1:0-2275 GCA_046735315.1 Actinomycetota bacterium
TCTCGGCGGCGCTCTCCGTGTGCCGCCCTGGAAGCGCACCCTCGCGAACAAGAACGAGGCGGTCAGCTTTGCTGCGTACCGTGCCGCCGTCGACCTCTTCCCCGGCAGCAAGGGAAGCGTCTTCGATCCGCTCATGGCCGCCGGGTCAAGTCCTGTGGACCTTCGGGTTCGCAGGACTTGCATTTCTGCGGAGCAAGTGGAGCGACCCCCTCTTTAGCAAAGAGAGGGTCAAGGGCGGGCGCCTAGCTGGGCAGGACAACCTGCCGATTTGCAGGACCTCTTAACTCGACGCGATCGTCCTTGACCGGCGCCTCTTCACCTCGACCGTTTACCCCGCCGACTACGGCTTCGTCGAAGGGACGCTCGGCGAGGACGGCTGACCCCCTCGACGCGCTGGTCCTCGTCGGCGACCCGAGCTTCCCGGGCTGCCGGATCCGCGTCCGGACGGTGGCCGTCTTCCGCATGGTCGACGAGAAGGCCCCGACGACAAGCTCGTGTGCGTCCCGCTGCGCGACCCGATGTGCTCTGAGGTCGTCGAGGTCGATGACATCCGTACTGCCTTCCGGGCCGAGATCGAGCAGTTCTTCAAGGTCTACAAAGACCTCGAAGGCCTGCCCACGCAGACCGCGGGCTTTGGCGATCGGGCCGAGGCGTTCCGGGTGCTCGCTGAAGCCCGGGCGCGTAGTGCAGCGGCAGAAACCGGGCGCTGATGAAAGAGGTTGTGCTGTGTAGCGACTACTCGAGGAGATTCCGCGCTCGCCCACAGTCCGGGCGAGCGCTGAGCGCTCACGATTCGGAAAGCAGCGAGACCCGGTTGGTCCGACAACGGCGTGGATCAACTTACGCCAACGGCCCGCTCCAGCAGATTCCGCTCAGTCGTCTTGGCGTCCTCAGCTGAGTCGGCCAGTGGCCGCTCATTCTGAAAGGCGGAGCTGGGCCGCGTTCACTGGGGCGCGCTTTGGCGCGATTACGAGCCGGCTGATCTTGTTCCCGGCGATCGTGAAGTCCCATGTCAGGTCGGCGGTGCCGCCTGGAAAGTTGCCGCTGAGGCGGCCCGTGACCAGGTAGCGGTCCGGTCCCAGTTGCTCGGTGTTGCGGAGTTCGGTGCGGTAGGAGTACGCGGAGGCGGGCCCGAGCTGCCAGGCTCGGATCTCCGCGACGCCTTGCCGGGTTTCGCCCTCGTCGGTGACGGTGGCGTCGTCGGCGAAGACGGCGACGATCGCCTCGACGTCCCGGAGCGCGTCGTGTTCGAAGTAACGGGTCAGGGGCTCTGGCATCTGGAGCGGCATGGAGGTCTCCTTTCAGCGGAGTGCAGTGTTGGTGCCGCCGAGCTCGCAGCTTGCGAGACTCCAGAAGAGCACGCGGCGACGTGAACGCGAGGGCGGCCGTCCCCGCTAGTGGCTTGCGTAGATATTGGCCGTGTCGCCGTCCGCCTCGGTTCAGAAGTGGTTTGTGTACGACAGGAATCGCCAGCCGTCCGGCGTCGTCAGAAGTTGGTAGCTCGTCCAGGTGTCGCGAACCACCTGCTCATCTGCGTCGAAGGCATTCCAGTGCACGGTCACGAACGCCGAGTGCTCGCCAAGCTGAAGGGTGTTGATTTCGCGGGCCGCCCATGCGCGAACGTCCGCCGCACGCCGGTATGCATCGATGGCGGCCGCAAAATGACTAAGTACAGCGGCGCGGTCAGGCATCACGATCAACTCGCCCTTGCGAATGGCAAAGAACGGCGTGACACACAAGCTCGTAACGCCTTGCAGATTGCCCTTGGCGTAGCGATCGATATAGAGCGCCAACAGCGCTTCGATCTCGGCGGCCACAAATCGACTGTTACAGGCAGAGCCGAGTCGGTCAATTCGCCAGGCGTCGGGCGGTGCCCGACCTACCTCGTGTGGGGATGATTGGCCGGATCGAGCCGCAGCCCGCGTGGGCCAGCGTGCTCTCGCCAGACGCGTAGCGCGCAACGGTCCAAGACTTGCGTTTCTCCCAAGACCGACGCTCTTGTTACGCCCGGACGAGGGGGTCATACGGTGGCGCATCGCCACGATTCTCCAGCGCCCGCGCGGGCGTCTCGGCGAGACTTGACCAGCAGCGAGGCAGCGGCGTAGTTTTGTCCGTTCCTAGGCGGCGCCTCCGTCACGGCGAGCCGCAACGCCCGCGCCCCGCCCGACAACGGCGCCTGACTCGGCGCCAGCTCTCCCACGCGGCGGCCGCGGCGTTGACGGCGGCGTCGACGTCGCTGGGCGACGCCGAGGACACCTCGGCGAAGGGCTCGCCG
>JBKPTB010000020.1:0-3666 GCA_046735315.1 Actinomycetota bacterium
TCGTCGGCCAGGCGGCGGACGCCGTCCGGCAGATGGAGCGCCTCGAAGGTCGGGACGTTCTTCGGGATCACGCGCAACGCGACCGAGGTGTGGCCGCGCTGGCGGAAAGCGTTGACGCGGAAGCGCGGCAGATCCTCATCCTGATAGGCGATGTCGAGATCGCCGCTCTGCCTGAATGCCTCGAGCCGCTCAGGGGAGCGACCGCCGATGACCTCCACCACCGCTTCCAGGTCTCGATCCGTGAGGATCGGGCATTCCTCGAGCGGACCGAGGTCGCCGTCGCGACGGAGGATCGGCGGAAGGCCGACCTTCAGATGGATGTCGCTGGCGCCGAGCTCGACGGCGCGTCTGAGCAGGGGATTGAGTTCCATGACGGACACCCCTGCATCGGCATGTCCTTCGACGCGCTTTAGGCCGTGGCCGTGCGCGTTCCTCCGGCCAGCCGGGCGAGACCCTCGATCGCCTTCATCGCGCTGCGGCCCGGGCCCTTCGCCTCTCCGGGATGCGCCACCTCGCCGAGTAAGAGCTTCTCGAGGACTCGCCAGGTGACGGGCAGGCGCATGATCGCGAACACGCTGCGCGGGAAGCGATCGAGCGCCATCTTCGCACCCCAGCCTGCAGCGGCGAGTGGATCGAGCTCTGCGTGCACCGCGGCCGCGTATCCCTCGAGTCCTTCCGTCCGTCCATCGAGGAGATCGAGCACGTGTTGCGCGGCGAGCCGCGACGTGACGAGCGCCTCGTAGATTCCGTCGCCGGAGACCGGGTCGAGGACGCCCGCCGCGTCGCCCGCAACGAGCGCACGCCCTCGTGCGAGCACAGTCGCCGGCCGCCGCATGGGCAGGCGGTGGCCCCGGACGTCGGTCAGCCGGCGGAGCTCGATTCCGTGCTGTTCGCACAGGACCCGAAGATGCCGTCGCAGGTGGGGGCCCTCCTCACCCCAGCCGCCGACACCCACGTTCACGTGGTCGCCTTTCGGAAAGATCCAGCCGTAGCCGCCCGGGACGGTTGCGAGCTCGAGGAGGAGCGAGCCTCGCCAATCTCCCTCTGGAAGGTCCCCGTATCGGAGGTTGCCTTCGAGGGCAACGCCGTTGACGATCGCTCCGCCCAGCCCGAGCGTCCGCGCGGTCATTCCGTTCGCGCCGTCGGCGCCGATGAGCGCGGCGACCTCGATCGACTCGCCGTCGACGCTGAGGCGACGCTCCGAATCGACGGCTGCGCGCACGCCGTCCCGGAAGGTGGCACCGGCCTCGACCGCGCGCTCGACCATGAATGCGTCGAGCTTTCGCCGTTGCGTCATCAGGCAGAGGACCCGGGACGACTCGCGTTCCATCACCGGGCCGTACCGGAGGCGGCAGCGGGCACGGGTGATCCTGTCCTCCACGACCGGCTCGACGGAGAACGGCAACTGGCGGACGGCGCGCATCGTCAGGCCGCCCCCGCAGGGCTTGTCGCGGGGGAAACGGGCTTTGTCTATTAGTAAGACGCGCGCGCGTGCGCGCGCGAGGCGGTAGGCGGCCGTCGAGCCGGCAGGGCCCGCACCGACGATCGCGACGTCAAAGCGCTCCACATGGCCAATCTACGCCAGAACGTCCACCCGTTCCGCGGCCATCTGGCCATGACCCGGCAGGAAATCGTTCGAGACGCCCCGGCTACAATGCCGAGCCCCGGGGGTGTGCCCGAGCGGCCAAAGGGAACGGGCTGTAAACCCGTCGGCTCAGCCTACGGAGGTTCGAATCCTCCCGCCCCCATATCGCTCGGAAGTCCGGTCTAGCGCTCGGAAGTCCGGTCGCTTCGCGACCATGACGACTTCCGAGCGATTGGTTTCGCTCGGTTGCGCTTAGGACGCGTCGGGCAAAGCCCGCCGCGTCAGCGGCTGGGTTGCCTCGGCTTCCCGCATGAAGTTGCTGATCGCTTGAAGGTACTTCTCCGTCTCTTCCATCGCAGGGGTGTGGGAGCTCTCTTCGAGGACCACCTCGCGGGCGCCTCGGATTCCAGTGACGAGGGTGGCGGCAATGGAATCGGTGCACATGTCGTAGCGGCCTCGGATTACCAGCGTTGGCACGTCGATCTCACCCAGGCGGGATCGCACGTCCCAGCCTTTGAGGGCACCGGTCACCGTCCATTCGTTTGGTCCCTGCATGGCGTGATAGACGTCGGGTGCCCGGCCTACGGCCATACGCTCGAGTTCCTCGCGGGGCTGCGGGCCGCGGTAGAAGTGGCGGTCGAAGTACACGCCCATCGCGCGCTCGTACTCGGGATCGTCATAGGTGCCGGCAGCCTCGTGCCGGTCGAGAACCTCGACGACCTCGGGCGGCAACGCATTCCGTAACACCATCTGCTCGGTTGCCCACTGGTCGACGCTTGCCAGCGTCGAGCTGAGGATCAACCCGACGATCCCGGTCGCACCCGCGAGCACGTGCTCGAGCGCGAGCATGCCTCCCCACGACGTCCCGAGCAGGTGAATCCGCTCGAGCCCCAGCTGCTCGCGGACTGCCGCAACCTCGTCGCGGAAGACGTCCACCGTCCACTCGATGTCGGTCGGACGATCCGAGTTGCCGCAGCCGATCTGGTCGTAGAGCACCACGGGCCGTTCGGGTGCGAGCGCTTCGAGCGGCGCGAAGTAGTTGTGCGTCGAGCCCGGCCCGCCGTGGAGAGCGAGCAGCGGAACTGCGCCGTCCGGATCGCCGACGATGCGGTACCAGGTGCGGTACCCACGGAAATCGACGTAGCCCTCGCGAGCGGTGGTCATGGGATGTATTGCTGCTTGATCGATCGAACGGTGTCGATGTCGATCTGGATCCAGAATCCTGTCGAGATCGGCTCGAACAAGGAGACCGGCTTCTTGCCCGCAACGATCTGCGCAAGCTGCGCGACGGTGATGGGCGTGCCGCTCAGGTTCGATCCCGTCGTCAAGACGGTCACCTGCGCGTTGGACGGTACGAGGTAGGTCAGAAGCCGGTGACCCTCGTCGACTCGATAATTGTCGTTCGGAACCGGCTCGCCGGGCGACACCGCCCCGTCCTCTGCGGCCGCGGTGTTCGCCGTCACGCCGCTGAGGAACCACTCGGGATCGAACCGCATCACGTACCCGCTGCCCTTCGGCTCGAGGGTCTTGACGTGGCCGAACTGAACCATCTGCCCTGGCGGCCCGACGCCCGTCTTCGCGGTCGCCGAAACGGTCACGGTTCGGGTGACAGTCTTCGTGCTCCCGCAGCCCACTGCCGCGACGATCAGGCAGGCGACAGCGACGACGGCAGAACGCTGCACGGGCCGAGTCTACGCCTGCTCCCTCTCCGGAAAGCGGCTACGCTAAGCGGCCTCGCCCTCTTAGCTCAGTTGGTAGAGCACCTCCATGGTAAGGAGGGGGTCGACGGTTCGAGTCCGTCAGAGGGCTCTGCAAAATCGCCGCAAATCGGCTCTTTTCTGTCGCGGGCGTTTGCACGATCTCCAGTATGCGGTGCGTATGGAGCCCTTTATGGAGCCTTCAGGTTCAGTGCGCAGGCTCCAAAGCGTCGAAAATGAGCGCAGTGGCCGTACGTCCAGGGAAGCAGTACGTGGACTGGGACCTGACCGACCCGGCTGCGAAGGGCCAAGACGAGGTGCGCGCCATCCGCGACGAGATCGAGCGCGTCGGCGAGCTCCCGCTCTGATGGAGGAGGCCCGGCT
>JBKPTB010000021.1:0-6846 GCA_046735315.1 Actinomycetota bacterium
GACGCCATCCTGATCATCGTCTCCAACCCGCTGGACGCAATGTGCCATGTGGCCAAGAACGTGTCGGGCTGGCCGAGAGAGCGCGTCTTCGGAATGGCGGGCATTCTCGACACGGCACGGTTCTCGACCTTCATCGCCTGGCAGACGCACTCCTCGGTCAAGGACGTCACCGCGATGGTTCTGGGAGGCCACGGCGACCAGATGGTCCCGGTGGTCAGCGCGACGACCGTCGGCGGCATGCCTCTCCGTGCGCTGGTCGATGAGGCGGAGATCGACGCAATGGTTCAACGCACGGCGAAGGGCGGCGGCGAGATCGTCGAATTGCTGGGAACGTCTGCCTGGTACGCGCCGGGAGCGGCAGCGGCCCAGATGGTCGACTCGATCATGCTCGACGAGAAGCGCGTCCTCCCTTGCACGGTCTATCTCGCCGGCGAGTACGGCATCGATGGTCTGTACATGGGCGTTCCCGTCAAGCTCGGCGCCGCAGGAGTCGAGGAGATCCTCGAGCTCGAGCTGAGCGAAGGCGAGCAGGCGATGCTGAACGAATCCGCCCACGCCGTACGCGAAGTCGTCGCCGTCCTCAGCTCTTAGTGGACCTCGGTCTCAAGAACCGAACCGCCATCGTGTGCGGCGCCTCCTCGGGGCTCGGCCTCGCCACGGCGGAAGCGCTCGCGGCCGAGCGAGCGAACGTGACGATGTTCGCGCGTCGCCGCGAGATGTTGGAGCGCGAGGCCGAGCGCCTTGGCGCGCTGCCCGTCCGCGGCGACGTCACGAACCCGCGCGATCTGCAAAATGTCGTCAACCGCACCGCGGAGGCCTTCGGTGGCATCGACATCCTCGTGTGGAACAGCGGCGGTCCACCTCCAGGGCGTGCAGTCGGTCTCACCGCCGAGGCGATCGAGGAAGCAGTCGAGCTCCTGCTCGTCCCGGCTGTGCGGCTCGTCGAGCTCTGCCTTCCGCACCTTGTGCAGAGCGAGGCCGGGCGCATTCTCGTCTTCACGTCGATCGCCGCGAAGGAGCCGGTGGGGCACATCGCGCTGAGCAACGCGGTCCGTCCTGGGGTGACGGGCTGGGCCAAAACGCTCTCGCGCGAACTCGGCCCGCGCGGCATCACCGTCAACTGCCTCGCGCCGGGAAAGATCGAGACGGCGCGCCAGGAGCAACTCTCGCCGGAGGGGCCGAGCGACGAGGAGCTCGCTGCAATCCCACTCGGCCGCCTCGGAACACCACAGGAGTTCGGGGACGTGGCCTGCTTCCTCGCCTCGGACCGGGCGCGTTACATCACGGGGACAACGGTCGTCGTCGACGGCGGGTCCTCGCGCGGGTTGTTCTAGCCCCGGCTGGGACACCCTCGCAACTATCCTCGTTAGGTGTTCCGCCGGCTCCTGACGCCGCTACGTCTGGCCTTCGCGGGCCTCGTCCTCCTCGTAGTTGCCTTCGTGATCCTGGTCACGCAGATGAGCAACCAGTACCTCGAGACCCCGGACGTGGCCCATCCTCTGGCCAACCTCGTGAAGGTGCCGGGCGGAAAGCAGCAGCACGACGGCGGGGGCATCTACTACGTCGACGTCTTCCTCAAGCGTGCGTCCCTCCTCGAGTCGTTGGTTCCAGCGGCGCGGCCCGAAGGGTCTGATCTCATTCCGCGTAGCTCCGTCGTCGAGCCGGGGATCACGGAGCAGCAGAGGCTGAAGCTCGAGGTGGCCGACATGAAGGCCTCACAGGTAATCGCGTCCGCAGTCGCCCTGCGAGAGCTCGGCTACAACGTGAACGTCAAACCCGGCGGGCTGCGCATCGTCGCGGTCACGCCGGAGTCTCACGCGGCGTCGGTGCTTCGGACCGGCGATGTGATCGTCTCCGCGGACGGAAAGCCCGTGCACACACGAGCAGATCTGCGCGCGATCCTGGCCGGTCACCGGCCGGGTGACGTCGTCAAGGTCGGCATCCGGCGCGGTCCGCGGACGTTCACGAACTCGATTCGGACGACGAGCGACCCGTCCGAGCCGAAGCGACCTCTGATCGGCGTTCTGCCTACGCAAGCGCTCAGCGTCCGTTTTCCGTTTTCGATCCGTTTCGATCTCGGAGATGTCGGCGGCCCGTCCGCGGGCCTCGCGTTCGCCCTCGAGTTGCTCGAGAAGCGCGGGCGCGACATCGACCACGGCTACAAGGTTGCAGCCACCGGCGTGATCGAGCTCGACGGCCGGGTGACGAGGATCGGCGGGATCAAGCAGAAGACGATCGGCGCCCGCCGCGCGCACGTCGACGTCTTCCTGGTACCGGTGGATGGGGACAACGCGCGCGACGCGAAACGCTACGCGCACGGCCTTCGCATCATCCCTGTGGAGAATTTTCAACAGGCGTTGCACGCTCTGGCAACACTGCCCAGCAAGGCCTAGATCTCGGCAGTTTTCGGTAGGTTCGAATCTGCCGGAAAATGCTTAGTTTTCATCCACGGCAACTCTTGTCAGCCGCAGTGGCGTTCGTAGTATCCCCGCTTGTCACTGCGGCCCCTACGAACCTAGGCAGGCGAGGATGACCAAGCGGAACCAGCTGACCTGCGATGACTGCTACTTCCGGCGCGCCGGGCTGTGTGCCCTGCCCACGGATTCTCCATGCCCCACGTTCCGTCTGCACAGCCGCGGCAGTCTCGTTCCGCCCCGCCAGCCCAGGCTCGTGCCGCGCCCGCTGGGCGCCTTCGTCCAGGCCGCTCCCGCTTAGACCGAGACCGGCTCGGCCACGAGAGTGGCCAGTCGCCGAACACCCTCGCGAATCTCGTCCGGCGAGACGAAGCTGAACGCCAGTCGAGCGGTGTTGGGCGCCCCTCCGAAATCTGCGCCGGGAACGAACGAGACGCCGGCCGAACCTGCTCGGGTGAGCAACGCGGCCGCATCCACATCCTCCGCCAGCTCCAGCCAGATGAAGTACCCGCCCTCGGGCCGGCTCCAGTGCGCATCCGGAAGCTCGCGCTCGAGCGCCTCCAGCATCGCGTCGCGTCGAGCGGCGAGCATTGGCCGGATCCGCTCGAGATTCGGTTCGAAGCTTCCGCGACGGAGGAATTCGTACACGGTTGCCTGTCCGAGCAGAGCGGGCGTGATGTACGTGGAGACCGCGACCGCCTCGACCTCGCTCTCGAGACCTGACGGCAGGACGAAGTACCCGACTCGCAGCCCGGGCGCGATCGTCTTCGAAAACGACGAGGAGTAGATGACGCGATCGCCACCGTCGAGCTCGAATAACGTCGGCGGCGACTGCCCCTCAAAACGCACGAGGCCATACGGATCGTCCTCGAGCACGAGGAGGTCGTGTTCGCGCGCAAGGTCGACGAGACGGCGGCGGCGCTCGACAGTGAGTGTCCTTCCGCTTGGATTCTGGAAGGTCGGGATCGTGTAGAGGAACGAAGCCTCGCCCGAGCTTCCCAGCGTCTCCTCGAGCGCCACGATCTCGAGACCCTCGTCGTCCATCGCCACGCCGACGACCTCGACCCGTTCAGCGGCCAGGATCTTCAGCGGGCGGTCGTAGGTCGGCGCCTCGACCAGCACGCGTCCGCCGGCGAAGCGTTGCGCGAGGAAGACGAGGCCCTGCAGCGAGCCGTTGGTGACGAGGACCCGCGCGGGCTCGACACCGTGGCGCTCGGCGATCCATTCGCGCAACGGTTCGTAGCCCGCGGGAGAACCGTAGGAGAGGACCGTGGCCCCGTCCCGCTCGATGGCCGAGCGGGCGCAGTCTGCGAGCAGGTCGACCGGGATGCACTCGGGCGCAGGCACCCCCCGCGCAAAGGAGATAGTCGTCACGAAGGCGAGTTTACGGGCGGAGTCCGGAACGCGGGGAGGCAGCGCCAGAAACAGCTAGCAGGACCCCTCGTCGGCGCGAACCACCAGACCCACGAGGAGCGCCGTAGCGAGAAGGGCTCGCAAGCCTAGGTTCGAGTGGCGTAGCGGTCCGCGACGAGCTCGGCGACCTCCGTCGGCGTCGTGCCGACCTGGATACCGACCGTCTCGAGTGCCTCCTTCTTCGCCGCCGCCGTCCCCGAGGAACCCGAGATGATCGCCCCGGCGTGGCCCATCGTCTTCCCCGGCGGGGCCGAAAAGCCGGCGATGTAGGCGAGCACGGGCTTCGTCACGTGACCCTCCACGAAGCGGGCGGCCTTCTCCTCCTCGTCGCCGCCGATCTCACCGACCAACACGATCAACTCTGTCTCAGGGTCGGCCTCGAACCGCCCGAGGATGTCGATGAAGGACGAACCGACCACCGGGTCGCCGCCGATGCCGACGATCGTGGAGTTCCCGAGGCCCAGCTGCGTCAGTTCGTGGCCGATCTGGTAGGTCAGCGTCCCGGAGCGGGACACCAGTCCGATCGAACCCTGCGAGAAGATCTCGGCAGGGATGATGCCGACGTTCGCCCTTCCCGGCGAGAGCACGCCGGGACAGTTGGGCCCGATCATCGTCACGCCCTTGCCGCAGATGTAGGCATAGATGCGCAACATCTCGTGCGCGGGAATGTGCTCCGTGATGCAGACCACGGTGCCGATCCCCGCATCGACGGCCTCATAGATCGCGTCGGAGGCAAAGCGTGCAGGAACGAAGATCAGCGTCGTGTTGGCATCCGTCTCGTGCACCGCGTCGGCCACGGTGTTGAACACCGGAATTCCCTCGACGTCCTGGCCGTCCTTTCCGGGGGTGACACCCGCGACCACCTGCGTGCCGTACGTGCGGTTCCGTAGACCGTGAAAACGGCCCTCGCTGCCGGTGAGGCCCTGCACGACGAGCCGCGTGTCGTTGTCGACGATGATCGCCACGACTACTTCTGGCTCCGGCGTGCTTTGACGACGATCGACTCGAGCGAGAGGCGGCCGTCGTGGACGCGATCGACGAGCAACTCTCGCACGCGCGCCGCGTCGGACTCCGGCGTGTTCACGCGCTCGAGCCAATCGTCCAAGACCGGTCGTCGTTCGAAGCGCTCGACCTGCTCGACCTCGAGACCGGCGGTCGTGAGCAGGTCCTTCCATTGTTCCTCGGAGTAGCACCTGACGTGCGTAGGATCGCGGAGGCGCTCCGCGGCCTCGAGGTCCTCGTCGAGAAAGACGTTGTCCTCGATCACGACCAGCTTCTGCGTCACTCGCGCCATCTCCGCGACGGCCTTCCGAACATCCTGGAAGTGGTGTGCGGCAATCCTGCAGGCGACGACGTCGAAGCTGCCGTCCTCGAACGGCAAGCTCTCCGCCGGGGCAACTACATCCGGCTCCATTCCGGGCGCGGGATCGACGGTAACGACGGTGCATCCCTCCTCACGAAGGCGACGGGCGACGTGGCCCCCACCGGTCGCGACATCGAGCGCCTTCACATCGTGGCCAGGCTCGCACCATTCGACGAGGAGGTCGAGGTCGGGACCTTCGCGATGCGTAGGGCTGTCGCGAAACGCATCCGCCCGCTGCGACCAGACGTCGGTCACGAGGCGAGCTCCACAGCCCGCCGGGCGGCCTCGAGCATCGTCGGCTCGACATGCAGATTCGGCGGCGCAGCCTCGGCGAGGATCCGACGACCCTCGTCCGCATTCGTGCCGTCCAGACGAACGACGATCGGCAGCTCGATCTTCATCTGCTCGAGTGCCGCCAGAATCCCACGCGCAACTTCGTCGCCGCGAGTGATGCCGCCGAAGATGTTGAAGAGGATCGAGCGAACCTGCTCGTCGCTCGTGATCACCTCGAGGGCGTCGACCACCCCCTGCGCATCGCCGCCGCCGCCGAGGTCGCAGAAGTTCGCAGGGCGTCCACCGGCGACCACGACCACGTCCACCGTGGACATCGAGAGGCCCGCGCCGTTGCCGAGGATCCCGACCTCGCCGTCGAGCTTGACGTAGGTCACTCCCTTCTCGCGAGCGAGCTGCTCCTGTGGGTCGGCTGCCTCGACGTCGCGCATCTCCGCGATCTCCGGGTGGCGGTAGAGCGCACTGTCGTCGACCGTGAACTTCGAATCGAGTGCACGCACTTCGCCGTCGGGGGTCACGATCAGCGGATTGATCTCCGTCAGCATCGCGTCGCTCTTCACGAAGCAGTCATGGAGCTTCTCGATGATCGTCAGGATCTGTTTCTGCTCGCTGGGATCGTCGATCCCGGCGCCGTACACGAGGCGCCTCGCCTGGTACGGCTGAAAGCCTTCGAGCGGATCGGCGTGAAGGCGAACCAGCGCATCGGGATGCTCTTCCGCCACCTGCTCGATCTCGACGCCGCCCTCCGTCGTCAGCATGTAGAGCAGCTTCTTGGCGCCGCGGTCGAAGGTGATCGAGAGGTAGTACTCCTTCGCGATGTCGGAGGCGGTCTCGATCCAGAGCTTCCGTACGACGTGCCCGTTGATGTCGAGCCCGAGAATGTCGCGGGCCTTCGCCTCCGCGTCTGCGGGATCGTCCGCCAGCTTGATGCCGCCCGCCTTCCCACGACCTCCGGTCAGCACCTGAGCCTTGACGACGACCGCGCCCCCGAGCTCCTCGGCGGCAGCGCGCGCCTCGTCGGGCGTCGTCGCGAGGCGTCCCTCGGACACGGGGATGCCCGCGCCCGCAAAGAGCTGCTTACCCTGGTACTCGTAGAGGTCCACTGGCCGCGGGCGAGTCTACTCAGCCGCGAGACGCCAGCGGCGCAGTGAACGGGCTCGGCCTCCTCCTTCAGGAGGACCTTCATCTCGTCGTAGAAGTCACGCAGGTTCGTGCTTCTGCCCGATGCGCGAACGCTCCGCCCCGACGTACCGTCGAAGCATGAGCTCGAACAAGGAGAAAACGATGAACGACACACCTTTCGCCGTCGAGACATCAGGCCTGACAGCCGCAGACGAAAGCATCAACCTTTCGGCCGCCGCGCCT
>JBKPTB010000022.1:0-11955 GCA_046735315.1 Actinomycetota bacterium
GCCCACCTCGAGATGAGGCTTCCCATCCCCTTGAGGGAGTAAGAGCCGTGGGAGACCACCACGTTGATAGGCGGGACGTGCAAGCGTGGCAACGCGTTCAGCGGACCCGTACTAATTGCTCGAGGTCTTGATTTTGAACACCGAGTGTGGAGCTATGGAGTTTTGAGGGTGCGCAGATTTGCGCGGCGCCCTGACAATTTCGGCGGTCATAGCGGCAGGGAAACACCTCTTCCCATTCCGAACAGAGAAGTTAAGCCTGCTTGCGCCGATGGTACTCGGAGGGCAACCTCCCGGGAGAGTAGGCAGCCGCCGATTTTCTTCAAAGGGCCGCCGCGAGGCGGCCCTTTTTCTATGCGCCGTCCGCGATCAGCCGGTGATGCCCGAACGGGTCGACGACCCGGCCCTGGCGCAATCCGTACGGCTGGTCTTCCACGGGGAACATCTCGGTCGCGCCGGCCGCGATCGCCCGCGCCGCGGCGGCGTCCGGGTCATCTACGTGCAACGACACGCGCACGGTCGTCACGCCCGCCGATTCCGGGCTCGGAGTACCGAGCTCCGCCGACTCCGTCGCGACTCCGAAGGGCATCCCTGCGATCTCGAGCACCGCGACCACGGGGCCGCCCGGTCCCTCCACACGTTCGCGCATGGTCGCCCCGAACGCCTTGGCCTAAAAGGCGATCGCGGCGTCCGTGTCGCGTACCGCGAGGAAGGGATAGAGCGCGCTCAAATTCGGCGGAGCCTCACCGATCTCAGGCGGCCCGTAGCTTCTCGCGCCAGTCGGGATCGAGCTCGCGAAGCCTGCGCACCCGCTCGCCGACCGGTGGATGCGTCACGAACAACGCCGCCAGTCCTTCCTCGAGGAACGGGTTGATCGTGTAGAGCGGCTCGGTCGCGGGACTACCGCGAAAGGAGACGAGCTCCGACGCCTGGTCGAGCCTCACGAGGGCGTCGGCCATCGGATGCGGAGAGCGGCAGATCGCTGCGGCAGCAGCGTCGGCCAGGTACTCGCGCTTCGGCGTAAGCATCAAGTGCACGAACGCCGCAGCGATCGGCCCGAAAACGAAGAGGAGCGCCCGCTGGAACCACCCGCCGACTCTCGTGAGCTCGAGGACCGTCGCCGCGAGGACGACCACAGACGTCTGGACGACCACGTCGCGGTGTCGCACGTGCGCGAGCTCATGAGCCAGTACGGCTTCCAACTCGGCCGGCGACGCCGCGGTCAGTAGACCGGCACTGACGGCAAGCGCGGATCCCCGGACGCCACGCCCCGCCGCGAGGGCTCGGGGCAGCCCGTCGTCCAGGAGGTAGAGCCGCGGTTTCGCCACGCCCGCCAGCGCAGCAAGGCGCTCGACAGTCGAGTGCAGCGCCGGCGACTCGCCGATGGGGAGCTCGCGCGCCCCGACGAGGCCGAGGGCGACGCGGTCGCCGTACCAGTAGAGGGCGCCTGCGAGCAGTACGCCGCAGAACACGAAGATCGAGAGCAAGCGGTAGCCACCGAGCCCCCAACCGATGAGGCCGAGCGTCGCGCAGACGCCGACGAGCAGAGCCCAGCCCTTGAGAACGTTGCGAACGATGACCAGCCGACCGCCCATTACGGGCACCTGCTAGTTGCCGTCTTCCTGTTCGAGCCCTCGTGGCGGCCAGTCGTCATCCGGGGCGTCGCAGCGGCTCGAGCAATGCAGCGAGGCGATGTTCTGAAGGGGCACGAGGATGTGGCCGTTCAACTCGATGTGGGCGACGTCCTCCACGTAGCAGTAGGCCGTGAGGACACCCTCCTGGTACTCCCCGCCGAAGAGGGCGACCTCCACCTGCTCGCCCTTGTACTTGTTGGTGTAGTCCTCCACTGGGAGGCTCAGTCTAGCGGCGCGAGTTTCCCGTCCCGAGCGGCGTATCTGGCCACAGCACAGTTGGCCACTGGCGGAATCAGCCCACGATCCCGGACGTAATCCAGGCCATGCGCGAGGGCATGGATCACCCGGATCGAGCCGCCATGCGCAATCACGAGAACGTGCTTACCGGGATGCTGTTCCAGAAGGTCTTCGAGGAATGAACGCATGCGCTCGGCGAAGGCATCGTACGGCTCGGCATCGTGGGCACCGGGCCCCTCTCCCGCTCGCCAGCGCTCCAGGGCGTCGCCGTCCCGGCGCTCGATCTCGTCTCGCGTCAAGCCCTCCCACGAACCGAAGCCCCGCTCGCGCAGCCGCGGGTCGACCCGGACCTCGAGGCCGAGCCGGCCGGCCACGATCTCGGCGGTTTCCCGCGCCCGCGCCAGGTCGCTCGAATAGACGACGTCGATCTCTTCGGTCAACTCGTCGGCGAGCTGATGAGCCTGCTCTCTTCCGAGCGCATTCAGAGAGGTGTTCGAGTGTCCCTGCCAGCGCCCGTCGCGGTTCCAGTCGGTCTCGCCGTGGCGGACGAGGAGGATGGTGGTCACGGAGCTAGGCTAGCGAGCCAATGGACCTCGGCTTGACTGATCAGGTGTGCCTCGTGACCGGCTCCACCAGAGGCATCGGTCTCGAAACCGCGCGTCTGCTCGCGGCCGAAGGAGCCCGCGTGATCGTCACCGGGCGTGACGCCGCGCGCGTCGAACAGGTCCGCGACGAAGTGGGCGCCGGATTAGGTGTCGCGTGTGATCTCGGTGAAGCGGACGCCCCGGCCAAGCTCGTCGCTGAGGCGATGGGCGCGGTAGGACCGATCGAGATCCTCGTCAATAACGTCGGCGTGGCGTACCAGACGAGCTTCGAAGACGTGTCCGACGAGCAGTGGGATTCCATGTGGCAGCTCAACGTCATGAGCTATGTCCGGTGCATTCGCGCGGTTCTGCCGAGCATGAAGTTCGCGCAACGGGGGTCGATCGTCAACGTGTCGTCGACGGCCGGCAAGCGGCCGTCCACCGGGATGCCGAACTACTCGGTCACGAAGGCGGCTGTCCTTTCGCTTTCCCGGCTCATCGCCGACCTGTACGCCAAGGACGGGATACGCAGCAACGCGGTCACGCCGGGGCCCACCGCGACCGAAGCCTGGCTCGGCGAAGGGGGTCTGGCAGACCAGCAGGCTTCCACCTCGACGAAGACTCGCGAAGAAGTGCTGAAGGCGGTCGGCGCGGGCCGACCGCTGGGACGACTTGCCGAGCCCGAGGAGATCGCGTCGGTCATAGCCTTCCTGTGCTCGGACCGAGCTTCTTACGTGACGGGCTCTGCGTGGAGCGCGGACGGTGGAACCGTCCCGATCATCATCTAGCCTCCAATAGTGGCCCTCCCACCGACATTCGGCCTCTGGCTTGCTGCTCGCGACCCAGGCATCCACCAATGCCACCGGAACGGCCACTGATGCCCGAACTTGCGGGAAGAGTCGCGGACGCCTTCGAGGCCCAGCTGCGGGAGCACGAAGAGGCCTTGCTTTCGCCACTCGCCGTCCGCTCCTACGAGACGCGTGGGCGGCTGCGCGAAGAGGACGGGTGCCGATTGCGCACGCCTTTCCAACGCGACCGCGACCGCATCCTTCATTCGAAGCCGTTTCGCCGGCTGAAGGGAAAGACGCAGGTCTTCATCGATCCCGCCGGTGATCACTACCGCACGCGTATGACCCACACGCTCGAGACCACCGCCATCGCCCGGGTTGTGGCTCGCGCGTTGCGGCTGAACGAGGACCTGGTCGAATCGATCGGCCTAGGGCATGACATGGGGCATCCTCCGTTCGGCCATGCCGGCGAGGAGGCGCTCGATGCCGCGCTGCAGGACCGATTCGGACTGCACTTCCGGCACAACGAGCAATCATTCAGGATCGCGGAGTCGCTCAACCTCACGGAGGAGGTGCGTGACGGCATCCTCACGCATACGGGCCCGCAGGAACCGAGGACGCTCGAAGGCAAGATCGTCCGCATCGTCGACCGCGTCGCCTACATCAACCATGACATCGACGACGCCGTTCGCTTCGGGATCCTCGATCCCGCCGCGCTGCCGCATCCCGAGGTCGCGCTGCTCGGAGATCGCGGCTCACGCCGGATAGACACGCTCGTCCACGACCTGGTCGAGAGCTCCGAGCGAGCGGGGGACATCGTCCAGAGCGAGGAGATCGGAGAGGCAATGCTCGCGCTGCGACGGTTCATGTTCGAGAACGTCTATCTCGGGCCCCACGCGCGTCTGGAGCAGGAACGCGCCCGGGCGACCGTGCGTCGCATCTTCGACCAGCTTGCCGACCGTGGCGAGGGACCGCAGCACATCGTCGAGTTCATCGCCGGCATGACCGACCGCTTTGCGCTCACCTACGTCGCGGAGCTGGGCTAGGTCGTGGCCCTCATCAAGGACGCCTCCGTCGACGAGGTGAAGGCGGCCGCCGACATGGTCGCGGTCGTTTCAGCGAGGACGCAGCTTCGGAAGACGGGCGGCCGTTATCTCGGGCGGTGTCCGTTCCACGAAGAGCGGACGCCGAGCTTCTCAGTCAACGCGACCGACAAGCTCTACTACTGCTTCGGCTGCGGGGCGAAGGGCGACCTGATCACGTTCGTGCGCGAGACCGAGCAGCTCGACTTCGCCGGTGCCGTGGAATGGCTCGCCGACCGCTTCAACGTCCAGCTCGAGTACGAGCAGACCAGTCCGCAGCAGGACGCTCGCCGCCGTCACCGCGAACGTCTTTTCGAGTTGCTCGATGCTGCCGCCTCCTTCTACGAGCGCTATCTCTGGGACTCTCAGGCCGGCTCGCTGGCACGTGACTACCTGGCAGGTCGCGGGCTCGGCGAGCAGGTCTGCCGCGAGTATCGCCTTGGGCTAGCCTTCGGAGGCACCACGCTCGCACGCAAGGCAAGCGAGCGAGGCTTCACGCGCGAGGAGCTGCTCGCTGCGGGTCTGGCCAACCGGCGCGGCAACGACTACTTCTCCGGGCGGCTGCTCTTCCCACTTGCCGACGCGCGTGGCCGCGTCCTGGGGTTCCAGGCCCGCAAGCTCCGCGAGGACGATCCGCTGCGGGCGAAGTACGTGAACTCGCCGGAGGGGGAGCTGTTCCGCAAGGGCGATCTCCTCTACGGGCTCGACCGTGCACGTGCCGCGATCGCGAAGCAGGAACGGGCCGTCGTGGTCGAGGGGAACACCGACGTGCTCGCGCTCAGCCAGGCGGGGATCGAGCCGGTCGTTGCGTCGATGGGCACTGCGCTCACGGAGCGCCAGCTGAAGGAGCTGAGTCGTCTGACGACACGCGTGTGGCTCTGCTTCGACGGAGACGCGGCCGGAGAGGCTGCGACCTTGCGGGGGATGGAGCTCGCCGCCGCGCAGGGACTCGACGTTCACGTCGTCGCGCTGCCGGCCGGCTTCGATCCTGCCGATCTCGCCGACGGCTTCGAGCAGCGGCTCGCGCGCGCGGAGAGCTATCTCGGCTACCGCGTGCGCCTCGAGATCGACCGCGCCGCCGACCGACAGGAGGGATTCGTGCGCGTGCGCGAGGTCCTGTCCCGCTTCGAGGATTCGCCCCAACGGCAGGACGCGATCCGCTACGCCGCGGACAAGCTCGACCTACCCAAGGAGACCCAGGCAGGGCTCGCGCCGCGCACCGGCGCCTCGGCGACGGGTCGTGTCTCGCCGCGTCTGCTCGACGCAGGTGAGCGCCTCGAGCGGAGTGCGCTCGCCGGGGCCGCGGCGCATCGCTCGCTGGTCCCCATCCTCGCCGAGCTCGGGCAAGAGCATTTCGACTCGGTCGAGCACCGCACCCTCCGCGAGCAGCTCATCACCGGGGGAGACGTCGACCCCGAGCTCGACGCGCGAGCGGCTGCCGAGGGCATCGACAAGCGGACCGCCGAGGAATTGTTGCTCCGGCTCAAGGAGAGGCGCATCCGCCGGGAGCTCAGCGAGGGGGACCCATCACGGACGTTGGAGCTCCAAGCAGCGCTGGCCCGAATCCTCGCGACGGTCGAAGAATTGGCCTCCGCGCAGGCGTTTTCGAAGTGAAGCTACACTAGCGCGCGCTGCGTTCCCCAGTAGCTCAATTGGCAGAGCATCCGGCTGTTAACCGGAGGGTTGTTGGTTCGAGTCCAACCTGGGGAGCTACACACATCCTGCATACACCGTGAAACGCGGAGTGCGCCCGGATGGAGCGCCCTTCTTGCTACCGGGCGAACCAATGCTCAGGGGTGCCAACTTCTACGGATGCGCAGCGCCGATGGCCGGTGTTGAATACGACTCAGCGTCCAAAACAACGCAGAGGAGGCACGCCATGCCGGTATCTGACGACTTCGCGAAGTTGAAGGGGCAGGTCGAGGAGGCCGAGCGCAGAATAAAAGAGGCGGCCGCGGAAGATCATGCTGAAGCAGAGACCAAGGTCGACGAGGCACGCCAAAAGGCCGACGCTCACGCAGCTGAGCAACGCGACAAGGCGCAAGAGGCCGACGATCGGGACGACGGTTGGCAACAGATTCGGACCGATTGGGACCGACACGTCCAGCGCACGCGAGAGCGCATCGATGCCAAGAAGGCCAGGGTCGACGCGAGCGTCGCTGAACGCGACGCCGAGTCGACCGAAGCCGACGCATATGAGGCGATCGACTTCGCGGCCTCCGCGATCGTGGAAGCCGAATACTTGGTCCTCGACGCGATGGGAAGGAGGAAAAAGGCGGACGCGCTAGCAGCAAGGCAGCAATAACGTTTTTGCGCAACGCGCTAGCGGAGTACGCCTCGCCGCCGGAAAAGGCGCTGCGCCCTTGTTTTCCGGCGGTTTCATAGCTCGGTTCGACGGCGAGGGGGACCCTCGCCTTTCGCTTGCGTCAGGACCGGGTCGCGTTCCAGGTTTGGGTGCCTGAGCCGCACGAATATGCGGTTCCCTCGTGCGTGAAGCTGACTTTGTCCTCCAGGGTTCCGGTTGCTCCGGTCGCGCTGAACTTTCCCGTCAGCGTGAAGTGGCCCTTCGAGGGATCGCCGCCGACCGTGCTCGTGTAGTCGACGTCGATCTTGAAGCTCCCGTCCGTCGTGATCGAGGCAAAGCCGTCATGCAGGTTGCCGCCGTAGAGATGCGCCGGCGGGTTGCAGCCTTCGTTGATCTGGCCGGTGAGGAGCGCCACGACGCGGGTGCCGTCCGCGTTCACGTCGAATTCGATGATCTCGTTCTGTGACGTAAGGCCTTTGTAGTGGCCCGGCTGGGCGGGCGGCGCCGGAGGTGGGGGCGGCGGTGGCGGTGGCGTCGGTGTCGGCTCGGGGGGAGGCGCAACCGAACGTTTGCGCAGATGGCCGCCCACGCAGGTGAATCCGTATCTCTTGTACGCCGCTCGGTAGCGGGCAGCGCACTTCTGGCCGGCGCGAAGGCACTTCACCTTCCCGCCGACCACGCCGCGCTTCGAGCCGACGGGGCAGCGTGCTGCGTCTGCTTGCGGCTTGGTCTCCTTCACCGTGGCTGCGGCAACCGTCGTCGCGGCGCCGACGAGAACCGAGGCAGTGACCAGCACGAACACGAATCGCCTGCCGATCCGAATCACGATCAACCCCTTTCTAGCGGCATCTGCCTCTTGACTCTTAGCAGCGGCCCCGGATGCCGGGAATCGCTCCGAGGGGTGAACTCGTCAGACTGAGTTGCGGTTGTTTCTTGACCTGGGCAGGGCTTTCTGCACTGAATAGCGCATGCTTTTGCGGGAGGTCGAGTACACTCGCCCGGCGAGCGTTCAGGAAGCCCTGCGCCTGCTCGGGGAGAACGACGGCGCCCGTGCCTTGGCAGGAGGGCAGACGTTGATCAACGTCATGAAGGCGCGTGCCGCGTCGCCGGACGTCCTCGTCGACCTTCACGATCTCGAGGAGTTGCGCGCCATCGAGCTCGGCGCCGATGGGACGCTCGAGCTCGGCGCGATGACGACCTATGCGGACATCGTCGCCTCGGCGGAAGCACGCGCGCGACCGATTCTCGCCGAGGTCTGCGCGCAGATCGCCGATGTCCAGGTCCGGAATCGCGGAACGATCGGCGGCAACGTCTGCTCGAACGATCCGACCAATCACCTGCCGCCGCTGCTGGTGGCAATCGGAGCGACCATGACTATCCTCGGGCCCGACGGTGAGCGGAGCATGCCTGCAGGCGACTTCTTTCTCGGCGTCTACATGACGGCAGCCGGCCCGGGCGAGCTCCTGACCAAGGTGACGGTGCCTCCCGGCAAGCACGACGGGTTCGCATCCGTGCCGATCGGCAGGGACGGCACCTGCATCGTCAACGTCGCGGCATCGCTGAACGGAGAGGCGCGTCTCGCGATCGGGTGCGTGGATGCTGTTCCTGTGCTGGTGAAGCCCGAGGCAACTGACGACGACTCGGTCCGTGATGCCGTGCGCATTGCGAATCTCGATCCGCCCGCCGACGTGCACGCATCCGCGGACTACCGTCGACATCTCGCCGAGGTACTGGCCGTCCGCGCTGTCGCGCAGGCGCGGAAAGGCCTCTGATGGACGTCGTCTCGCGCAAGACCATCGCCGTCGAGGTCAACGGCGAGACGTTCGAGCGCGAGGTCGACGCCAGGCGCCTGCTGATCCACTTCATCCGCGACGACCTCGATCTCACCGGCAGCCACATCGGCTGCGACACCGGAAACTGCGGGGCTTGCTCGGTGCTCGTGGACGGAGTTCTCGTGAAGAGCTGCATGATGCTCGCCATCCAGGCCGACGGCGCGAACATCGAGACCGTCGAAGGGTTGGCGCAGGACGGTGAGCTGAACGCGTTGCAGCAGGCGTTCTCCGACCACCACGCGCTGCAGTGCGGGTACTGCACGCCCGGGATGCTGATGAGCGCGACCGCGCTCCTGCGCCAGAACGGCTCGCCGAGCGATGAGGAGATCCGCCGGGGAATCCAGGGGAACATCTGCCGCTGCACGGGTTACGTGAACATCGTCGAGGCGATCAAGGCCGCTGCGAAGTGACCGAGACGACGGTCACCCCGGAACGCCCGCTCGTCGTCGAGGAAGGCGACGTCAAGCCGGGATTCATCGGCCAGAGCGTCCCGCGCAAGGAGGACAAGCGCCTCGTCCAGGGAGAGGGTGTGTTCTTCGACGACATGAAGCGGCACGAGATGGGCTTCCTCCACTTCGTCCGGTCGCCGTACGCTCACGCCCAGATCAAGTCCGTCGACGTCTCGAAGGCGCTCGAGCTCGACGGCGTCTACGGGACGCTGACCGGCGACGAGGTGGCAATCCTCACCGACCCGTTCTTCGAGCTGTCGACCCCACCTGGCGCCGACATCAAGGACTACGCCCTCGCGGTCGGGAGGGTGCGTCACGTCGGCGATCCGGTCGCCGCGGTCGTTGCGCGTAGCCGCGAGCTCGCTCGCGACGCTGCAGAGCTCGTCGAAGTGGACTACGAGCCACTGCCGATCGTCCTCGACGGGGAGGAGGCGCTCGAGGACGAGGTCGTGCTGCACGAGGACGCCGGCTCGAACACGGTCTGGTCGGGTGTCTTCGACTGGGGCGACTTCGACGCCGCGGTCGCGGAGGCCGATCACGTCGTGCGGATCGAACGACTCCATTTCGACCGCTTCTCGTCGACGCCGCTCGAATGCTCCGGCTGCCTCGTCGAGTACAACCGCGGCACGGGCCAGTGGACGATTCACGGGAACCACCAGATGCCGGGGGTCGGCGCGATCTGGATGGCGCCCGCCCTGCGCGTCGGGATCGACAAGCTGCGCTTTGTCAGCCAGGACATCGGCGGCGGCTTCGGCAACAAGATCACGCTCCACCCGCAGTTCACGGTCTGCTGCCTGCTCGCGCGGAAGCTCAACCGGCCGATTCAGTGGACCGAGTGGCGAACCGACCAGCACACGGCCAACACGCACGGCAATGAGCGGACTTTCCTCGACATCACGGTGCCGGTGAAGGCCGATGGAACGATGCTCGGGTTCTCCGTGCGCGCGATCGACGACTGCGGCGCATTCCCACGGTACGAGCCGCTCGGCTGCATCATCTGGGCTCAGGTCACTCCCGGCTGTTACCGCTGGCGCAACGTGCGCGTCGACTTCACCCAGGTGTGCACGAACAAGTCACCCGTCGCGCCGAACCGCGGCTACTCGCGCATGCAGCACCTGTGGCTCACCGAGCGCATCGTCGACATCGTTGCGAGCGAGCTCGGTCTCGACCCGATCGAGGTTCGCAAGAAGAACTACGTCAAGCACGAGGAGTTTCCCTACGAGACGCCCAACGGCTGCGTCTATGACTCCGGCGACTACTCGCGCTGTCTGGACATCGCGCTCGACCTCATCGGCTACGACTCCCTCGAGGAGCGTCGCCGTGACGCCGAATCCCGGGGGAAGCTGTTCGGGATCGGCATCGGCTCGACGCTCGACTCCGGAACCAACAACTTCGGCCAGTCGATGATCTTGAATCCGGAGCTGCAGTTCTCCGGCAACAACGAGGTCGCGACGGTCAAGCTCGACATCTTCGGCGAGATCGTCGTCACGCTCGGGACGGTGCCGCAAGGTCAGGGGCACGAGACGACGACCGCTCAGGTGGTCGCCGACATCCTTGGTTGCACTCCCGACGACGTGAACGTCCGGGCGGGTCACGACTCGTACTGGAACTCGACGGCCGGCTTCTCGGGAACCTATGCCTCGCAGTTCGCCGTCACGGGTCTCGGCGCTGTGAAGGGCGCAACGGAAAAGCTGGCGGGTGAAATGAAGCAGCTGGCGGCGGCGGTGTTCGGCTGCACTCCGGATGACATCGAGCTCGCCGAGAGCCAGGCGCGCATCAAAGGAAATCCCGAAGCGGCGCTGCCGTTCATGGCGTTGGGTGCGATCCTCAACGCGAACAACGCCGGTCTTCCCCCGGATCTCGACATCACCTTGAACGTCCGTCACGTGTATCGGCCGCCGTTCGAGAAGCCCGACCTCGAGCGGAAGTTCGGCAACCTCACCCTGACGTACGCCACCCAGGTTCACGCCTGTGCGCTCGAGGTCGATCCGGAGACGGGCGTGTACGAGATCGTCGACTACGCGGCCGTGGACGACTGCGGTAACCGCATCCACCCGCAGATCGTCGAAGGCCAGGTCCATGGCGCGACCGCGCAGGCTCTCGGCGCCGCGACACACGAGATCTTCACGTACGACGAGGAGGGGAACCTGCTGACGCCCAACTTCTACGACTATCACGTGCCGCACGCACTCGACATGCCGCCGATGAAGACCGGCTTCATCGAGTCGGAATCTCCCTTCACCCCCCTCGGTGCAAAGGGGATGGGCGAGGGCGGCGGAGCGGGCATCCACGCCGTGTGCGCCGCGTTGCAGAACGCGCTGGGTCGTAAGGGCGAAGGGCCGATCGTCTGGCGGAGCTGCAACCCGTACCACCGAGTGTGGGATCTGATGCGAAATCCGCAGGAGACGCGCAAGCTCGTCAGCGTGGAGAGCCGATGAAGGTCTCAGGCGAGCGCGACTTTCAGGCGCCGCGCGAAATCGTCTGGCGGGTTCTGAACGACCCGGCCCAGATGGCGAAGATGATGCCGGGCGTGGAGTCGTTCGACATCAAGGACGACAAGAGCTGGCGCGCACACGTGAAGATCCCGCTCGGGCTGGGCGGGCTACGGATGTCCATCGACTTCGAAAAGGGGGAAGAACGGGCGCCCGAGTTCGCGGAGCTGCACGCGAAAGGGAACGGGGTCGGCGCGATCATGAACATGAACACGTTCTTTCACCTGAGCGAGGCAGGCGAGGGGACACACATGAAATGGGAGGCGGACGTCCACATCCTCGGGCCGGTCGCGTCGATGGGCCAGCGCGTTTTGCAGCCGATCGTCAACCAGCAGGTGGCGCAGGTGCTCGGCGCGCTGGACAAACAGGTGCAGGGCGCGGCGGCGCAGCCGCCCGTCCGCGCAGGCGGACCGGGGGAGGGGGTTTCGGGGGAACCGGGAGGTTCCCCCGACGGGAGCACACAGTGAGCGGCGGACGTCCCACGACCTCGACCGAGGGCTCGTAGACGTTCGACTGGCAAGCCCCGAGGACGCGCCTGCCCTCGGCAGGTTGCAC
>JBKPTB010000023.1:0-7091 GCA_046735315.1 Actinomycetota bacterium
GTCGAGCTTCAGGCCGAGCGCGGTCGGCTTGATACTGACATTCGAGTCGAGCCCGCAGTGCTCGATGTCCGCGAAGACGTCCTGATACGCGCGCACGATCGCCGCAGCTTCTTCCTCGGTCGTGATCTCCTCACCGAGGACGTCGATCGTCGCCATCTTCCCCTCGGCGTTCAGACTGCGAACGGTCTCGCGCGCGTCCTTCAGCTCCGGGCCCGCGATGTAGCGCCCCGAGAGCTTCTGGACCAGCGGTCTCGGGACGGCCGGCAACAGACGAACGATCGCGCGGTCGAGGATCGCCACGGGGTCGCGATTCTACGCGGCGTAGGTGCCCCATCCAGCAATACATGCCGGCTTCTGGCCCGCGATCACGCGGCGCCAGAGTCCACCCTCGCCCTTAGCAAGGCTGTCCAGCCTTGCTGCGGTCGAGAGCGGCCTCTGGCTTGGTGCTCGCGACCCAGAAACTCGGCGGCATTACTGGAAGGGGCACTACTACTCGCGCATGAACCCCTGACGCGCGGCGCTGACGAGCGCCACCGCCTCAGGGAAGAGCACCCGCATGGCGTCCCGAAGAGCAATCGCCTGCTCCTCGGGCGTGCCAGAGGGTTGCAGCTGCGACAGCGCAGCGCCGGTCAGCTCGACCGCGGTGTTCAAGGTCAGCGTGGCGAACTGCTCCCGCTGCGCTTCTTGGACCGTCTCCGCCTGCTGCTCCGCGAACTCACGCAGCCCCCGGAGAAGATCCTCCGGATCACCACCGAACGGAAAGCCACCTTCCATGGGGTCAAGCATAGGGAAGGGCGGGCAGGCTACGCGTGGACGTGCCGACCGAGCTGTTTCGTAAGGTCAACGCGTGGAGGAGCGGCCAGGCGCAGTCCTTCCCACGGAGGCGGCCGAGCGAGAGTTGCCGCGCCTCGACCCACCGAACGTGTCGTGGTTCGCCGGGGCCTACGCGATCGCACTTGGGTCGTACGCGCTCCTTCAGACGATCCCTGACAGCCACCGCAGCCTCTGGATCTTCATTGCCGCGCTCGCATTCGTCGTCACCTACGCAGTTGGAGCGTGGCTTCTGCTCAGGTCAGCGTGGTGGGTGCCGGGCGGGCTCGCCGCAGCTCTGGCCGTCGCGATGATGCCCGCGGTCAGCATCGCGTTCCTGAGGGTGGTTCGCGTCTGGCCCCAGCATCTGGGCGATTCGTTCGACGACTTCAGCGGCTACACGCTCGCGGTGGCCGGAGTCACAGCGCTGGCGGCGCTCGTCGCGTTCGCGCTGACGCGTTTTTCCTTCCTCTTCGCCCTCTTCGTGGGATCGATCCTCGTTGGCTCGCAGATCCTCGCCGCGGCGAGCGGGTCGCCGAGCGGCGACGACCGGGCCGTCGCCGCATTGATCGCCGGTGCGCTGATGGTGATCGTCGGCGTGTTCCTGGACGCCTTCGGTCGTCGGCGCGATGCCTTCTGGTTCCATGCGCTCGGCTGGTTCAGCGTCGCCGCCGGACTCGTGTTCTTCACGTTCCAGCCTGGCGGCGACCACGACCGTGGCTGGATCCCGATGCTGATCATCGGGGCGCTGATCCTGGTCGTGTCCGGCCCCATCCGCCGTGCAACGTGGGCCATGTACGGGGTCCTCGGCTACTACGCCCCGCTCGTCCACTACCTGAGCACCGGATTGAACGAAAGCCGCTGGACGTTTGCGGTCGCACTGCTCGCCGTCGGACTCAGCATCTTCGTCCTCGGAATGCTGCTGCATCGCTTCGGCAGAGCCGTCGGACAGCGGTTTGTCCGCCGGCCGCCGCCCGAGATCGCCTAGCGGAACATTCCGCGTTCGAGCCACGCACCGCCGTCGACGGTGAGAACATCACCGGTGACGTACGCCGCAAAGTCGGAGACGAGGTAGGCGCATGCGTTCGCGATCTCCTCTTCGCTGCCGAAGCGCCCTAGAGGAATGCGACCGAGGAGTTGTTCCCGCATCTCCTCCGTGGGCCAGAGCCGCGCCCGGGTCTCCTCGGTATCGATCGGTCCGGGTGCGAGCGCGTTCACGCGGATTCCATGCCGCGCCCATTCGACCGCAAGCGTCCTCGTCAGGTTCACGACTCCGGCCTTTGCGGCAGCGGAGTGCGCGGTGCCGGGCCCGCCTGTCCAGGCGTACGTCGCCACCATGTTCACGATCTGGGCGTTGTCGCCGCCGCGCTCCGACACGCGGCGACCGAGCTCCCGCGAGCAGTGAAACGTGCCGTCGAGGACGATCCCGACGACGGCGCGCCACCCGTTCGGCGAGAGGTCCTCTGCCTGGACCAGAAAGTTGCCGGCGGCGTTGTTCACCAGCGTCGTCACAGGCCCGAGCGCCTCCTCGGCAGCGTCGAACGCCGCGGCGACCGCATCGGGATCGCGAACGTCGGCCTGCGCCGCGAATCCTTCTCCGGCCAGCGTTCCAACCGTCCCGTCGAGCGGCTCGCGCCGGCGTCCGACCACGGCCACCTTCGCACCGAGCCGACCGAGCTCAAGCGCAATCGCACGCCCGAGTCCGCTCCCGCCGCCGGTAACGAGCGCGACCCGGTCGCGCAGAGCCCCGTCGGGCAGCACTACGGCTTCGTCGCCGGCAGGCCGCTCATCGACTCAGCTCGACCTTGTAGTGCGTCTCCACGTCCTTCGTCAGCTCCTCCACGGCAGGGACAGCACCTTGCACGGCGGCGGCGAGCTCACCGTTCTTGGCGGCGGCGCCGAGCGAGTCGAGATACGAGAGGGACGCACGACGGGGCTCACCGGGCTCTGCACGGTCGATGGTCTCCTCCACCACCTCGCAGAGGGCGGCAATCGACGCTGCATCACGGACCCGCTTGCGGTCAGTCACCGGCAGGCCGGCATCGTCGAGGACGAGCCAGCTCTCGACACCCTCGGCGCTTCCGAAGGCGCACAGGTAGGCGCGTTCGCCCGGGGCAGGCTCGACGGCCAGGACCGCCGTGACGTCCTCGCCTGGCAATGCGTAGTCCGCGGCTGCTTGCGCGATCCGGTCGAGGTCGTCCGCCAGCGCCACGATGCCAAGAATAGACTCGCTCCGTGGGAGAGGCAGCCTCCGCCCGGACGCTGTTCGCCCCGCTCGGGCCGACGTACGATCGCTACGCCGCTGTCCTCTCGCTCGGCCAGGACCCACGCTGGCGGCGGTTCCTCGTCACCCGCATCGAGGCGGGTGCGCGCGACACGGTGCTCGACGTCGCCACAGGAACCGGTGCCGTCGCCCGCGAGCTGCTCGCTCGAAAGGGCTGCAACGTGGTGGGGCTCGACCAGAGCCCGGAGATGCTCGCGGAGGCGCGTCGGCGGCTGCCGGCGAGCGTCAAGCTCATGGAAGGCACGGCAGAGGCGCTGCCCTTTGCCGACGCGTCCTTCGAGGGACTGACGTTCACCTATCTCCTGCGTTACGTGCCGGATCCCGGAGCCACTCTCCGCGAGCTTGCCCGCGTCGTTAGGCCGGGCGGATCGATCGCCGGGTTGGAGTTCGGCGTCCCCCACGGCATCTGGCGGCCCCTCTGGGAGCTGTACGTCCGGGTCGGGCTGCCGGTCGCAGGCCGGGCGATCTCGAAGGGCTGGGCCGACGTCGGCGACTTCCTCGGGCCGAGCATCCGTGACTTCTATGCCCGGTGGCCAGAAGGAAGGCTGCTCGAGTCCTGGCGCAGCGCGGGGATTGCCGACGTCCAGTCGCGTCGGCTCAGCCTTGGCGGCGGGATCGTCACGTGGGGTCGGCGCGCATGAGCGGCACGGCCCGTCCTGCCTTTTACGCGCTCGCCCCGGGAGGTTGGCGCGACTACGTGACCTTGCTCCATCCGCCCTACACACTCTGGCACCTGTCGTACGTCGCGATCGGCGCGGCACTCGCTCCGCATTGGCGCCCGAGCGTCCTCGGCCTCGGGCTCCTCGCGTTCTTCCTCGGGATGGGCGTCGCAGCCCACGCGCTCGACGAGCTGCACGGCCGCCCGCTCGCGACCCGCATACCAGACACGATCCTCGTTGCGCTCGCGGTGGTCTCACTTGCCGGCGCCGCGGGAATCGGTGTGCTGGTCGCCATCCGCACGAACCTCTGGCTCCTTCTCTTCGTCGCCATCGGGGCGTTCATCGCGGTTGCGTACAACCTCGAGCTCTTCGACGGTCGTCTCCACGGGGATCCGTGGTTCGCCCTTTCGTGGGGGGCCTTCCCTGTGCTGGCGACCTTCTTCGCAGCGGCGGAGACGATTCGCATCGAAGGCGTCTTGGCCGCAGCCTTCGCAGCGTTTGTGAGTCACGCCCAGCGGAGGCTGTCCACACCGGTTCGACTTGTACGGCGACGAGCGCAGAGCGTGACGGGACGAATCGAGCTGGTCGACGGCACCTCGCTTCCGATCACAGGCGAGACGCTCGCGGGCGATTCGGAGCGCGCCTTGCAAGCGCTCTCGGCCGCCATGGTCTGCTTGGCCATCGCGCTCGTCCTGCTCCGCGTAACCTGACGCCGTGGGACTCGTGACGATTGTCCAGATCGTCTTCGCGGCAGCCGCGGTGCTGGCAGTCCTGTCCCTGCTGGCCGCGATTTTCGACCGGGCCGGCCGCACCGCCCTCGTTTCGGTGGCCGTGATCCTCGGGCTGACGGCAGCCGGCGCTTGGGTGAGCTTCGGACTGCGTCCGCAGAGCGAACTCGCCGTCGCAGCCGGCGGGATCACAATTGCGTTCGCGGCCGCGCTCGTCGCCGTGAAGTTGCGGACGCTCCTGCAGTCCGCCCGACGCATGGACGAGCAGCTGTCTCGCGCACAGGCGCGTCTCCAGGCGCTCGTCGCCAAGGAAGCGGACGAGCGAAGCGCCGAGCTCGAGCGAACACTTGCGCGCGCACGCGCGGACTCCGCGTCCTTGCTCATCGAACAGGAGCGGCGCTTCGCGGAAGAGCGGCGCGCCGCCGCAGCGGAGCGCTCGCAAACGACCGCGGACGAGCTCGCGCAGGCGCTGACCGCCGCCCAGCAGCAGGTGGAAGCGCGTCTGGCGGCCTGGGCCGACGATCTGGAGCGTGCGCAGCGCGGGGTGACCGACCAGCTGGCCCAACTGGCACAGAATCAGAAGCAGCTGATCTCCGAGGCAGAAGCCAGAATCGCGACGGACGCTGAACGCCTCGAGGCCGAGAGCGAGCAGCAGCGAGCGGGCCTCGTTCGCCTACGGGACGATCTGGCTCGCGCGACACAGGAGGCTGTCGCGGCAGGAAGCGGCGAGCTCGAGGCTTACGCCTCCGAACGACGTCGCACGCTTCACGAGCTGAACGAACGCATCCGCCGACGCGAACGAGAGCTCGCCGAGTTGATCGACCGCGAGGAGACCGAAGCTGTCCGGCGCATCCAGGCGGGCTTTCAGGACGTCGAGCGACGGCAGCTCGAACAGCTGCAGCGAATGCTCTCGAGAGCAACCTCGAGCTACTCCGACGCGGCAACCCAGCAATTCGCGGACACCGTGAAGTCGTCGCGCGAAGCGGCGGCCACGCGACTTTCGCGGGAGCTCGATCGGGCGGTCCAGGCGTTCTCCCGTGAGGCGCAGACTGTCCTGGCCGAGCGTCTGGCGCAGATCGGCAACGCGGGTGCGCAGCGCCTCGAGAAGCGCCAGGAGCAGGTAAGCGCAGGATTGGAACGCCAGCGGGCCGAGGCGATCGAGGCCTTCGACGGGCGTTTGGCCCAGGCCGAGCACGACCTCCGCCGGCGCCTGGACGGTCTCGCGGCCGACACCGAGGCCGAGCGTGCCGTCCTGGAGGCCCGCCTGCGCGAGCTCGGCAAACGGATCGACGAGACGTTCGCCCGCACCTGACCGGCCGTTTTCGCGAGCGGTTCCCGGCAAACAAAACGCGGGAGGGTTCGTCTATGAAACGGCGAACCGGCACATCGTGGAAGAAGCGACGGAAATCATCGAGCCGAACGGCGGAGAGCACTCGAAGGTCGAGAGCTGGCGGCTGCACGTCCTGATGGAGGCCGGCTATCCCCTTTCGCTCGCAGAGCGGCTCGCGGGAAGCGAGGCCGACCTGCACCGAGCGGTCGAGCTCGTCGGGCAGGGATGCGCGCCCGAAACCGCCGTCGAGATTCTTCTCTAGAAGAGACTGAGCCGTCGCACCTCTGCCGCGCGCGGCGTGGCATCCTGGAACCGTGGCGAGAGTCGAAGCGATCCAGTACGGCGACCGCAAGGTCTACTCGGTCGGCTCGTTCAATCAGGGCGTGGCGGAATGGCTGCAACGGCTACCGACCGTTTGGGTCGAAGGAGAGGTCACCGAGCTCCGCCGTAATCCTCGTTGGCAATCGGTCTTCTTCACGCTCAAGGATCCGAACGACGGAGCCTGTCTCGGAGTCACGATCGGACGCGCGCGCTTCGATGCGTTACGGCTCGACTTGGCCGACGGCGAGCGCGTGCACGTGTTCGGTCGACCGGAGCTGTTCGAGGCGCGCGGTGACTTCCGCTTGCGCGCGCTCTCGTTGGAGCGCTTCGGGCTCGGCGATCACCTCGCCGCGCTCGAGCGACTCAAGAAGAAGCTCGCGGCCGAGGGCTTGTTCGAACGAAAACGGCCGCTTCCATTCCTCCCGCACCGGATCGGCGTGGTCACCGGCAACGACGCGGCAGCCAAGCAGGATTTGATCGCAACCATCACCGCCCGGTTTCCGGCAGCTCGAATCGTCGTAGCGGAAACGTATGTGCAGGGGCCGCTGGCGGCGAGTTCGATGATCGAAGCACTGCGCGAGGTGTCGGATGCCCCGGAGGTCGACGTGATCGTCCTGTCCCGCGGCGGCGGCAGCTTCGAGGATCTGTTGGCCTTCAGCGACGAGCGGCTCGTGCGCGCGATCGCAGCGTCGACCGTCCCGGTCGTCTCCGCGGTGGGACACGAGCAGGACACGCCGCTCTGCGATCTCGCCGCGGATGCACGGGCGTCAACGCCCACAGCGGCAGCGCGACTCGTCGTCCCCGACGCGGTCGAGCTACTCGAGCGCCTCGGCCGCACGCGCGCTGGGCTCGCGAGAGGAGCGCGGAGCGTGGTCGAGCGCCGGCGCGAACGACTCGAACAGGCTCACGCGCATTTGCGGCGCGCACCTGCCCTCGCTGTGGAGCGCAAACGCGCCCGC